>NZ_JACYVJ010000010.1:0-141514 GCF_014842235.1 Pseudomonas sp. CFBP 13710 | reverse complement strand
ACCGCTCCTACGTGAGGTCGAGGCCATCCGTAGGAGCGGTCCGTGGCCGCGAAGCAGGCGCCGCGGTCTTTCGAGGATCGACCGCTTGGTCAGTTGCTGATGGCGAGGATGCTTGCTTGATAGGAGCCGACGAACAGATCGAAATCGCCAACTTCTTCGGCTTCCAGCGTCGCCTGGGCTACCAGCGAATCGCGGGCTTGCTGTTCGAAGCGCGCCTGGTCCTGGGGGCTCAATGGCTGCTCGCGGAAGTAGTCTGCATGGGCCTGGCTCTGGCTGAAGGAGAACTCGGCAAAACTCTGCTTCTGCTCGGCCATCTTCGCCAGTACCTGCGCCGACGGCGTCAGCGACGCATCGCCAACCTTGGCACGCTGCGCCGCCATCGCCTGCACATGCTCATCGGTACCAGTGCTGCGATCGAGCAGGGCGGCGACGGCGTCGATACGCTCCAGCAGATCATTGGCCCAGTCCTTGAGCTCGACCGCTTCCCCATTGCGCTGCAACTGCAGGCCAGGGCGGCGACCCTCCTTGACCACATTGAGGAAATTGTCGGTGCACGCCGAGCACTCGGCACTGTCGATCTGCGGGCTGCTTTCCAGCGCGCAGAACAACAGGAACGCATCGAGAAAACGCGACTCGGGCAGGTCAACGCCGGTGGGCAGGAACGGGTTGATGTCCAGGCAGCGCACTTCGATGTACTGCACGCCGCGCGCCATCAAGGCCTGGATCGGCCGTTCGCCGCTGTAGGTCACTCGTTTCGGACGAATGTTGGAGTAGTACTCGTTTTCGATCTGCAGAATGTTGGTGTTCAACTGCACCCATTCGCCATCCTTGTGCGTACCGACCTGGACGTAAGGTGCGTAGGGCGTGGCAACCGCCTTGCGCAGGCTGTCGGTGTAGCTGGCCAGATCGTTGTAGCACGGCGTCAAGCCCGCCTGGGCATTGCTCTGGTAGCCCAGGTCACTCATGCGCAGGCTGGTGGCATAGGGCAGGTACAGGGTCTGCGCATCCAGTTGCTCGAGTTGATGGGCACGTCCGCGCAAGAAGCCTGCATCCAGCGCCGGCGAGGCGCCGAACAGGTACATCAGCAACCAGCTGTAGCGGCGGAAATTGCGGATCAGTGCGATGTAGGCCGCCGACTGATAATCGCGAGCGGTGCCGACATAACCCTCGGCCTGCTTGAGCACCGGCCACAGCTGCTCGGGCAGGGAGAAATTATAGTGAATGCCGGCGATGCACTGCATGGTGCGGCCATAGCGCAGGGACAGACCCTGGCGATAGACATACTTGAGGCGCCCGATGTTCGAGGTGCCGTAGTAGGCCAGCGGGATGTCTTCCTCGGCTGGCAGCGGGCAGGGCATGGAGGGGCTCCACAGATACTCGCTGCCCAGCTTGCTGTACACGAAGCGGTGGATCTGCTCGAGGCTGTGCAGGGTCTGTGCAGGATCCTGGAGCGCGGGCGTGATGAATTCCAGCAGCGATTCGGAGTAGTCCGTGGTGACCTGTTCATTGGTCAGCGCCGCGCCCAACGCCTCGGGGTGTGGCGTCTGTGCCAGGCGACCCTCGTGGTTGACGCGCAGGCACTCGCGCTCTATGCCATGCAGGCACTGCGCGAGCAGGGAAAGGGTGGCAGGCTCGCCGAGCAAAGTCAGGCGGCGGTTGAGAAATTCGCTCAAGTTGGATTCCTTCACGCGTCAGTCGCCCCGATATGGGGGTGGAGCGGACGGTCTGCAAGGGTGAAGACAAAAAGGAACCGGCGTTGTCGCCTGGTTTCGATCGGGCAGGGTGCAGGCCGTGCGGCGTCCGGCACCGCCTGCGCCGTGCCGAAATTACCGCATAACGGCCCCTTCGGGCTAGAGAACCACGAAGGTACCTTGTGCTTTTGCCATCAGTTTTTCGCCCTGGAGCACTTCGGCCTCGACCACCATCGTGCGCCGACCGGCGTGCAATACCTGGGCCTTGCAGATCACCTCACCTTCTGACACCGCGCGAAGGTAATTGATCTTGCATTCGAGCGTGACACTTCGATTATCGAAACCGTGCGCGGTGGAACATGCCAGGCCCATGGCAATGTCGACCAGGCTGAAGATGGCGCCACCGTGCATCACCTGCCCACGATTGCGCAGGTGCGCGGCCAGTGGCAGTGCCACCTCGGCCACGCCGGCGTCCAGGCGCCGCACCTCGCAGCCAAGGTTGCGAAAGTAGGCGCTCTGGGTCAACTCGTCGTCGACCTGCATCAGCGCTTCTTCAGCTGTTTGGCATTGGCGAACAACGACGCCATGGCACCACTGGCCGGTGCGGCGGCAGGTTCCTTGACGCGCGCCGGAGCGGCCTGCTGGCGCCCGGCGGCACCAGGGCGGCTGCCACGTGCGCCGTCGATCTTCTCGCCAGGCGTGTCGCCCATGCGCATCGACAACCCTACGCGTTTGCGCGGAATGTCCACTTCCATCACCTTGACCTTGACCACGTCGCCAGCCTTCACCGCTTCACGCGGGTCCTTGATAAATTTTTCCGACAGTGCCGAGATATGCACCAGGCCGTCCTGGTGGACGCCGATATCGACGAACGCGCCGAAGTTGGTCACGTTGGTGACCACGCCTTCGAGCACCATGCCCAGTTGCAGGTCCTTGAGGTCTTCGACACCGTCCTGGAATTCGGCAGTCTTGAATCCGGGACGAGGGTCGCGGCCCGGTTTGTCCAATTCCTGCAGGATGTCGGTGACGGTGGGCAGGCCAAAGGTTTCGTCGGTGAATTTTTTCGGGTCGAGGCGCTTGAGGAAGCCGCTGTCACCGATCAGCGAGCGAATGTCGCGATCGGTGCCCGCGGCAATGCGCTGCACCAGCAGGTATGCTTCGGGGTGCACGGCCGAGGCGTCCAGCGGGTTGTCGCCGTTCATGACGCGCAGAAAGCCCGCCGCCTGTTCGAAGGTTTTTTCGCCCAGGCGCGAGACTTTCTTCAGCGCCGCACGGGTTCTGAATGCACCGTGCTCGTCGCGGTGGGCGACGATGTTCTGCGCCAGTGTGGCGTTGAGCCCGGAGATGCGCGCCAGCAGGGCCACGGAAGCGGTGTTGACGTCCACGCCCACGGCGTTCACGCAGTCCTCGACCACGGCATCCAGGCCCCGCGCCAGCTTGAGCTGCGAGACATCGTGCTGGTACTGGCCCACGCCGATGGATTTCGGATCGATCTTGACCAGTTCGGCCAGCGGATCCTGCAGGCGGCGGGCGATGGAGACCGCACCGCGGATAGACACGTCCAGATCGGGAAATTCGCGAGCAGCCAGCTCCGAGGCCGAATACACCGATGCACCGGCTTCGGACACCATGACCTTGGTCATTTTCAGACCTGGGTATTTCTTGATCAGCTCGGCCGCCAGTTTGTCGGTCTCGCGACTGGCAGTGCCATTGCCGATGGCAATCAGGTCCACGGCATGCTTGGCGCACAGCGCGGCGAGCGTGGCGAGGGTCTGGTCCCACTTGTTGTGCGGCACGTGCGGATACACCGTGGCGTGATCGAGCAGCTTGCCGGTGGCGTCCACCACCGCCACCTTGCAACCGGTGCGCAGGCCCGGGTCCAGGCCCAGGGTGGCGCGTGGGCCGGCCGGGGCGGCCAGCAGCAGGTCATGCAGGTTGTGTGCGAAGACGTTGATGGCCTCGCTTTCGGCGTTCTCGCGCAGCTCGCTCAGCAGGTCGGTTTCCAGGTGCGTGTAGAGCTTGACCTTCCAGGTCCAGCGCACCACTTCGCCGAGCCACTTGTCGGCGGCCCGCTGCTGGTTTTTCACGCCGAAACGCTCGGCGATCATCATCTCGCACGGGTGCAGGGTACCCGGCAGTTCCTCGCCGACCTTCAGCGAAGAACCGAGGATACCCTCGTTGCGTCCGCGGAAGATCGCCAGGGCGCGGTGCGAAGGCATGCTCTTGAGCGGTTCGTCATGCTCGAAGTAGTCGCGGAACTTGGCGCCTTCCTCTTCCTTGCCGGCCAGTACCCGGGCGCTGAGCACGGCTTCCTGCTTGAGGAAACCGCGCAGCTTGGCCAGCAGCGTGGCGTCTTCGGCGAAACGTTCCATCAGGATGTACTTGGCGCCTTCAAGCGCGGCCTTGGTATCGAGGACGCCCTTGTCGCTGTCGACGAACCGTGCCGCCTCCGCTTCCGGGGTCAGCGCAGGGTCGCCGAACAGGCGATCGGCCAGCTCGCCGAGGCCGGCTTCCAGGGCGATCTGGCCCTTGGTGCGGCGCTTCTGCTTGTACGGCAGGTAAAGGTCTTCCAGGCGGGTCTTGGTGTCGGCCTGGTTGATCTCGCGGGCCAGCTCGGGGGTCAGCTTGCCCTGCTCCTCGATGCTGGCGAGGATGCTTGCCCGGCGCTCGTCGAGTTCGCGCAGATAGCGCAGGCGCTCTTCGAGGTGACGCAGCTGGGTGTCGTCCAGGCTGCCGGTCACTTCCTTGCGGTAACGAGCGATGAAAGGCACGGTCGAACCTTCATCCAGCAGTGCGACGGCCGCTTCGACCTGTTGAGGGCGGACGCCGAGTTCCTCGGCGATGCGGCTGTTTATGCTGATCATGATAACCACCTGAAAAATGTTGGGTACAAGGTGCAATCCCCGCCGAGCCCGGCTGACGAGCCGTGCAGTATACCCAGCGACATCGTTGCGGCGCGAACCCGACGCCCGGGCGATCGAGGATTGTGACTGGCGGGCCAGGAAAAATCTGCTAACAATGCACACGGCACGAGCGTTGGCAGCTACGCCATAATGCGCGCCGAGATCAGAGGAGCAACCCATGAGCAGTACCGCACAAGCAGCCGAAGGTGAAAAGATCCTCATCGTTGACGACGATCCGGGACTGAGCAGCCTGCTGGAGCGATTCTTCACCAGCAAAGGCTACCGTGCGCGCGCCGTGCCCAATGTCGAGCAAATGGATCGCCTGCTCGCCCGTGAAGTGTTCCATCTGGTTGTCCTGGACTTGATGCTGCCCGGTGAAGACGGCCTGTCTGCCTGCCGCCGTCTGCGCGCCAGCAACAACCAGGTCCCGATCATCATGTTGACCGCCAAGGGTGACGAACTCAGCCGGATCAAGGGGCTGGAGCTGGGCGCAGATGACTACCTGGCCAAGCCCTTCAACCCGGATGAACTGATGGCGCGCGTGAAAGCCGTGCTGCGTCGCCAGTCGGCGCCGGTTCCGGGTGCTCCGGGCAGCGAGGACGAATCGGTTTCCTTCGGCGACTACGAGCTTTCCCTGGCCACCCGCGAACTCAAGCGCGGCGACGAAGTGCACATGCTGACCACCGGTGAGTTCGCCGTGCTCAAGGCCCTGGTGATGAACGCGCGCCAGCCACTGACCCGCGACAAGCTGATGAACCTGGCTCGCGGACGTGAATGGGATGCCCTGGAGCGTTCCATCGACGTGCAGATCTCGCGGCTGCGCCGCATGATCGAGCCCGACCCCTCCAAGCCTCGCTACATTCAAACGGTCTGGGGTGTGGGTTACGTGTTCGTACCCGATGGCAACGCTGCCCGATAGACTGCCGGGGTTTTTGTAGGAGCGATATCCTGAATCACTCGTTGATTCGGGATGTTCGTCATCCACAATGTCTGCGAGCCTGCTCGCTCCTGCAACGTATGTGATCGCCACGCAATGAAAACCCCTGTCTGGTTTCCCCAAAGTTTTTTCGCCCGAACCCTCTGGCTGGTGTTGGTCGTCGTCCTGTTCTCGAAGGCCTTGACCCTGGTCTACCTGTTGATGAACGAAGACGTGCTGGTCGACCGCCAGTACAGTCACGGCGTGGCGCTGACGCTGCGTGCCTACTGGGCGGCGGACGAGAACAACCGTGACCAGATCGCCGATGCGGCGGGCCTGATCCGGGTGGTCGGCGGCGGCGTGCCGGAAGGCGAGCAGCACTGGCCGTACAGTGAAATCTACCAACGCCAGATGCAGGCCGAGCTGGGCGAAGACACCGAAGTGCGCCTGCGCGTCCACGCCCCGCCCGCGCTGTGGGTGCGTGCGCCGAGCCTGGGCGCGGGCTGGTTGAAAGTGCCTCTGTACCCGCACCCGTTGCGTGGGCAGAAGATCTGGAGCGTGCTGGGCTGGTTCCTTGCGATCGGCTTGCTGTCGACCGCTTCGGCCTGGATATTCGTGCGTCAGCTCAACCAGCCGCTCAAGCGTCTGGTGTTCGCCGCCCGGCAATTGGGGCAGGGCCGCAGCGTGCGCCTGCCGGTGAGCGACACGCCCAGCGAAATGACCGAGGTGTACCGAGCGTTCAACCAGATGGCCGAGGACGTCGAACAGGCCGGCCGCGAGCGCGAGCTGATGCTGGCCGGGGTGTCCCACGATCTGCGCACGCCATTGACCCGCTTGCGGCTGTCACTGGAACTGATGACCTCGGACAACGAGTTCACCCCCGACATGGTCCGCGACATCGAGGACATGGACGCGATCCTCGATCAGTTCCTGGCCTTCATTCGCGACGGCCGTGACGAAAGCGTCGAGGTCGTCGATCTGGGCCACCTGGTGCAGGAAGTGGTCGCGCCCTATAACCAGGCAGAAGAACAGGTACTGCTTCGCCTGGAACCGATCCCGCCGTTCCCGCTGCGCCGGGTGTCGATGAAGCGCCTGCTGAACAACCTGATCGGCAACGCCCTCTACCATGCCGGCAGCGGCGTGGAAGTGGCGGTCCATGTTTCCGGCGACGACAACGCGCCCTATGTGGTGCTCAGTGTGGTGGACCGGGGGGCAGGCATCGATCCGGGTGAACTGGCCGGCATCTTCGACCCGTTCATTCGCGGGGACCGCGCCCGCAGTGGCAAGGGCACCGGGTTGGGCCTGGCGATCGTCAAGCGCATCGCTGCCATGCATGGCGGCAACGTGGAGTTGCGCAATCGGTCGACGGGTGGGCTGGAGGCGCGTGTCAGGCTGCCGCTGGGCCTGATGCTGCCCAGGGACGCCGTTTAGGGCTGCCGCCACGAGGATGCCGTTCGCCAACGCTGGCCGAACGGCATGTTGCGGTGTTTAGCCCTTGCCCTTGGTGCGGGTCATGTTCGGGCCGCTGTTCTTTTCGATGTGTTCGATGATCATCCCGGCCACGTCTTTGCCGGTGGTCACCTCGATCCCTTCCAGGCCGGGTGATGAATTCACCTCCATCACCAGCGGGCCGTGGTTGGAGCGCAGGATATCCACGCCGGCGACGCTGAGCCCCATCACCTTGGCGGCGCGGATCGCGGTCATGCGCTCTTCGGGTGTGATCTTGATCAGGCTGGCACAGCCGCCGCGGTGCAGGTTGGAGCGAAACTCACCGGGCCTGGCCTGGCGCTTCATCGCCGCGATCACCTTGTCACCCACCACGAAACAGCGGATGTCGGCACCGCCGGCCTCCTTGATGTACTCCTGAACCATGATGTTCTGCTTGAGGCCCATGAACGCTTCGATCACGGATTCGGCGGCGTTGGTGGTTTCACACAGGACCACACCGATGCCTTGGGTACCCTCGAGCACCTTGATCACCAGGGGGGCGCCGTTGACCATGCTGATCAGGTCGGGAATGTCGTCCGGCGAGTGGGCGAAGCCGGTGACGGGCAGGCCGATACCGCGTCGCGACAGCAGCTGCAGCGAGCGCAGCTTGTCCCGCGAGCGGGCGATGGCCACCGATTCGTTCAGCGGAAAGACGTCCATCATTTCGAACTGGCGCAGCACCGCGCAGCCATAGAACGTCACCGACGCGCCGATGCGCGGAATGACCGCATCGAAGCCCTGCAGCGGTTTGCCGCGGTAGTGGATCTGCGGTTTGTGACTGGCGATGTTCATATACGCGCGCAGCGTGTCGATCACCACCATTTCATGGCCACGGGCAGTACCGGCTTCGACCAGACGACGAGTGGAATACAGACGCGGATTGCGCGACAGCACAGCGATCTTCATGCAACACCTGTGGCAGAGGTAGTAGAGGCCGGGAACACCGGCTTGTCTTGAACGTAGGTGACGCCCGGGTTCACGACCAGTTGGCCATGGACCAGCGCCTTGGAGCCGAGCAACAGGCGGTAACGCATGGACTTGCGGCAGGCCAGGGTGAATTCCACTGTCCAGACCCGGTCGCCCAGGGCCAGGGTGGTCTTGATCACGTAGCGCGTCTGCGCATGGCCATTGGAGCTCTTGATGGTTTTCATCGCCACCAGCGGCGCTTCGCAGCGCCGGTGGCGCAGCTGTACCACGGTGCCCAGATGAGCGGTGAAACGCACCCATTTTTCACCGGCACGGGTGAACGGCTCGATGTCCGTGGCGTGCAGGCTGGAGGTGCTGGCGCCGGTATCGATCTTGGCGCGCAGGCCGGCGACACCCAGATCGGGCAGCGCCACCCACTCGCGCAGACCGATAACGGTCAGATGGTCAAATGTCTTCAAATCGGCAAACCGCAAGAGGTAGGGATGGACCCGTATACGCAAGCTTCAGACCGGCGCGGACCGGATCAATTCAACCCAGCCCGACGCCGCTTGGCAAGCATGCGTGCACTGTAATCGCAAAGACCGCCGCTTGCATCCGACAGGCACGGTAGTACAGTTTGATGACGGCATTTCGCGAGGTGAGCCTGTGGCACAGAAGCACAAGCAGGAAGAAGAGGAAAAGGTCCGTCTGGACAAATGGCTGTGGGCGGCGCGCTTCTACAAGACGCGCGCGCTGGCCAAGGAAGCCATCGAGAGTGGCAAGGTGCATTACCGCGGCGAGCGCTGCAAGCCTGGCAAGGAGCCACACGTGGGCGACGAGTTGCAGATACGCACCGGTTTCGATGAGCGCAGCGTGATCATCGAGGCGCTTTCAATCGTGCGGCGTGGGGCGCCGGAAGCGCAGACGCTCTACCGCGAGACCGAACAGAGCCAGGCCAGGCGCGAGGCCGCGGTGGCCATGCGCAAGGCAGGTGCCCTGGGTGTTACCACCGATGGCAAGCCTTCGAAGAAGCAGCGCCGGCAGCTGTTCAGTTTTCGCTCAGTGGATTGATGCAGCGCAGTGCTGGCCTGTGGGAGCGGGGCGGGCGGCGAGCTCTCTGCCCGCGAAGAGGCCAGCACAGACACCGCATCACCTTGCGACGATACTCAACCGGCCCAGCACCGGCAGCTTCGCCAGCAGCCTGAACAGTGGCTCGGTGGCACGTACGAGCCACTGTGAAGTGTGGGCCGCGAAAGGTGTGTAATACCCCCACCCCAGCGCCCAGACGGCCATCAACACGCCACCAATGTAGTCGTCCTGCCCCCAGTGGGCGCCAGCCACCAGGCGCGGCAGCATGAACACCACGGCCAGGGCCCAGATGCACAGCCACTGCCCGAGCCTGCGGGTACAGACACTCATGAACAGCGCCCAGATCAACAGCACCGAAGCGTGATCGCCGGGAAAACTCTGGCTGGAGCGGTCCTTGAGCTCCCAGTGACGTTCCAGGTTCGGGTACCAGTCGCTGAGCAGTACCGGGTCGGCCAATACCATGCTCGGGCTGTCATGGTCCCAGCCCATTGCGTGTATCCACTTGGAAAACAGCGCGCGCACCACCACTAAGAGCAACAGCACGGCCATGAAGCCGAAGAAAGCCTGGCGAACCTGATGGGCCTTGAACACCCAGTTGCCGCGGATCAGCAGCGCCAGCATGATCACGCCGACCACGATATCGAAGGGGCGCAGACTGCCCAGGGTCCAGGCGTAACGCCAGGCGGCGTTGCTGGCCAAGGGCGCGTTGAGCAGCCGAAACAGCCATTCGTCGAATGCTGTACACAAATGATGGCCAATAGGCCATAACCAGAAGCACAACAGCACGATCGGGATTGTATTGCACAGCAGCAAGCCGCTAACGTTCCACCTGGCTTGGAACAGCGGGGCTTTGTTCATAAGATACCTCTACATCTACAGGGCAGTGAGCGATCAAGCGAACGCTCTGAAGCGGGCTTTATAAAAGCCGCTACACATTTTGTCACCATTCTCAGATACTGGAATTATGCACGATCTTCCTGAAGCCGATTTCACCCAACGCTTTATTTTCGATGACGCCGATGTACGCGGTGAGGCGGTAGCATTGGAGCGCAGCTATGCCGAGGTTCTGGCCAAGCACGACTATCCGTTGCCGGTGCAGTTGCTGCTGGGCGAGTTCATGGCTGCCGCGGCCCTGCTGGTAGGTACGCTCAAGTTCGACGGTTTGCTGGTCCTGCAGGCCCGTTCCGAAGGCCCCGTGCCACTGTTGATGATCGAGTGCTCCAGCGAACGCGAGATCCGCGGCCTGGCGCGTTTCCACGCCGAGCAGATCAACGACACCGATGGCCTGCCCGAATTGATGCCCGCCGGAACCCTGGCGATGACCATCGACCCTACCGAAGGCCAGCGCTACCAAGGCATCGTGGAGTTGGAAGGTGCCGACCTGTCGGCAAGTTTCTCGAATTATTTCGCCCTCTCCGAACAGCTCGGCACGCGCTTCTGGCTCAAGGCCGACGGCACCCGTGCCCGTGGCTTGCTGCTGCAGCAGTTGCCTGCCGCCGTGATCAAGGACGAGGACGAGCGCGCCGAGAGCTGGACGGCCGCCACCACCCTGGCGGACACCCTCAAGGCCGAAGAACTGTTGGGCCTGGATAACGAAACCGTGCTGTACCGCCTGTATCACGAGCAGGCACTGCGGCTTTTCGATACCCAGCCGATACGGTTTCGCTGCAGCTGTTCCAGGGAGCGTTCGGCACGAGCGCTCGTCAGCCTGGGGCACGACGATGCACGCGAGTTGCTCAAGGAGCATGGCGGTACGGTGGAAATCGACTGCCAGTTCTGCAACCAGCGCTACTTGTTTGACGCCACCGACGTCGATCAACTCTTCAGTGGTGCTGGTGTCGACGCTCCGTCAGATACCCGTCACTGAAGCGATTTAGTCTCGCTAAATGAAGAAAAACACGCCGGAATAACGCCGTTACCGACCGGAGGACGCTATTCTTTTCGAGCGTTTCTGGCATAATCCGGCCCACTTTTTAGCTGTAGTGGTTGTTGTAAACTTACTACAAAATGTTTGGAACACTCGGCCCAGAGCCGACGGGGAACCTCATGACGCAAGCCAAGAACGCCGTGTACGCCGATCTGACTGTAGACGATCTGGTTAAAGAAGCCCTGAACCGTGGTGAAGGCGAGCTTGCCGATACCGGTGCTCTGGTAGTGCGTACCGGTCATCGCACCGGTCGTTCGCCAGTCGACCGCTTCATTGTCGAAGAGCCCACCACCCAGGACGCCATCGCCTGGGGCCCGATCAACCGCAAATTCCCGGCCGACAAGTTCGATGCCTTGTGGAATCGTGTCGAAGCCTACCTGGGCGAGCGCGAGCGGTTCGTTTCCCATGTTCATGTAGGGTCCGATCCGGCGCACTACCTGCCGGTCAAGATGACCACCCAGACCGCCTGGCACAACCTGTTCGGCCGTTGCCTGTTCATCAACCCCGAGCAGTACAACGGCGGTGGCAAGGACGAATGGCAGGTGCTCAATGCGCCTGAGTTCGAGTGCGTCCCAGAGCGCGACGGCACCAATTCCGACGGTACCGTGATCATCAATTTCGCGGCTCGCAAGGTGCTGATCGCGGGCATGCGCTATGCCGGCGAAATGAAGAAGGCCATGTTCTCGGTGCAGAACTTCCTGCTGCCGGCTGCCGACGTGCTGCCGATGCACTGTGCCGCGAACATGGGCGAAGACGGCGACGTCACCCTGTTCTTCGGCCTGTCGGGCACTGGCAAGACCACGCTTTCGGCCGACGAAAGCCGTTACCTGATCGGTGACGACGAGCACGGTTGGGGCGTGGGCGTGGTGTTCAACATCGAAGGCGGTTGCTACGCCAAGTGCATCGACTTGTCCGAGAAGAACGAGCCGGTCATCTGGAAAGCCATCCAGCATGGCGCCGTACTGGAAAACGTCGTGCTCGATGCCGACAAGAAGGCCGACTACGCCGATGACAGCCTGACCCAGAACAGCCGTGCCGCGTACCCGCGCGAGTTGATCGAGAAGCGCGCGCCGAAGAACCTGGGCGGCGAGCCCAATGCGGTGATCTTCCTGACCTGCGACCTGACCGGCGTGCTGCCGCCTGTGTCCATCCTCAGCGAAGAGCAGGCTGCCTATCACTTCCTGTCGGGCTACACCGCACTGGTAGGCTCGACCGAAATGGGCTCGGGCAGCGGCATCAAGTCGACCTTCTCGACCTGCTTCGGCGCACCGTTCTTCCCGCGTCCGGCGGGCGAATACGCCGAGCTGCTGATCAAGCGTATCCGTGGCTTCGGTTCCAAGGTCTACCTGGTCAATACCGGCTGGACCGGTGGTGGCTACGGCGTTGGCAAGCGCTTCAACATCCCCACCACCCGTGGCGTGATTGCAGCGATCCAGAGCGGCGCCCTGATCGGCACCGAGACCGAGCACCTGGACATCGTCAACCTGGACGTGCCAAAGGTCGTACCGGGCGTCGATACCAACCTGCTCAACCCGCGCAATACCTGGGCTGATCCAGCCGCCTACGACGAAGCCGCCAAAGGCCTGGCTTCACTGTTCATCGAGAACTTCAAGAAGTTCGACGTGAGCGACTCGATCAAGGCTGCCGGTCCGCAGTTGTAAGCGTCTGCTGAAATAAAAAACCGCCCCTTGTGGGCGGTTTTTTTATGGCTCTGGAAAAAGCAGAGGGTTAAAGACTTGTGGCTGGAAGCCGTGTCGGCCGCCGCGCTTGCAGAAACCTTGGCTCAGCGGTCGCGCCAGTGCTTGTTGTGGCCGACGTGGCGGCCGCGATCGCGGTGTTTCGATTTGCCGCGGTTGTCATGGCCGCGGTAATGGCGCCCGTCACGATCGTCGCGATCGGTCGAAGTGCCCATGTAGTTGCCCAGCGCGCCGCCTGCGCCGCCACCTGTCGCCGCGCCTACCAGGCCGCCGGTGCTGCCGCCCACGGTGCGGCCTACCACGTTGCCACCTGCAGCGCCCAGCGCGCCACCAATGGCGGCCTGGCCGCGATTGCGCTTGTCTGCGCCCACTGCACTGCCGGCAGCACCACCCAGGCCTGCGCCAATGGTCGAGCCGGTGCTGCCGCCCAGTTGCTGGCCAACTACCGCGCCCAGAACCCCACCCAATGCGCCCCCTACACCGGCTTCGGTGTTGCTGCCTGCAGAAGCAGCGCCTGTCACCAGGCCAAGGGTCAACAAAAGTATCGAGGGAAATTTCATCAATCAGATCTCAGAGGGATGACGGCGCGACTTTGCAATGCGACTGGTCAGCCGGCAAGCACGATGTGATGGAAAGCACGATGGGTACGCAGTTCCGAGATTCGGAAGTTTCATGGGGAAACTTTGAGCAGGGAGGGTGGTCGCACGTACTTCCGGAGTGGCGTCTTTTTGTCGAGATCGAGACCAAGATCAAAAGCGACGCGGCTTGCGTCGCTGCTACAGGGCGTATGATCTACCTGTAGCAGCGGCGCAAGCCGCGTTGGCGGCCCACGTGGTGCGACACGGGGCTGCGCTCGACATCAGGCGATGCGGGCGCTCGGGGCGGGCTGCTCCAGGCGGATGGCAACGAACTTCGAAGTAGGCGTGCTGCTGCCTTCGCCCACGCTTTCCAGCGGCACCAGCGGATTGACCTCCGGGTAGTACGCTGCGGCCTGACCGGCCGGAATGTCGAACGCCAGCAGTGTGAAGCCCTTCACGCGCCGTTCGCGGCCGTCCTCCCAGATCGACACCAGATCGGCTTTCTGCCCTGGACGGAAGCCCAGGCGAATGATGTCGGCTTCATTGGCGAACAGCACGTCACGCTGGCCACGCACGCCGCGATAGCGGTCGTCCAGGCCGTAGATGGTGGTGTTGTACTGGTCGTGGGAGCGCATCGACTGCATGATCAGGTCCGGTATTTGGCCGGTGGCGCGTACGCGTTCGTCGATCAGGTCCAGCGGCAGGCGGTTGGGCTTGAAATTGGCCCGTCCGCTGGGGGTGTTCCAGCGGCGCGCACCGGCGCTGTTGCCCAGGTAGAAGCCGCCCGGATGCTTCAGCCGTTGGTTGAAGTCCTTGAAGCCGGGCAGGGTATCGGCGATCAGGTCACGAATGCGATCGTAATCGCCGATCAGCCAGTTCCAGTCCACCGGCTGCGTACCGAGCGTGGCGGCGGCAATGCCGGCAACGATGGCCGGCTCCGAGCGCATGTGCTTCGACAGCGGCTGCAGTTGGCCATTGGAGGCGTGCACCATGCTGAACGAATCTTCCACAGTGACCGCTTGTGGGCCCTCGCTTTGTTGATCGATGTCGGTGCGACCCAGGCAGGGCAGAATCAGTGCCTGCTTGCCGTGCATCAGGTGGCTGCGGTTGAGCTTCGTGCTGATCTGCACCGTGAGCTCGCAGTTGCGCAGCGCCTGCGCCGTGCGCGGGCTGTCCGGCGTGGCCTGGGCGAAGTTGCCGCCCAGGGCGATGAAGACCTTGGCCCTGCCTTCAGCCATCGCATGAATGGCTTCCACCACGTTATGGCCGTTGGTGCGCGGCACATTGAAGCCGAAGCGTTTTTCCAGGGCGTCGAGAAGGAACGCCGGTGGGCGCTCGTTGATGCCCATGGTGCGGTCGCCCTGCACGTTGCTGTGACCCCGCACCGGACAAAGGCCGGCACCGGGACGACCGATGTTGCCGCGCAGCAGCATCAGGTTGGAGATTTCCTGAATGGTCGGTACCGAGTGGCGATGCTGGGTGATGCCCATGGCCCAGCACATGATCACGTTCTTGCCCTTGAGGTACATGCGCGCGGCAAGTTCGATGTCCTCCAGCGGCAGGCCGGATTGCTCGACGATGTGCGCCCATGGCGTGTCATCGATCGCGGCCAGGTATTCCAGCACGGTGGCGGTGTGCTCGTTGAGGAAGTCGTGGTCGAACACCGACGGCGCATTGTTGGCCTGGGCCTCGCGTTCCCATTGCAGCAGGAACTTGGCCATGCCGCGCATCATCGCCATGTCGCCGCCCAGTGCCGGACGGAAGTAGGCGGTGTTGGTCGGACGGTCACCGTTGGTAAGCATCTCGATCGGATGCTGGGGGTGCTGGAAGCGCTCCAGGCCGCGCTCCTTGAGCGGGTTGATGCAGACCACCTGCGCGCCGCGCTGGACCGCTTCGCGCAAAGGTTCGAGCATGCGCGGATGGTTGGTGCCGGGGTTCTGCCCCCAGACGAAGATGGCATCGGCGTGCTCGAAGTCGTCGAACGTCACCGTGCCCTTGCCCACCCCGATGCTCTGCGACAATGCAACGCCGCTGGCTTCGTGGCACATGTTCGAGCAATCGGGGAAGTTGTTGGTGCCGAACGCGCGCACGAACAATTGGTACAGGTAGGCCGCTTCGTTGCTGGCCCGTCCCGAGGTGTAGAACTCGGCCTGGTCCGGGCTTTCAAGGTTGAGCAAATGCTTGGCGACCAGCGCGTACGCATCGTCCCAGGCAATCGGCACGTAGCGGTCGCTGGCAGGGTCGTAGACCATCGGCTCGGTGAGACGGCCCTGGTACTCGAGCCAGTAGTCACTCTGTTCGAGCAGGGAAGTGACGCTGTGCTTGGCGAAGAAGGCAGGGTCGACACGACGCTTGGTCGCCTCCCAGTTCACCGCCTTGGCGCCGTTTTCGCAGAACTTCACCATGCCGCTTTCCGGCGAATCGCCCCAGGCACAACCGGGGCAGTCGAAGCCGCCATTCTGGTTGGTCTTGAGCAGGGTGCGGATGTTCTTCAGCGCGTTGTCGCTGCTCAGCCAGAACTGCGTCACGCTGATCAGTGCGCCCCAGCCACCCGCTGCACCTTTGTAGGGCTTGTAGCGGGGAACAGGGGTCTTGTCGGCTTGATTGTGAATACTCACGCTTGATTCTCCAACGCAGGGCTATAGACCCGCGGCGCGCTGTGCTGCGGCAGGTGAATGAGGTTCAGGTTGTGCCGGCGTGCCCATTGCAGGGCCAGGCCGGTGGGCGACGACAGGCTGACCAGGGTCTGGATGCCGGCGCGCAGTACTTTCTGGATGAGTTCGAGGCTGCAACGGCTGGTGACGATGGCCAGGCCGCCGGTGCTGTCGATGTTCTGCCGCACCAGGGCGCCGATCACCTTGTCGAGCGCGTTGTGCCGGCCGATGTCTTCACGGCCCAGCAACAGGGTGCCTTGGGCGTCCATGAACAGCGCCGCATGCACCGCGCCGCTGCGTTGCCCCAGAGGCTGGAAGGCGCCGATGCGCTGGCGCAGGCCCTCGAGCCACTGCACCGGCGGCAAGTCGGCGCCGGCCAGCACGGCCAGTTCGGGCAGCGCCTGCTCCACGGCTTCGACGCCGCACAATCCGCAGCCACTGCTGCCGGCCAGTTGCCGGCGCTGGGTCTTGAGGTTCCAGAAGGCGCGATTGGCGATCTGTACCTCGGCGTGGCGTGCCGACCCAGTGCCGCTGAGCTTGATGTCGTAGATTTCATTGGCATCGGCCACGATGCCGCTGCCGATGCTGAAGCCGGTGACGAAGTCTTCGAGATCGGTGGGCGTGACCAGCATCACCGCCTGGCTGATGCCGTTGTAGGCGATCGCCAGCGCCACTTCTTCGGCCAGCGGCGTACTGCCGGGCTCGTCCAGGCTCAAGCTGCAATAACTGTAGGTCTGGCTGGCGATGGGGTTGGCGAGGGGTGCAACCGAGGAAGAAACGGGCACCGCGCTGGCCGGGTGCTTGGCGTTCATGGGAATGGACCGGCAGTGAATTCAGCCTTTAGCCTAGGCGCAGGACGAGCCAGCGTCTAATTGCTATTGCCGATGCGACGATAGACCGCATTGATCATGGCGCGTCATACAGCTTAAAGCAGGCTTCGGCCAGTGCCGAGCGCGGCGCGGCGCGGCGCATGATCAACCCCAGCGGCGCCAGCGTGTGGGCGTCGGCGATGGGTTGCAGGCGCAAGTGCTCGGTCAGCCCTTCCAGCCCGCCGGCCAGGGGCATGATGGCGCAGCACAGGCCGCCGTGTACGGCCTGGATCAACTGGTGAACCGCGTCGGTCTGCAGCAAGGGCTGCGGCGCCAGCCCGCGGGAGTGGAAATTGTGGTCGATGGACTGACGAAAATGCATGCCGGTGGTGAGCATGCCCAGCGGCAACTCGATGAGCGCCTCCCAACTCAGCGCCTGCTCGCCGAAATCATAGTGGCGTTGATCGAACAACAGGCCCATGCGGGTTTCTCCCAGCGCCCTCGATTCGAAGCGCTCCTGGTCCAGCCGCTCCAGAAACGATACCCCCAGGTCGATGCGGTTACTCGCCAGTTGCTCGAGGATCTGTTCGGAACTCAGCGAGCTGAGCTCGAAGCGCAGGTTGGGATGCTCACCGTGCAGGGTGTGCAGCAGTGGCACCGGGTCGAAGCTGGACAGCGGCACCACCCCCAGGCGCAAGGTGCCTACCAGATGCCCGCGACAGGCCGCGGCTTCCGCCTGCAGGCCGTCGTAGGCGGCCAGCACGGTACGCGCCCAGGCCAGCACGCGCTCGCCTGGGGCAGTGAAGCCTTCGAAGCGCTGGCCGCGCTTCACCAGGGGCAACTCGAGCTCTTCTTCAAGGTTGCGCAGGCGCATCGACAGGGTCGGCTGGGTGATGTGGCAACGCGCTGCGGCCTGGCCGAAATGACGGGTTTCATCCAACGCGATAAGGAATTTGAGTTGCTTGATGTCCATGCTCGCTCCTGGGTAGGCGATGCGCAGTATAGCGGCACGCGCTGGCGGTGGGGCGGTGGGGCGGTGGGCAGCAGGGTGGGTCACAGACCTGCGATGAGCTCGCGGTAATCACCCACCGCCTCGAATTCTTCGGTGTCCTTGGCGCCCTTGCGGCTGTCCGGCTCGCACACCGCGAGCAGATGCTTGACCCCGTAGGCCTGGGCGCTGCGCAGCACCGGCAGGGTGTCGTCGATGAACAGGCTGCGCGCCGGGTCGAAGCCGATGTCGGCCTGCAGGGCGTCCCAGAACTGCGCGTTTTCCTTGGGGTAGCCGTAGTCGTGGGAACTGATCAGCCGTTCGAAATACGGCGCCAGCTCGATGCGCTCCAGCTTCAGCGACAGCGAGTCGCGGTGGGCGTTGGTGATCATGATCACCCGCTTGCCGGCGCGCTGAATCGCTGCCAGAAACGTGTCGGCGTCGGGGCGCAGGGCGATCAGATCGGCCGTCTCCAGTTTCAGCTCGCGTACCGGGATGTTCAGTTCGCGGGTCCAGAAATCCAGGCAGTACCAGTTCAGCTTGCCGGCGTTGTCGGTGAACAGCGGTTGCAGCTCCAGCTGTGCCATGGCCAGGCTCACCCCGTGCAGTTGGGCATAGCGCTGCGGCAGATGTTCGAGCCAGAAATGGTTGTCGTAATGCAGGTCGAGCAAGGTGCCATCCATGTCCAGCAGGACGGTATCGATGGTGCTCCAGGCGAGGCGTGGCATAGCGAAGATTCTCGGGCAGTGGTGGATCAAGGGTGGCCTGCCGCAGGCCAAGCCACGGTATAGTAACCCGTTCACGTCCAGGAGCTGCCCGATGCGCCAGAAACCCGAAGTCCTTGCCCGCGAAATCGTCGCCAGTAGTCGCCTGTTCCGTGTCGAAGAAGTGCAGTTGCGCTTCTCCAATGGTGTCGAGCGTACCTACGAGCGTCTGGTGGGGCGCGGCAATGGCTATGGCGCGGTGATGATCGTGGCGATGGCCGATGCCGAGCATGCGCTGCTGGTCGAAGAGTATTGCGGGGGCACCGACGCCTATGAGCTGTCGCTGCCCAAGGGTTTGATCGAGCCGGGCGAAGACGTGCTGGCTGCAGCCGATCGTGAGCTCAAGGAAGAAGCCGGATTCGGCGCCCGGCAGCTCGAGCACCTGACCGAGCTGTCGTTGTCGCCCGGCTACATGAGCCAGAAAATCCAGGTGGTTCTGGCGCAAGGGCTGTACGAGGAGCAGCTCGAGGGCGACGAGCCGGAGCCGATGCGGGTCGAGCGGGTGAACCTGCGCGAGCTGGCCAGCCTGGCCCAGCATCCGCAGTTCTCCGAAGGCCGCGCACTGGCCGCCCTGTACCTGGCGCGCGACCTGCTGATCCAGCGTGGAGTGTTCAGCCTGTGAGCGATCTCGAACGTCTGTTGCCAGAAGTAGTGGCGCTGGCCCATCGGGCTGGAGCGGCGATCCTGCCGTTCTGGCGGGCCGATGTGCAGGTCATGGCCAAGGCCGACGAGTCGCCGGTCACCGCAGCCGACCTCGCCGCGCATCACGTCATCGTCGATGGATTGAAGGCGTTGGCACCGGATATCCCGATCCTGTCCGAAGAAGATGCGGACATCGCGCTGGACGTGCGCGAACGATGGACCCGCTGGTGGCTGGTCGATCCACTGGACGGCACCAAGGAATTCATCAACGGCAGCGAGGAATTCACCGTCAACATCGCCTTGATCGAGCAAGGTCAGGTGCTGTTCGGTGTGGTCACTGTGCCAACCACGGGCAGCGCCTACTACGGCGGGGCGGGGCTCGGCGCCTGGCACGCCGTGGGCCAGCAGCCGGCGCAACCGATCAGCGTGCGCCGCACGCCTGCGCCAGGCAGCGCGTTCAAGGTAGTTGCCAGCCGCCGCCATTCCAGCCCCGGGCAGGAGCACCTGCTCGCCGGGTTGAGTGCCGTGGTGGGCCCCCTGGATCTGGTCAGTGTCGGCAGCTCGCTGAAGTTCTGCCTGTTGGCCGAAGGCGCCGCCGATTGCTATCCGCGCCTGGCGCCGACTTCGCAATGGGACACCGCTGCCGCCCAGGGTGTGCTCGAAGGTGCTGGCGGCGAAGTGCTGCAGATCGACGGGCAGCCGTTCGTCTATCCTGCCCGCCAGTCGTTGCTCAACCCGTCGTTCCTGGCGCTGCCCAGGGAGGTGCCATGGCGTCAGTCGCTGGTGACGCTGGCGCAGGCCGGGAGCGAGCACTAGGCAGTCGCTGCAGAGCCCTGGATTCACTCGTGTTCGTCGCCCCCGCCAAAGCTCAGGCCATGCTTGCGCAGCTTGTCGTGCAAGGTCTTGCGTGGAATGCCCAGGGCCTCGGCCAGGCTGCGCACGGAGGTGTGCGAGCGGCTCATCTCGGCCGCGATCAAGGCGCGTTCGAAATGCTCGACCTGTTCGCTGAGCCCGCCGGCGACCGTCCGCGCCATGTCCACGGGGCCGGGCTCGCCGTTGTCCAGGGCCAGTTCGAGGCCCAGGGCGAAGCGCTCGGCAGCGTTCTGCAGTTCGCGCACATTGCCCGGCCAGCTGTGCCGCAACAACAATGCACGCTGGGCCGCCGACAGCTCGTTGGCCAGTACCCCGTGGCGCTCGGCGGCAGCGTCGGCGTAGTACTGGAACAACGACAGTACGTCTTCACCGCGCTCGCGCAACGGCGGAATGCGTAGCGAGGCGACATTGAGGCGGTAATACAGGTCGGCGCGGAAGCGTCCCTGGTCGGCGGCCTGACGCAGGTCTTCCTTGGTGGCGGCAATCACCCGGATGTCCAGGCGGATCTGCTGGTTGCCACCCAGGCGCTCGACCACGCGCTCCTGCAGCAGGCGCAGCAGCTTGACCTGTACGTCCAGGCTCATGCTTTCGATTTCGTCGAGAAACAAGGTGCCGCCGTTGGCGAACTCGAACTTGCCGATGCGGCGTTTCTGCGCGCCGGTGAAGGCGCCGGGTTCATGGCCGAACAGCTCGCTTTCCACCACCGATTCGGCGAGGGCACCGGCGTTGATCGCCACGAAGGGACCGCCGCGGCGGCTGGACAGGTCGTGCAGGGCGCGCGCCACCACTTCCTTGCCGGCGCCGGTTTCGCCCAGAATCAGCACGTCGGCCTTGGTTCCGGCCAGGGCGCCGATCTGTTCGCGCAAACGCGCCATCGGCGCCGACTGGCCCACCAGGCGCGTGCTCAGCTGCTGGCGATCGCTCAGGGCCATGCGCAGGCTGCGGTTGTCCAGCACCAGCCGGCGCACGGCCAGGCCGCGACGCACGCTGTCGAGCAGCGCATCGCTGGCGAATGGTTTTTCGAGGAAATCGTAGGCACCGGCGCGCATGGCCTGCACGGCCAATGGGACGTCGCCGTGCCCGGTGATCAGCAGAACCGGCAGTTCGGTGTCCCGCGCATGCAGTTGTTCGAGCAACTGCAGGCCGTCGATGCCCGGCATGCGGATGTCGCTGACCACGACACCCGGCCAGTCGCGCTCGATGCGCGCGGCCAGGCCCTGGGCGTCGGCCAGGGCCAGCACTTTCAGCCCGGCCAGGTCCAGGGTCTGGCTCAAGGCCTGGCGCAGGTGGGGATCGTCGTCGATCAGCACGACCTGGATCTTGCTGTCGATGGCGCTGTCGCTGGTCATGCCGATGGGTCCTCTGGAGCTTGCAGGCTGACCCCGGGCTCTCCGGCGCGCAAGCGCAGGATCAGCAGGGCACCGCCTTGGGGATGATTGGACAGCAGCAGTTCGCCGCCCAGCGCGCGCATCAGCGTATCGCAGATCGCCAGGCCCAGGCCAAGTCCCTGCGTGCGTGTCTTGGTGGTGAAAAAGGGTTCGCGGGCGCGGGCCATGGCCTCGCTGGTGAAGCCTGGGCCGTTGTCGCGGATGCGCAGTTCGACGCCGTCGGCCGTTTGTTCGGCGCTCAGCCACAGGCAGCGCGGGTTGGCCTTTTCGGTCAAGGCATCCAGGGCATTGGCCAGCAGGTTGCCCAGCACCTGGCGCAGTCGGGTTTCACCGGCCTGCACCCAGAGCGGCGCATCGGGCAGGTCGCGGATAAGCTCGACGGCCATGGCCCGGCGGCGCTTGGCGAGCAGGGCCAGGGCGTCGTCGAGGGCAGGCTGCAGGGCGACACTTTCCAGGGCGTGACGGTCGCGTCGGGCGAAGGCGCGCAGGTGGGCGATGATCGAGGCCATGCGCCCGGTCAGTTCGCTGATCAGCTTGAGGTTGCCTCGCGCATCCTCGATGCGCTCGTGGTCGAGCAGCACTTCGGTGTTCTCGGCGTAGCTGCGAATGGCCGCCAGGGGCTGGTTGAGCTCGTGGCTGATGCTGGCCGACATGGTGCCCAGCGCCGACAGTTTGCCCGCCTGCACCAGTTCGTCCTGGGCACGCACCAGTTCCTGCTGGGCCTGCTCGCGTTCGAGCACTTCCTGGCGCAGCTTGCTGTTGAGCCCTTCGAGCGCACTGGTGCGTTCCACCACCCGGGTTTCCAGTTCGTGCCGGGTACGCCCTTCGAACTCGATGCGCTCGAGGTAGTGGCGGCGGCGCTGCATCATCAGGCCGAGCAGCAGCATCAAGGCCAGGAGCAAGGCTCCGCCCACGGCGACGACGGTGCGCACCGGTCGATCGAGCAAGGTTTTGGGGGCGAGGATGCTGACGTTCCAGCCGGTTTCGGCGATGGTGCGCGTTTGCGTGAGCCAGGCATCGGGGTCCAGGTTCAGCGGCTGTGGATCGCGGGTGGGGTAGGGCAGGATCGAGACGATGCCCTGGCGCTCGCTGTCGCTGAGCGGGCGCGTGGCACGGAAGCGCCATTCAGGGCGCGAGGTCAGGATGACCACGCCGTTGTGGTCGGTGAGCAGCAGCTGTTCAGGCGTCTTGCCCCACAGGGTTTCGGTGTGGTCGAGGTCGACCTTCACCACCAGAACGCCAATGACCTTGTCCTGGTCATGCACGGCGGCGGCAAAGAAGTAGCCGCGCTTGGCCGAGGTCGTGCCGAGCCCGAAGAAGCGCCCCAGGCGCCCGGCCACGGCATCGCTGTAATAGGGGCGGAAGGCGAAATTGCGGCCTACGAAACTGTCGCGCTGTTCCCAGTTGGAGGCGGCCAGGGTATTGCCGTCGGCGTCCAGCAGGTACATGACTTCGGCGCCGGTCTGTTCGCGGATGTCCTTGAGCAGGTGGTTGGCGTCGAGGATCGCCTGGGCGTTGCGGGGAGCGGCCAGCAAGGCGCGCAGCGCCGGCAGGTCACCGAGGATCTGCGGCAGGGTTTCGTAGCGATGCAGGGTGCCCAGCAGGTTGGCGACGTAGAGGTCCAGCGTCTGCCGATTCTGGCTGACCAGCTCGCTTTTGTAATAGCGTTCGGCCAGATGCTCCAGTGGCCACAACAGTGGCGCCAGGCACAGGGCCAGGATTGCCAGGCTGCGCCAGCGGGGTCTGCGAGTGATGAAAGGTCTGGAGGTCATAGGACAACACGCCGGAATTGACCGGCGTATTATGCGCCACGTAAACGCCGCGAAGCACGGTCGACATGCATCGCGACGTTACCGCAGGCCGATCACGGGAACACGTCGGCCTCTTCCAGGCGCTTGCCGGCCAGGTCCTTGGCCGACAGCGACGGGGCTGCGTCCAGCTGCCAGTCGATTGCCAACTGCTCGTCATCCCAGGCAATGCTGCGCTCGGACGACGGGTCGTAGTAATCGGTGGTCTTGTAGAGGAACTCGGCGTACTCGCTCTGCACCACGAAACCGTGGGCGAAGCCCGGCGGAATCCACAACTGACGGCTGTTCTGCGCGGACAGCTCGACCGCCACCCACTTGCCGAAGTTCGGCGAGCTGCGGCGGATGTCCACTGCCACGTCGAGCACTTGCCCGGTGACCACGCGAACCAGCTTGCCCTGGGCATGCTGCACCTGATAGTGCAGCCCGCGCAGCACGCCGCGGGCGGAGCGTGAATGGTTGTCCTGGACGAACGGCAGCGTCACGCCGGTGGCCTCCTGGAAGGCCTTGGCATTGAAGCTTTCGTAGAAGAAGCCGCGCTCGTCACCGAAAACCTTCGGCTCGATGATCAACACATCGGGCAGGTCGGTAGCGATCACTTTCATCGGGTTTCTCCGGCCAGCGAGTACAGGTACTGACCATAGCCGGTCTTGCCGAAGTACTTGGCGCGTACCAGCAGCTGTTCGCGGTCGATCCAGTGGTTCTGGTAGGCGATCTCTTCCAGGCAAGCCACTTTCAGGCCCTGACGGTGTTCGATGGTCTGCACGTATTGCGAAGCATCGAGCAGGCTGTCGTGGGTACCGGTGTCGAGCCAGGCAAAGCCGCGGCCGAAGCGTTCCACGCGCAGGTCGCCGCGTTCCAGATAGGCATTGTTGACGTCGGTGATTTCCAGCTCGCCACGTGGCGAAGGCTGGACATCCTTGGCGATGCGCACCACGTCGTTGTCGTAGAAATACAGGCCGGTGACCGCATAGCTGGACTTGGGCTCGGTCGGCTTCTCTTCGATGGACAGTGCACGCCCGTCCTGGTCGAACTCGACCACGCCGAAACGCTCCGGATCCTTGACCCAGTAGCCGAACACGGTGGCGCCGGTCGGGTGCGCCGAGGCACGCTTGAGCTGGTCGCTGAAGTGCTGGCCGTGGAAGATGTTGTCGCCCAGGATCAGGCACACCGGGTCTTCGCCGATGAATTCCTCACCGATCAGGAACGCCTGGGCCAGGCCGTCCGGTGCTGGCTGTTCGGCGAACTGGATGTTGATCCCGAACTGGCTGCCGTCGCCGAGCAACTGGCGGTATTGCGGCAGGTCCTGAGGGGTGGAGATCAGCAGGATCTCGCGGATGCCGGCCAGCATCAGTACCGAGATCGGGTAGTAGATCATCGGCTTGTCGTAGATGGGCAGCAGTTGCTTGGAAACACCCAGGGTAATGGGGTGCAGGCGGGTGCCGGAGCCCCCGGCCAGAACGATACCTTTCATCATGCGATCAAATCCTTAGGTTCGGTGAAGCCCAGGCGTTCACCTTGATAACTGCCATCCTGTACGCGACGGCACCATTGAAGATTGTCCAGATACCACTGTACGGTCTTGCGCAGGCCGGTCTGGAAGGTTTCCTGCGGCACCCAGCCCAGTTCGCGCTCGATCTTGCTGGCGTCGATGGCATAGCGCACATCGTGGCCCGGGCGGTCCTTGACGAAGGTGATCAGGTCGGCATAGTGCGCCACGCCGTCCGGACGCTGTGGCGCCAGTTCGTCGAGCAGGCCGCAGATGCTGCGCACCACGTCGATGTTCTTCTGCTCGTTGTGGCCGCCGATGTTGTAGGTCTCGCCGACCACGCCTTCGGTGACGACCTTGAACAGGGCGCGGGCATGGTCTTCGACGTACAGCCAGTCACGCACTTGCATGCCATTGCCGTACACGGGCAGTGGCTTGCCGGCCAGGGCATTGAGAATCACCAGCGGAATGAGTTTTTCCGGGAAGTGATACGGGCCGTAGTTGTTCGAGCAGTTGGTGATCAGCACCGGCAGCCCGTAGGTACGCTGCCAGGCACGCACCAGGTGGTCGGAGGCTGCCTTGCTAGCCGAGTACGGCGAGCTTGGCGCGTACGGTGTGGTTTCGGTGAACAGGTCGTCCACGCCGTGCAGGTCGCCGTAGACCTCGTCGGTGGAAATATGGTGGAAGCGAAAGGCTTCGCGTTCGGCCGCCGGCAGGTGCTGCCAGTAGCCACGGGTGGCTTCGAGCAAGGCGTAGGTACCGACCACGTTGGTCTGGATGAACTCGCCCGGCCCGTCGATGGAGCGATCAACGTGGGATTCGGCCGCCAGGTGCATGATCGCGTGGGGCTGGAAGCGCGCCAGCACGGCGCTGACCGCGGCCTGGTCGGCAATGTCGGCCTGGACGAATTCGTAACGGCTGTCGCTGGCGATTTCAGCCAGTGATTCGAGGTTGCCGGCGTAGGTCAGCTTGTCGAGGTTGAGTACTTCGTGCTCGGTGTTGGCGATCAGGTGACGCACCAGTGCCGAGCCAATGAAACCGGCGCCGCCGGTGATGAGAATGCGCATGTCGAAAGCCTTCTTCCTGAGCTGACAATGATTCGTTGCAGCCTAGCTTGTGTGGATGGGCGCGGCGGTGCAAGCCCGGTTTGTCAAACGAATGTGCAACGGTGTTCCACCCCAGGCTTGTTCATGAGTGACACAGGCCTGGGGCGGCGTAGTTCAACGGCAGTCTGCCTGCGCGATCGAATCGCGAGCGGCAGGGTTGCCGGCGGTGGAAATCCTGCGCGGCGAACCGCTACAGTACTTGCAAACCAGACCATCGAGGTTTCATTCATGCCGCTCGACACGCTCGTGCATCGCGCCAGTCGTCCCAACCCCGTGGTGAGTATCGAACAGGCGCAGGCATTGTTGTTCGAGCATTATGGCCTGCAAGGTCAGCTGCACAGCCTGGGCAGCCAGCAAGACCTCAATTTTCGCGTGGAAAGCGCCCAGCATCGCTGGGTGCTGAAGTTCTGTCACGATGACGCCCCCCAGGCACTCGCGGCCCAGCATGCCGCGATGCGCCATCTGGCTGGCCACGGCCTTGCAGTACCACAGGCACTGGCTGCCCTCGACGGTCGCGACACCCTCGGCGTA
This sequence comes from Pseudomonas sp. CFBP 13710, assembly GCF_014842235.1. Lineage (NCBI taxonomy): Bacteria > Pseudomonadati > Pseudomonadota > Gammaproteobacteria > Pseudomonadales > Pseudomonadaceae > Pseudomonas > Pseudomonas sp. CFBP 13710. The sequence goes on along the minus strand of NZ_JACYVJ010000010.1, from coordinate 115,270 downwards.
CACCTGGGCCAGCAGCGCCTGCAGATGCGCGTGTTGAGCTATCTGGACGGTCAGCCGTTGACACGCCTCAAGCATCTGGGGCCGGCTGCGATCGCGCGCATCGGTCAGTTGTGCGGCGAAGTAGGCCGCGCCTTGCTCGACTTTCAACACCCTGGCCTTGCGCGCACGCTGCAATGGGACCCGCGACATGCGCATAAGTTGCTTGATCATCTGTTGCCGGCGCTCGACGATCCCAGGCAGCGCGGCCGTGTGGTCGAAATGGCGTTCCAGGCGCAGCGTCGACTGGGTGCGGTCAGTGCCGATCTGCCGCTGCAGGCGGTGCATCTGGACATCACCGATGACAACAGTGTCTGGCAGCGCGATGCCGACCTGCGCTGGCAGCTCACGGGCCTGATCGACTTCGGTGATCTGGTGCACACCTGGCGGGTGGCGGACCTGGCGGCGACCTGCGCTGCGCTGCTGCATCATGGCCATGGCGATCCGTTCGCGGTGTTGCCGGCAGTGGCAGCCTATCATCGGGTCAATCCGCTCGATGCAGCGGAGTTGCGTGCGTTGTGGCCATTGGTGGTGCTGCGGGCCGCGGTGCTGGTGTCGAGCAGCGCCCGGCAGTTGAGCGTGGCACCGGACAACGACTACATCCGGGCGAATGTCGAACATGAGTGGGAAATCTTCGACATAGCTACCGCAGAACCATTCGAATTGATGGAAGCGGCAATTTTCAGCAGTGTGGGCCAGAGCATACCTGAATCAGGCGGAGATGGCATATTGCCTTTGTTTGCCCACGTGACGCATTCGACAGTTTGTCGAGTGGACTTGGGCGTACTCAGCGAGCATTTCGCGGACGGCAATTGGGAGCAAGCTAATATCGACGAACGGCTGCTGAGCGATGCCGCAGCGGGCAGCGGCTGGGCCTGTACGGGGTATGGTGAGTATCGCCTCTCGCGTACCCGCATCGATACCTGCGCGGCCTCGGCGACCTGCGCGCTGCATGTGCAGGTTCAGGCGCCGCCGGGCACCAACCTGCAGGCGCCCTGGGCTGGCACGCTGAAGCGGTTGGCAGATGCCAGCGTGGTGCTCGAAGGTCCTTCCGTGAGCCTGCACCTGTGGGGGCTCGACTGCCCAAGCCCGGCGGGGACCGTGCTGGCTGCGGGCGCACCGTTGGGCAAGGTCGACGGTTCGCTGCTGGTGCAGTTGTGCCGCAGCCCTGATGTGAGCCCGCCACTGTTCTGCACGCCGGCGCGGGCGGCGGCCTGGCAGTCCCTGTGCCCGTCGCCGGCATGGGTGCTCGGCATGGATTGCGACGCGCCGCTACCGCCCGACGCAGGTCTGCTGCTGCAGCGGCGCGACGCCAGTTTCGCTCGCTCGCAGAAGCATTATTACCAGGCGCCGCCGCAGATCGAGCGCGGCTGGCGCAACCATCTGATCGACATGCACGGCCAGTCGTACCTGGACATGCTCAACAACGTCGCGGTGCTCGGCCATGGACACCCGCGCATGGCCCAGGTGGCGGCGCGGCAATGGTCACTGCTCAATACCAACTCACGCTTTCACTATGCAGCGATCGCCGAGTTTTCCGAGCGCCTGCTGGCACTCGCGCCGCCAGGTTTCGATCGGGTGTTTCTGGTCAACAGCGGCACCGAGGCCAACGATCTGGCGATCCGCCTGGCCTGGGCAGCCAGCGGCGGGCGCGACATGCTCAGCATGCTCGAGGCCTACCATGGCTGGTCGGTGGCCACCGATGCCATTTCCACCTCCATCGCCGACAACCCGCAGGCGTTGAGCACGCGACCGGACTGGGTCCATCCGGTCATGGCGGCCAACAGCTACCGTGGCACTTTCCGTGGTCCCGACTGCACCGCAGGCTACGTCCGCAGTGTCGACGACACCTTGCATCAGCTGGATGAGCAGGGCCGCCAACTGGCCGGTTTCATCTGCGAGCCGGTGTACGGCAACGCCGGTGGCATAGCCTTGCCCGAGGGCTATCTGCAGCAGGTCTATGAGCGCGTTCGCGCGCGGGGCGGGCTGTGCATCGCCGACGAAGTGCAAGTTGGCTATGGGCGCCTGGGCGAGTATTTCTGGGGGTTCGAACAGCAAAGCGTGGTGCCGGACATCATCACCATGGCCAAGGGCATGGGCAATGGTCACCCGCTGGGCGCGGTGATTACCCGCCGCGAGGTAGCCGAGGCACTGGAAGCCGAGGGGTATTTCTTCTCATCGTCCGGTGGCAGCCCGGTCAGTTGCCGCATTGGCCTGGCGGTGCTCGATGTGATGGCCGAAGAGGGGCTGTGGGAGAACGCGAGGGTGGTCGGCGGGCATTTCAAGGCACGCTTGCAAGGGTTGCTCGACCAGCATCCGCTGGTGGGCGCCGTGCACGGGTCCGGGTTCTATCTGGGCCTGGAACTGGTGCGCGATCGCCATAGCCTGGCGCCGGCGACGCAGGAGACGGCGTTGCTGTGCGAGCGGCTGCGCGAGCTGGGCATCTTCATGCAGCCCACCGGTGACCACCTGAACATCCTCAAGATCAAGCCGCCGATGGTGACCACCCGACAGAGCGTGGATTTCTTCGTCGATTGCGTGGCGCAGGTGCTTGACGAAATCCAGGGCTGAAAGACAGGCCTGGGCGCGTTTCACGATCCGCTCGACAACCTGTAGAGTGCGCCCATACCTTTTTCATGGACCACCGGAGCCCTGACCCATGACCACGCTCGACAGTACCCCTCGCGCCGACGGTTTCCACATGCCGGCCGAATGGGCGCCCCATACCCAGACCTGGATGCTGTGGCCCGAGCGCCCGGACAACTGGCGCCTGGGCGGCAAGCCGGTGCAGGCGGCGCATGTCGCCCTGGCCAAGGCCATCGCGCGTTTCGAGCCGGTCACGGTCGGGGTGTCTGCCGGGCAGTACGACAACGCGCGCGCGCGCCTGGACGTGCCGAACATTCGCGTGGTCGAAATGAGCAGCGACGATGCCTGGATGCGTGATACCGGGCCGACCTTCGTGATCGACGAAAGCGGCCAGGTGCGCGGTGTGGACTGGGCGTTCAATGCGTGGGGCGGCTTTGAAGGTGGCCTCTATGCGCCCTGGAACCGCGACGAGCAGGTGGCAAGCAAGGTGCTGGGCATGGAGCGCTGCCAGGGTTACTACACGCAAGGTTTCGTGCTCGAAGGCGGCTCGATTCACGTGGACGGCGAAGGCACGCTGATCACCACCGAGGAATGCCTGCTCAACCGCAATCGCAACCCGCACCTGAACCGCGAGCAGATCGAGCGAATCCTGTCCGATCATCTGGCAGTGGACAAGGTCATCTGGCTGCCCGACGGCCTGTTCAACGACGAGACCGACGGACACGTCGACAACTTCTGCTGCTACGTGCGTCCCGGTGAAGTGCTGCTGGCCTGGACCGACGACGCCAGTGACCCGAACTATGCCCGTTGCCAGGCTGCCCTGCAGGTGCTGGAAAGCAGTGTCGATGCCAAGGGCCGGGCGCTGGTGGTGCACAAGATGCCGATCCCAGGGCCCCTGTATGCCACCCAGCAGGAGTGCGATGGCGTCGATCTGGTTGCCGGCAGCCAGGAGCGTCACCCGTCCGTGCGCCTGGCCGGATCCTACGTTAACTTCCTGATCGTCAACGGCGGCATCATCGCGCCCAGCTTCGACGACCCGCTCGACAGCCAGGCGCAGGCCCTGTTGCAGCAGCTGTTTCCGGAGCACGAAGTGGTGATGGTGCCGGGCCGTGAATTGCTGCTCGGTGGCGGCAACATCCATTGCCTGACCCAGCAGCAGCCGGCGCCCGTGCGCGGCTGAGGCGGGCTGACCAGCCTTTGAAGCCCGACCTGATGTCGGGCTTTTTTGTGGGCGTTATGCCGCAAAGCGACCTGCTTATAGCGATAAAGTTTCACGAAATTTTGACTTTCGCGTCCTCCCATCGCTAGGATCCGACCCCGCGCACTGGCCCGCATAGACCCTGCCCCGCCCCTCCGAATGCCTGTTGCAGAGCGTTGCGCTGGCAATGCGGACGGCGGGAAACGAGCGGGTGGCCGTGTCGCGTCCTCACTGGTGATTAGGGAAAACAAGATGTTGAACAAGAAACTGGCTGTCCTCGCGCTGGGCGTGATGGCGGCGACCCAGGCCATGGCCAGCGAACAGGCCGATAGCAAGGGCTTCGTCGAAGACAGCCACCTCGACGTACTGCTGCGCAATGCCTACATCAGTCGTGACTACAAGCATGGCGGGCAGGACAAGGCCGAGTGGGGCCAGGGTGTGATCGCCAAGTTCAATTCCGGTTTCACCCAGGGCACGGTCGGCGTCGGCGTCGATGCATTCGGCCTGTATGCGCTGCGCCTGGACGGCGGCACCGGTCGCGCCGGTGCCGGCGGCATCGACTTTTTCAAGCGTGGCGGTACTTCGGACGATCCGAGCAGTGCGCCCCACGATCTGGCCCGCGCCGGCGCAGCGGTGAAAGTGCGCATCTCCAATACCGTGATCAAGTACGGCGACCAGATGCCGGCGCTGCCGGTGCTCAATTTCGACGATTCGCGCCTGTTGCCGGAAAGCTTCACCGGCACCCTGATCACCTCCAAGGAAATCGATGGCCTGGTGCTCAACGCCGGCCGCTTCACCCAGGAAGCGCGCAAGAGCGCCGAAGCCCGCGACAGCGGTGGCCTGAAGAAAATCGACGTGTACGGCGGCAGCTATCAGTTCAGCGACAGCCTGACCGGCGCCTTGTATGCCTCGGATGTCGAAGACCGGCTGAAGAAGCAGTACGTCAACCTCAACTACGTGCTGGCCCTGCCGAGCGAACAGTCGCTGACGTTTGATTTCAACGGCTACCGCTCGCACCTGGACAAGGACTACGCCAGCACGCTGGGCACTGGCCAGGACAACAAGATCTGGAGCCTGGCCGCGACCTGGGCCTTCGGTCCGCACTCGCTGACCCTGGCACACCAGCGCAGCACGGGCGATACCGGCTACAACTACGGTTTCTATCAGAACGCCGGTGGCGTGGGCGACGGTGGCTCGACCATTTTCCTGGCCAACTCGTACTGGTCGGACTTCAACGCCGAAGACGAAGTCTCCTGGCAGTTGGGCTACGGCATCGACTTCCGCACGTTCGGCGTGCCCGGCCTGACCTACAAGGTGGCCTACGTGCGTGGCGACAACATCCGCACCCCGACGGGCGATGGCCAGGAACGCGAGATCTTCAACCAGGTCCAGTACGTGGTGCAGAACGGCCCGGCCAAGGACCTGACCCTGCGTCTGCGCGGCTCGTGGTTGCGCACCTCGGACAACGTCCGTGCTTCGGGCTATAACGACGACGGCAACGAAGTACGCGCTTTCGTCGAGTACCCGATCAACATCTTCTGATGGCGACCTGGTTGTGATGGTGTAAATGAAAAACCCCGCGAGAGCGGGGTTTTTCGTATGCGAACGATGCCGATCAATGCTCGCGCACGGCCTGCGTATCCGGCTCGCGGGTGACGGCCTTGACCAGTTTGCCGATGCTCAGGCCCTGCAGCAGGATCGAGGACAGCACGACGATGTAGGTGATGCTCAACAGCAGGTCGCGTTCCGGTCCGATCGGCAGGGCCAGGGCCAGGGCGACCGAGACGCCGCCGCGCAGGCCACCCCAGGTAAGCACGCGAATGGTGCCACGCGGGACGCTGCGAAAGCGTCGCAGCAGCAGAATCGCCGGGGCCACCGTGAGCAACCGCGAGAGCAGGATCGCCACGGCCAGCAGGGAGGCTGCGAACAGGTGCAGCCAGGAGAACGGCAGCAGCAACAGTTCCAGGCCGATCAGGGCGAACAGCAGGGCGTTGAGGATGTCGTCGAGCAACTCCCAGAAGCCGTCCATATAGCGCCGGGTCATGTCGTTCATTGCCAGGTTGCGCCCCAGGTTGCCGATGATCAGCCCGGCCACCACCATTGCGATCGGCGCCGACACATGCAGCTCGTAGGCCATGGCCGAGCCACCGATCACCAGCGCCAGGGTCAGCATGACCTCGACCTGGTACTGCTCGATGCTCTTGATCATGCGGTAGACGATGTAGCCGATCAGGCCGCCGAACAGCGCGCCCCCCACGGCTTCATGCAGGAACAGCATGGCCGTTGCGCCCGCCGTCGGTGTTTCGCCCAGTTGAGCGATACCCAGCAGCACGGTGAACACCACCACCGCCGTGCCATCGTTGAACAGCGATTCGCCGACAATGGTGGTTTTCAACGGCTTGGAGGCGTTGGCCGTGCGCAGCACGCCCAGCACCGCGATCGGATCGGTAGGTGAAATCAGGGCGCCGAACAGCAAGCAGTACAGGAAGCTGACGTGCCAGCCGAACAGGCCGAATATCCAGAAGGCCAGGGCGCCGATGACGAAGGTGGCGATCAGCACGCCGAAAGTGGCCAGCAGACCGATCGGCCAGCGGTAGTTGCGCAAGTCGGCGAGGTTCACGTGCAGGGCGCCGGCGAACAGCAGGAAGGACAGCATCCAGTTCATCAGCAGATCGCCGAAGTCGATCTGGTTCATCAATGCTTCGACGCGTTCTTCCAGGCCCGGGTAGCCGATGAAACTCAAGCCTTGCAGGATCAGCGAGAACAGCAGAGCGGTCACCATCACACCGATGGTAGGGGGCAGGCCGATGAAGCGGAAATTCACATAGGTCAGCAGTGTGGTGAGGCAGATGAATGTGGCAACTAGCTCGAGCATCCGGGCTCCTTTGGTCAAATGATGAAGATTTATCGATAGATGAGGTCTATCAAACGCTGCAGTGTTGTTGGATGTTGCCGTGCGCCCGAACGGCACACCCGTTCATCCCGCCGCGTTGAGTGCCGCCGTCGGCCTGCGCTGCCAATAGATGAACACCACGGCGAGCATCAGGGTGCCGATGCCGGTTATGGCGCCGGTCCATGGCAAATCCACCAGTGGTGCACCACTGGCGACAACCAGGCCGCCGACCCAGGCGCCGGCGGCGTTGCCCAGGTTGAAGGCGCTCTGGTTGAGGGTCGAGCCCAGGTTCGGCGCCTCGTGTGCCTGGTCGATGATCAGCAATTGAAGGATCGGGCACAGCGCGAAGGCGAACACGCCCCACGCCAGCAATGTCAGCGCGGCCGGGATCAATGAGCCGCTGGTCTGGGTGAACAGGGCCAGGATCAACACCACCGCAATGGCCATGCCCACCAGCGAGGGCAGCAGGCGCGAGTCGGCCAGACGGCCACCGAGCATGCTGCCGATGGTCAGGCCGACGCCGAACAGCAGCAGCATCACGGTGATGCCGTGGGCGCTGACGCCGGTAACGTCCTGCAGGATCGGTGCAATGTAGGTGAACACACTGAACAGGCTGCAGGAGGCCATCGCGCTCATGGCCAGGGGCAGCAACACGTTGGGCTTGCGCAGCACGCGGAACTCGCGGGCCAGGTTGCCGCGTTCCATGGGAATGGCCTTGGGCAGCCAGACGATCTGCGCCAGCAAGGCAATGATGCCGATCACCGAGACGGCCCAGAACGTGGAGCGCCAGCCGGCGAACTGGCCCAACGCCGTGCCCAGCGGTACCCCCAGCACGTTGGCCAGGGTCAGTCCGGTGAACATCAGGGCGATGGCCTGGGCGCGCTTGTTCGGCGCCACCAGGCCTGCGGCCACTACCGAGCCGATTCCGAAGAAAGCTCCATGGCACAGGGCCGTGATGATTCGGGCGCCCATCAGCGTGGCGTAATTGGGCGCCAGCGCGCACAGCACGTTGCCGAGGATGAACATCAAGGTCATGCCCAGCAAGGTAGCCTTGCGCGGCAGGTTGGCGGTGAGCACCGCCAGCACCGGCGCGCCGAAGACCACGCCCAGGGCGTAGCCGGTGATCAGCAAGCCCGCATCCGGGATGCTGACGGACAGGTCCTGCGCCACATCGGTGAGCAGGCCCATGATGACGAATTCGGTGGTGCCGATGCCGAATGCGGCGACGGCCAATGCAAACAATGCAAGTGGCATGCGGATGTTCTCGAGTAGGAGGGTGAGTTGCCCGACAAAGGCATGCGCCAGCCTCCGCATGAACTGCAGAGAACACGATTTATTGGAATAGGAGCGCAAAAGGATGCAGCAATACAGCGGCGCGTATTATAGGGAGTGCCGCAAAGGCGGCCAAATTGATAATTGCAATGGAACTCTGCGCGGGCGAACCTTTCGCGGCGTGTGTCCTCTTAATGTCTATCGAGCGTGCATGGGCACATCGGTATGGAAGACTCGAACAAGGAACTCTGTATGACCGTCGCCTTCTGGTGTGTCTTGATCGCTTTGGTATTGCCCTACGCATGCGCCTATATCGCCAAGTTCACGGGCGGCCACTTCGGCTTGCGCCACAACCATGATCCGCGAGCCTACCTCGACGCGCTGGAGGGCTTGCCCAAGCGGGCCCACGCCGCGCAGTTGAACAGTTTCGAAATTCTTCCCGGCTTCATCGCCGCAGTGGTCATTTCCGATATCGTCGGCAATGCGCAACAGGTGACGCTCGACGTGCTGGCAGTGGTGTTCATCACTACACGCCTGCTGTACATCATCTGTTACCTGGCCGACTGGGCTGCCTTGCGGTCGTTGGTATGGTTCACCGGGTTCGCGATCATCGTCAGTTACTTCTTCGTCTCGATGTAGCGGCACTTTGCGTACAGGCGGCGGATCATCGAGATGACTCGCCGCGCAATGCTCGTTACTTGTCCAGCTCATCCATTGCTTCTTGCAATTCCTTGCGCGACTCGGCGAGTTTGTCCTTGCGCTTGTTGATCTTCTCCGAATCGCCCTTCTTCATGGCTTTGTCCAGGTCGCTTTGACGCTTGCTGACTTCGCGCTTGGCATCGAGCACTTTGCCTTCACGTTCCTTGCGCAGCGAATTGTCGGTGCAGTTGGTCTGGATCTCGCGCAGTGCGGTGTTCAGGCCATCGACCTGATTCTGGTTGCCGTTGGCCTTGGCAACGGCGATCTGTGCCTGCACGTTCTGCTGCTTGGCGGCGCAACCGGTGGCCACTGCCGCCACGGCGGGGGCAGGAGGGGCAGCCATCGCCGGGGCGACGAGCACACCGGTGACCAGCAAAGCGCACAGGGAGGAAAGCTTGTTCATGGTGACTCCGTGAATATGATTCTGAATAGTTGACGATGAATTGAAGTAAATTTCTGTAGGACGCGTCCTATTCGTGGCACCACGTATCGAGTTGCTGCAGTGGCCCACGACATGATCCTTCCATTGAAGGACCTTTTGCCGGCCAGGTCAAAGCCGTCTCGCCTCGAAGCAGGCCTGCGCCGTTTGCGACGACACAAAAAAGCCCCGGCCAGTCACCCGGCCGGGGCTTTTCGTGTACTGCTGTCAGGCGCCTGGCTTACTTGAGGCCGGCGGCGTCGCGCAGGGCCGCGGCACGGTCGGTGCGCTCCCAGGTGAACGCGGTGAAGGTGTCGTCGCCTACGGTCATTTCCACCGGCGCCCGGCCGAAGTGGCCGTAGGCCGCGGTGGCCTGGTACATCGGGTGCAGCAGGTCGAGCATGGTGGTGATGGCATACGGACGCAGGTCGAAGTGCGCACGCACCAGCTTGACGATCTGGTCGTCGCTGATCTTGCCGGTGCCGAAGGTGTTGATCGAGATCGACGTGGGCTGGGCCACGCCGATGGCGTAGGACACCTGAATCTCGCAGCGCTCGGCCAGGCCGGCGGCGACGATATTCTTGGCCACGTAGCGACCGGCGTAGGCCGCAGAGCGGTCGACCTTGGACGGATCCTTGCCGGAGAACGCACCGCCACCGTGGCGGGCCATGCCGCCGTAGCTGTCGACGATGATCTTGCGTCCGGTCAGGCCACAGTCACCCACCGGGCCACCGATGATGAAGTTGCCGGTCGGGTTGATGTGAAACTGGGTGTCCTTGTGCAGCAGTTCGGCCGGCAACACGTGCTTGACGATCAACTCCATCACGCCTTCGCGCAGGTCCTTGTAGGACACGTCCGGGTTGTGCTGGGTCGACAGCACCACTGCATCGATGCCCACGACCTTGCCGCCTTCGTACTGGCAGGTGACCTGCGACTTGGCATCGGGGCGCAGCCACGGCAGCAGGCCGGACTTGCGCGCTTCGGCCTGGCGCTCGACCAGGCGATGCGAGAAGCAGATCGGCGCGGGCATCAACACGTCGGTTTCGTTGCTGGCGTAGCCGAACATCAGGCCCTGGTCGCCTGCGCCCTGATCTTCCGGCCTGCTGCGGTCCACGCCCTGGGCGATGTCCACCGACTGCTTGCCGATGATGTTCATGACCGCACAGGTGGCGCCGTCGAAGCCGACATCGGAGCTGTTGTAGCCGATGTCGACGATGACCTTGCGCACGATGTCTTCCAGGTCGACCCAGGCCGACGTGCTGACTTCGCCGGCGATGATCGCCACGCCGGTCTTGACCAGGGTTTCGCAAGCCACGCGGGCGAACTTGTCCTGGGTGATGATGGCGTCCAGCACCGCGTCGGAAATCTGGTCGGCGATCTTGTCCGGGTGTCCTTCAGAGACGGACTCGGAGGTGAAAAGGGAGTATTCGCTCATCTCGACGGTTTCCTAAATTGACCGATGGTGAGTGTCGCCAGCCGGCCGCGAGAAATGTCGGACCTGAATCTGGAAACCATTACGTAAGCCCACGTAGAGGCTCTCTCCGGGTACAAGCCCCGCAGCGGTGGCCCAACGGGCCAGATCTTCCTGTTCGAAACCCAACCAGAGATCACCGCAGGCCTCCTTGGCCCAACTCTGGTTGTGGCTGCACAATTCTGTGACCAAAAGACTGCCACCCGGTTGCACGCGCTGGGCCAGATGACCGAGGGCCTGCTGCGGGTCGCTGAAGTGGTGCAGGACCATGTTCAGCACCACGCAGTCGGCGCGCAGGCTGGTGGGTGCCAAGGCATCGACCAGCTCCAGGCGCACGTTGCCCAACCGCTCGCGCAGGCAGACCTGACGCGCCAGTTCGAGCATGGCCGGGCTGTTGTCCTGCGCCGTGACCTGAGCAAAGCGCCGCGCCAGCTCGGGCAAGAAGCCGCCGTCGCCAGGGCCCACTTCCAAGGCGCTGGCCTGGCTGGTGAAGCTGAGTTTGTCGAGCAGGGCCAGCAGGCTTTCGCGGTACTGCGGCAAGCCGGCGATGAGGTCCTGCTGGGCGCGGAATTTTTCTTCCATGCGCGAGAAGAAATCTTCGCTGGCCGCCGCGCGCTGGCGCTGCACCACGGCCATGCGCACCTGGGCCTCGGCCGGCAGGCTTAACGCGTCGACCTCTTCGAGCAAGGCGCTGTGCAGGCGCCCGCCCAGCGCGCGAGCGTTGGGCAGGGCGCGGCGGTAGAAAATCGCGTTGCCCTCGCGGCGGGTAGCCACCAGGTCGGCCTGGGCGAGCACTTTGAGGTGATGGCTCATGCCCGACTGACCCACTGCGAAGATCTGCGCCAGCTCCAGCACGCCGAACGAATCGCTGGCCAGCGCGCGCAGCACGTTGAGGCGCAGTGGATCGCCGCCGGCCTTGCACAGGGCCGCCAGATCGTCACTTGCCTGATGGTCGAAAGCAGGGGCGCGCAGGTTCATAGGTTCGGCAGTCTAGTGAGCGATGCGCAGCCTCGCAAGACCAATATCAAAAAGTTTTGATATTGGTTCGGAAGTGGTGCGGCCGGGCATTTGCCCGCTGGGGCAAATGTCCGATTGCCCAACCCCCTGCCGGTGGGGGAAAATGTCGTTCTTTGTTGTATCCCTGCCTACACAGACCCCAGGAGACATGCGATGCCTAGCCGTCGTGAGCGCGCCAATGCCATTCGTGCACTGAGCATGGATGCCGTGCAAAAAGCCAACAGCGGCCACCCGGGTGCCCCCATGGGCATGGCGGATATCGCCGAAGTCCTGTGGCGTGACTTCCTCAAGCACAACCCGGCCAACCCGGCGTTCGCCAACCGCGACCGTTTCGTCATGTCCAACGGCCACGGCTCGATGCTGGTCTATTCGCTGCTGCACCTCACCGGCTACGACCTGGGCATCGAGGACCTGAAGAATTTCCGCCAGCTGCACAGCCGCACTCCGGGCCACCCCGAGTACGGCTACACCCCAGGCGTTGAAACCACCACCGGCCCACTGGGCCAGGGCCTGGCCAACGCCGTCGGTTTCGCCATTGCAGAAAAAGTGCTGGCGGCGCAGTTCAACCGCGACAGCCACAAGATCGTCGATCACAACACCTATGTGTTCCTCGGCGACGGCTGCATGATGGAAGGCATCTCCCACGAAGTGAGCGCGCTGGCCGGCACCCTGGGCCTGGGCAAGCTGATCGCTTTCTACGATGACAACGGCATCTCCATCGACGGCGAAGTCGAGGGCTGGTTCACCGACGACACGCCGAAACGCTTCGAAGCCTACGGCTGGCAAGTGATTCGCAACGTCGACGGCCACGATGCGGATGAAATCAAGACCGCCATCGAGACCGCGCGCAAGAGCGAGCAGCCGACCCTGATCTGCTGCAAGACGACCATCGGCTTTGGCTCGCCGAACAAGCAGGGCAAGGAAGACTGCCACGGCGCGCCACTGGGTGCCGAAGAGATCGCTTTGACCCGCGCCGCGCTGAAGTGGAACCACGGCCCGTTCGAAATCCCGGCCGACATCTACAAGGAGTGGGACGCCAAGGAAGCCGGCGTTGCCGTGGAAGCCGAGTGGAACCAGCGCTTCGCTGCCTATTCCGCCGCCTACCCCGAACTGGCCAATGAATTCGTGCGGCGCATGAGCGGTGAGCTGCCAGCCGATTTCTCCGAAAAGGCCAGTGCCTACATCGCCGAAGTGGCCGCCAAGGGCGAGACCATCGCCAGCCGCAAGGCCAGCCAGAACGCCTTGAACGCCTTTGGCCCATTGCTGCCGGAAATTCTCGGTGGCTCGGCCGACCTGGCAGGTTCCAACCTGACCCTGTGGAAAGGCTGCAAGGGTGTCGAAGCAGATGACGCCGCCGGCAACTACATCTATTATGGCGTACGCGAATTCGGCATGAGCGCGATCATGAACGGCATCGCCCTGCATGGCGGCTTCGTGCCGTACGGCGCGACCTTCCTGATCTTCATGGAATACGCACGCAACGCGGTACGCATGTCGGCGCTGATGAAGAAGCGCGTGATCTACGTATTCACCCACGACTCCATCGGTCTGGGCGAAGATGGCCCGACCCACCAGCCGATCGAACAGCTGGCCAGCCTGCGCTGCACCCCGAACCTCGACACCTGGCGTCCTGCCGATGCGGTCGAGTCGGCGGTAGCATGGAAATTCGCCCTGGAGCGCAACGATGGTCCATCGGCGCTGATCTTCTCGCGTCAGAACCTCGATCACCAGACCCGTGACCAGGCCCAACTGGCCGATATCACCCGTGGCGGCTATGTGCTCAAGGATTGTGCTGGCGAGCCTGAGTTGATCCTGATTGCCACCGGTTCCGAAGTCGGTCTGGCGGTGAAGGCATTCGACAAACTGACCGAGCAGGGCCGCAACGTGCGCGTCGTGTCGATGCCGTGCACCAGCGTGTTCGACGCGCAGGACGCAGGCTACAAGCAGTCGGTGTTGCCGCTGCAGGTCAGCGCGCGCATCGCCATCGAGGCGGCGCATGCCGACTACTGGTACAAGTACGTGGGCCTGGAAGGCCGCGTGATCGGCATGACCAGCTTTGGCGAGTCGGCACCGGCGCCGGCCTTGTTCGAAGAGTTCGGTTTCACCCTGGAGAATATCCTGGCCACCGCCGAAGAATTGCTCGAAGACTGATCCACACCCGCGTAGGAGCGGTCATCGGCCGCGAAGGGCGTGCTGCGGTGTGTCAGGTGTACCGCGGCGAGGCTTTCGCGGCCACGGACCGCTCCTACGGGGATTGCGGACCTCCTGTAGGAGCGGTCATGGGCCGCGAAGGGCGTGCTGCGGTGTGTCAGGTGTACCGCGGCGAGGCTTTCGCGGCCACGGGCCGCTCCTACGGGTGGTCCTCGGATGCTCATAATAATTCCAGGCGTACTTGCTCATGTCTTCTCCACGCCCCTACAGAGTCGCTCTCAACGGTTACGGCCGCATCGGTCGCTGCGTGCTGCGTGCGTTGTGCGAGCGCGGTGCGCAGGCCGAGTTCGAGGTGGTGGCGATCAACGACCTGGCCGACATGGCCAGCATCGAGTACCTCACGCGCTTCGATTCGACCCACGGCCGCTTTCCCGGTGAAGTCACGGTGGATGCCGACCACCTGTTGATCAACGGGCAACGCATACGCGTCACCCGCAGTGCCACGCCCGAAGCGATCGACTGGGCCGCGCTCGACATCGACCTGGTGCTCGAATGCTCCGGGGCCTACAACACCCGCGGCGACGGCCAGCGTTTCCTGGCCGCCGGCGCACCGGCCGTGCTGTTTTCCCAGCCCATGGCCAGCGAAGCCGACGTCGATGCCACCATCGTGTTCGGTATCAATCAGGATTGCCTCAGCGGACGCGAACGGCTGGTTTCCAACGCGTCCTGCACCACCAATTGCGGCGTGCCACTGTTGCGCCTGCTGGATCAGGCCATCGGCCTGGAATACGTGTCCATCACCACCATTCACTCGGCCATGAACGACCAGCCGGTGATCGACGCCTACCACCACGAAGACCTGCGCCGTACGCGCTCGGCATTCCAGTCGGTCATTCCGGTTTCCACCGGCCTTGCCCGTGGCATCGAACGGCTGCTGCCGGAACTTGCCGGTCGAATCCAGGCCAAAGCAGTGCGCGTGCCGACCGTCAACGTGTCATGCCTGGACATTACCCTGCAGATGGCGCGCGACACCTGTGCCGTGGAGGTCAACCGGATTCTCTACGAAGCAGCGTGCAGTGGCCCGTTGCAGGGGCTGCTGGCCTACACTGAGTTGCCGCACGCCAGTTGTGATTTCAACCACGACCCTCATTCGGCCATCGTCGATGCCAGCCAGACCCGCGTTTCCGGCCCGCGCCTGGTGAACCTGCTGGCCTGGTTCGACAACGAATGGGGTTTTGCCAATCGAATGCTCGACGTTGCGGGGCATTACCTGCGCGTCATGAACAATTCCAAACGAGCTTGAAAGGACTGAACGCAATGACCGTGTTGAAGATGACCGACCTCGACCTGCAAGGTAAGCGCGTACTGATTCGCGAAGACCTCAACGTACCCGTCAAGGATGGCAAGGTAACCAGCGACGCGCGCATCCTCGCCTCGTTGCCCACCATCAAGCTGGCCCTGGAGAAGGGCGCGGCGGTGATGGTCTGCTCGCACCTGGGCCGGCCCACCGAAGGCGAATTCTCTGCCGAGAACAGCCTCAAGCCGGTGGCCGAGTACCTGAGCAAGGCCTTGGGCCGCGACGTGCCGCTGGTCGCCGACTACCTGGACGGCGTCCAGGTCGAGGCGGGTGATGTGGTGCTGTTCGAGAACGTGCGCTTCAACAAGGGCGAAAAAAAGAACGCCGACGAGCTGGCTCAACGCTACGCGGCGCTGTGCGACGTGTTCGTGATGGACGCATTCGGCACTGCGCACCGCGCCGAAGGCTCCACCCACGGCGTGGCCAAGTTCGCCAAGGTGGCCGCTGCGGGCCCGCTGCTGTCCGCGGAGCTTGAAGCGCTGGGCAAGGCGCTGGGCGCCCCGGCCAAGCCGATGGCCGCCATCGTTGCCGGCTCCAAGGTCTCGACCAAGCTGGACGTGCTCAATAGCCTCAGCGGCATCTGCGACCAGCTGATCGTGGGCGGTGGCATTGCCAACACCTTCCTGGCCGCAGCCGGGCACAAGGTTGGCAAGTCGCTGTACGAGCCTGACCTGCTCGACACGGCGCGCGCCATCGCGGCCAAAGTCAGCGTGCCGTTGCCGGTCGACGTGGTGGTGGCCAAGGAGTTCGCCGAAAGCGCCGAAGCCACGGTCAAGCTCATTGCCGACGTAGCCGATGACGACATGATCCTCGACATCGGTCCACAGACCGCCGAGCACTTCGCCGAGCTGCTCAAGTCGTCCAAGACCATTCTGTGGAACGGCCCGGTAGGGGTGTTCGAGTTCGATCAGTTCAGCAACGGCACCCAGGTATTGGCCAAGGCGATCGCGCAGAGCCCGGCCTTTTCCATTGCCGGTGGCGGCGATACCCTGGCGGCCATCGACAAGTACGGCGTCGCTGGCGACATCTCCTACATCTCGACTGGCGGCGGTGCGTTCCTCGAGTTCGTCGAGGGCAAGGTGCTGCCGGCCGTGGAAATGCTGGAACAGCGGGCCAAGGCCT
Source organism: Pseudomonas sp. CFBP 13710 (assembly GCF_014842235.1). Lineage (NCBI taxonomy): Bacteria > Pseudomonadati > Pseudomonadota > Gammaproteobacteria > Pseudomonadales > Pseudomonadaceae > Pseudomonas > Pseudomonas sp. CFBP 13710. The sequence continues at coordinate 99,050 of NZ_JACYVJ010000010.1, read as the reverse complement.
GACGTCCTTTGAGGCTCGAGGAGAAACGGATGCTCAAGGCACCCACCCTGGCGTTGCTGATCGGCCTGCTGGCCGGCTGTTCCGGTGCGCCGGCAACATCGGTCGACGACGGTCCGGCGGCGATCCGTGGCGGCTGTTCGCAGTCGCAGTGGCAGGCCGAAAGCATCCCGGTGGTCGGCAAGCGCATGGGGCCTGAGGCTCTGGAGCGCTACGAGCCGGAACAGCAGGCGCAGGCACCGGGTTGTCCGTGAGGGCAACCAATGGCGCTTGCCAGGGGTCTTCTGTGGTGAGTCTCACGATTATCACTGCCTTTGGCACCAAGATTATCTGTGCCTCCGGCACAAGGAGTTCACCATGAAGATCGGTTCCGCGACATTCGGTTTGGCCACCCTGCTGGCAGCGGCGCTGTCCAGCGGTTGCATGAGTTCAGGCGCCGGCAGCGCCTGTGAAGTGTTCAGCCCGGTGTCTGTGGTGACGCCCACGACTCAGGACGATCAACGGGTGCAGACCAACGCCACTGGTGCGCCGGCCGGTGCCCGGAACACGGCACAGGATTGCGGCGCGTGAGCCAGTGCCCAGAGGTATATGAATGAAAGGCGGTTTGGCGATAATGGCAATGGCGCTGCTTTCTGGCTGCGCCTACCTGGATAAGCCGATGCCGGTGTCCCCCGACTGGACACGTTGGCAGTGCGACAGCCAGGTCGAGGTGCAATGGCGGTACAGTGTCGCCGACAAGAGCGCGATGCAGGTGCGCCTGGCCGGCAGCAACAAGCAGTACGCCTTGACGCCCCAGGCCGGGGCCGAGGGCGAGCTGTTCAGCGATGGTGTGCTGGCGTTTCACAAGAAAGGTGACGAAGGCCTGGTGTACTGGGTCGCCACCGACGATTTGATTGGCCGGGGCTGCAAGGCTCCGTGACGGCTGGGCCCATTGCGCCAGCCCGATGATAGGCATTACTTCAAGAGCGGCCGCCGATGCGGTGAGCTGCAACGATCAACGACCCTGAACCGGGAGACACAACTACAATGGCACTTATCAGCATGCGCCAGATGCTGGACCACGCCGCCGAATTCGGCTACGGCGTTCCAGCTTTCAACGTCAACAACCTCGAGCAGATGCGCGCCATCATGGAAGCGGCCGACAAGACCGACTCCCCGGTCATCGTCCAGGCTTCGGCCGGCGCCCGCAAATACGCCGGTGCCCCGTTCCTGCGTCACTTGATCCTGGCGGCGATCGAAGAGTTCCCGCATATCCCGGTGTGCATGCACCAGGACCACGGCACCAGCCCCGACATCTGCCAGCGTTCGATCCAGCTGGGCTTCAGCTCGGTGATGATGGACGGCTCGTTGGGCGTCGACGGCAAGACCCCCACCGACTACGACTACAACGTGCGCGTGACTTCGCAGACCGTGTCCTTCGCCCACGCCTGCGGTGTGTCGGTAGAGGGCGAGCTGGGCTGCCTGGGTTCGCTGGAAACCGGTCAGGCCGGTGAAGAAGACGGCGTGGGCGCCGAAGGCATCCTGGATCACAGCCAGATGCTCACCGACCCGGAAGAGGCGGCCGATTTCGTCGCCAAGACCCAGGTCGACGCCCTGGCCATCGCCATCGGCACCAGCCACGGCGCCTACAAGTTCACCAAGCCGCCTACCGGCGACATCCTGGCGATCGACCGCATCAAGGCGATCCATGCGCGCATTCCCAACACTCACCTGGTGATGCACGGCTCCTCGTCGGTGCCGCAGGAATGGCTGGCGATCATCAACGAGTACGGCGGCGCCATCAAGGAAACCTACGGCGTGCCGGTCGAGGAAATCGTCGAAGGTATCAAGTACGGCGTGCGCAAGGTCAACATCGACACTGACCTGCGCCTGGCCTCCACCGGTGCGATCCGCCGTTTCATGGCGCAGAACCCGGCCGAGTTCGACCCGCGCAAATATTTCGCCGAAACCGTGAAAGCCATGCGTGACGTCTGCATCGCCCGCTACGAAGCATTCGGCACCGCCGGCAACGCCTCGAAGATCAAGCCGATCTCCCTGGAAGGCATGTTCCAGCGCTATGCCAGCGGCGAGTTGAACGCCAAGGTCAACTAAGCCTTACCGCTGTCGAAAAACCCGCCTGTTGGCGGGTTTTTTCGTTCTGGCGCGGTGTTCTGGGCAGGGTACTGCCTTTTGAGCAGGGCGCGCCGTCCATCGGCGAGTGCTCATTCGTGACGCAAACCGTGGGAAATTGTCCTACAGCTTTGTGCCGAGCCCGTCTAAAGTAACGCAAGAAGTTTCCGGGCGAATCCGGATTCAGCACGTCTGAACGAGTATTAGCATGGAATGCGCCCCTGATCCGTCCGTTGACGGTGGTTCCACGTTGTTGGTGGTCGACGATTATCCGGAAAACCTGCTGAGCATGAGAGCCCTGCTCGAGCGCCAGGACTGGCAGGTGGTGACCGCAGCTTCCGGTGTCGAAGCGCTGGGCAAACTGCTCGAGCATGAGGTCGATCTGGTGCTGCTCGACGTGCAGATGCCGGGCATGGACGGTTTCGAAGTGGCTCGTCTGATGCGCGGCAGCCAGCGCACGCGCTTTACCCCGATCATCTTCCTGACTGCCAACGAGCAGTCGCAGGCTTCCGTGCTCAAGGGCTACGCCACAGGGGCGGTGGACTATCTGTTCAAACCGTTCGACCCGCAGATCCTGCGGCCCAAGGTCCAGGCGCTGCTCGAACAGCAGCGCAACCGGCGTGACCTGCAGCGTTTGAGCCGTGACCTGGAAGCGGCCCGCGCCTTCAATGCCTCGGTGCTGGAAAATGCCGGTGAGGGCATTCTGGTGGTCAACGAGCACGGTCTGATCACCTTCGCCAATCCGGCCATCTCGCGCCTGCTGGGCGCCACGGTCGAGCAACTGCAGCGCGGCGTGCTGGCGGATTACCTGCACAAGCCGCAGATTCCCGAATGGTCCGAGTCCGACTTCTACCGCGCCTACAGCACGCGCAATACCTACCGGGTGCATGATGCGCTGCTGCGCACGGCCAACGGCCAGCAGTTGCCGGTGGCTCTGTCGTGCGCGCCGTTGCCCGGCGAGCAGCGCGCCATGGTGGTGACGATCCTCGACATGTCGGTGGTGCGCAGCCTGCACCAGCAGTTGGAATACCAGGCGGTGACCGACCCGCTGACCGGGCTGCTCAACCGCCGCGGTTTCTATCAGGCCGTGGAGAGCGCGCTGGTGCGCAACGAGCGTGCGGAAAAGGCTCAGGCGCTGCTGTATCTGGATCTGGACGGCTTCAAGCGTATCAACGACAGCCATGGTCACGACGCTGGGGACAGGGCCCTGCGCTGGGTGGCCGAACAGCTCAAAGCGGTGCTGCGGCCCTTCGACGTGGTGGCGCGCATGGGTGGCGACGAATTCACTGCGCTGCTGGACAACCTCGACTACCCCGAGCAGGCCGCCAAGGTGGCCGAAAAGCTCATGGAACGCATCGCCATCGAGCAGACCGTGGATGGAGTGGACATCAGCCTGGGCGTCAGCATCGGCATTGCCACCTACCCCGAATGTGGCACCAATCTGGACAGCCTGCTGCGCGCTGCCGATATCGCCATGTATGCCGCCAAGCAGGCCGGTCGCCAGCAATACCGCTATTACGATCAGGATTTGAACGGTCGCGCGCGCTCGCGTCTGCTGCTGGAAACCAGTGTCGGTGAAGCCATCGAGAACCGTGATTTCAGTTTGGTCTACCAGCCGCAGGTGTCCCTGCTCGATGGGCGTCTGCGCGGTTTCGAGGCGCTGTTGCGCTGGTGTCATCCCAGCGTCGGCGACGTACAGCCGGGGCTGTTCATTCCCTTGCTCGAACAGGCGCGACTGATCAGTCGCCTGGCGAGCTGGATCTACACCGAAGGCGCTGCCCAGCGCCGCGCCTGGTCCAGCCGTTTTCCCGCCGAACTGGTGCTCAGCATCAGCCTGAGCAATGCCCAGTTCGCCATGCCCAACCTGGTGGCCGAACTGCAACGCGCGATTGCCTTGCATGGGTTGCGCCCGCGTCAGCTCGAGGTGGAGGTAGTGGAGTGCTCGCTGATGCACAACCTGCCCCAGGCCACCGCGCAGTTGCAGCAGTTGCGCAACCTGGGGGTGCGCATCGCCCTGGATGATTTCGGTACCGGCCCGTGCTCGCTGAAACTGCTGCGCGACTTGCCCATCGACACGCTCAAGCTGGACCGTCACTTGATCGCTCGACTGCCCGACTCCAAGCCCGATGGCGTGTTCGCGCGCAGTGTGATCCAGGCCTGCAACGCGTTCGACATCACGGTGATCGCCGAGGGGGTGGAAACCGCCGAGCAATGTCAGTGGCTGCGCGCCGCCGGTTGCGAGTGGATCCAGGGCTTCGTGATCGCCCGGCCATTGACGGCGCAGGCCGCCAGCGACTTTCCGCTGGTCAGCGCGGGCGTGCAGCCGGCAGCGGTGTGACGCCAGCGCCGCGCAGGCGTTACACTGGACACCTTTCTCAAGTCGAAACAGGCACCATGACCGCGCTGAAGTACCTGCAAGCCTACCCACCCGCACTGCAGGAGCAGGTCCGGCAACTGATCGCGCGCGGACAGCTGGCGGACTACCTGAGCCAGCGCTATCCGGATCGCCACGCCGTGCAGAGCGACAAGGCGCTGTACAACTATGCCATGGCCCTGAAGCAGGAGTACCTGCGCAACGCGCCGGCCATCGACAAGGTCCTGTTCGACAACCGCCTGGACCTGACGCATCGCGCACTGGGCCTGCACACCGCGGTTTCGCGGGTTCAGGGCGGCAAGCTCAAGGCCAAGAAGGAAATCCGCATCGCTTCGCTGTTCAAGGACGCGGCGCCGCAGTTTCTGCAGATGATCGTGGTGCATGAGCTGGCGCATTTCCGCGAGAGCGACCACAACAAGGCGTTCTACCAGCTGTGCGAACACATGCTGCCCGGTTATCAACAGTTGGAATTCGACCTGCGTGTCTACCTGACCTACCGTGATCTGCCCCCGCCGCCGTGAAGGATATCCCCATGCAAGTCAGCAAGACCCGCAGCAGTTTCTATCGCCGGCTCTACGTGGCCTGGCTGATCGACAGTGGCCAGGCGGCCACCGTGCCGGCCCTCATCGAGGCCACCGGGATGCCCCGGCGCACGGCCCAGGACACCATTGCGGCGCTGGCCGACCTGGACATCGCCTGCGAATTCGAGCAGCAGGATGGCGAGCGCAACCACATCGGCCGCTACGTGATCAGGCAGTGGGGCGCGATCGACCGTGAATGGATCGGCCAGAACCTGGGGCAGATCCGTCAGGTACTCGGTTACCCCTGAGCCTCGACACGTCGGTACATGGCGATGTGCGCAATGTTGTCCTCCAGGTATTCCTGGCCGTGGGCAATGAAGCCGTAGCGGCCGTAATAGCCTTGCAGATGAGCCTGGGCCGATAGCTTTATCGGCATTTGCGGCCAGCGCCGCGCGGCGTGCTCCAGAGCGTTGGCCAGCAGCGCGTGGCCCAGGCCGGTACCGCGCGCAGATGGGGCAGTGATCACTCGGCCGATCACCACGTCACCGCCCTGTGTGGAAGGGTCGAGCAGGCGCAGGTAGGCCACCAGGCGGCCCTCGCTCCAAGCCAGCAGGTGACAGGTGTCGGCGTGCAGGTCCTGCCCATCGACGTCCTGATAGGGGCATTGCTGCTCGACCACGAAGACTTCGCTGCGCAGGCGCAGGATTTCGTACAGCTGCTGCACATCCAGCTCGCTGTGGTGCATGCACATCCATTCGATGGCCATGGTTACCTCGTTCAAGGTTTCGGTTGCGCCTCTAGCTGGCGGCAGCTGAGGTCGGGCCTTTGATCAAGTGCGCGGCCAGGGTGCGCAGTGGCCCCAGCTGCCGACAGATCAGCGCCAGCTGGGTCTGCATCAGACGCTGGCCTTCGTCGACCTCCTCGGGCATCTGTTCCAGTTCGTCGGCCAGCACTTCCTCGCTGTCGCTCTGCACCTGCACCGGCACACGTGTGGCGAGGCCCGTGGCGATTTCGTCGATGCTGCGCGCCAGGCTTTCGCCGGCCCCGCCGATCAATTGTTCGCGCGCCTCGGCCGGCAGCTCGGTGCCACGGTGGGCACCCAGCCCGGACAGGTAGCTGAGCAGGGTGTGCGACAGCACCAGGAAGCGGAAGCCGACGTCGGCTTCCTTGCGGAAGTGGCCGGGCTCCATGAGCATGTTGGCCAGGGTGGTGGAGAGCGCAGCGTCGGCATTGTGGGCGTTGCGTCGTGCCAGGCGATAGGCGAGGTCGTCGCTCTTGCCGTTGGCGTATTGCTGCATGATCTGGCGCAGGTAGATGCTGTTGCAGGTCAAGGTGTTGGCCAGCACCTTGTTCAGCTTGCGACCTTGCCAGTCGGGCAGGAACAGGAACACCGCCAGGCCGGCGATCAGGCTGCCGAGCAGGGTGTCGAACAGCCGCGGCAGGAACAGCCCATAGCCGTCGCCCGTCTGGTTGAAGCAGAACAGCACCATCAAGGTGATGGCGGCGGTTGCCAGGGTGTAGCGCGTGGTGCGGTTGACGAAGAACACCAGGCCGGCGCCGATGGCGAACAGCGACTGCACGATGGGGCTGGGGAACAGGTCGAACAGCGCCCAGCCCACGGTCAGGCCGATGGCGGTGCCGATGATCCGCTGGCCCAGCTTGCGCCGGGTGGCGCCGTAGCTGGGCTGGCACACGAACAAGGTCGTCAGCATGATCCAGTAGCCCTGGCTGGGGTGGATCAGGTGCACCATGGCGTAGCAGATCACCAGTGCCAGGGGCAGGCGCAGGGCATGGCGGAAAAGCAGCGAGGTAGGCGTTAGGTTTTGCCGGATGCGGCCCCAGAAGTCCTTCAGGGTGTGCGGCGAGCGGTCCAGCAGGCTGCTGTCGCGGGCGTCGGCCAGACGGTCGGGATTGCCGGCGTCGCTGAGCAGGCGGTCGAGGGTGCCGAGGTTGGCCGCCAGCGCGCGCAGCGACCGCAACAGGCCGCGCCAGGCCGGGTTGCTCTGGATCCGCAGGTGTTCGAGCGAAGCGTGCAGGTCGCTCAAGGCCTCGGCGAAGCTGTCGTCGTAGATGAACGGCTGGCGCAACTGGATCGACTCGCCCAGCCGCTGGCAGGCCACGCCCTGCTGGCGCAGCAGACGCTGACAGCGAAACAGCACATCACTGTGGAAGAAGGCGTCGGCCAATGCGTTGTAGGGGTAGTGCGAGGAACTGGCGCGCTCGTGGATGTCCTGGGCCAGGAAGTAGAGTTTCAGGTAGCGGCTGACCTTGGAGCCGGGACGACCGTTGCCGACCCGGTGCAGGATGATTTCCTTGGCCGCGTTGAGCGCGGCCACGACCCGACCGTTCTGCTTGGCGAGCTCCAGGCGGCGGGCTTCCACGTCTAGCTGGCGGATCGGTTCGAACAGGCTCGACTTGAGCTTGAGGTACTGCCCCAGTTCGCTGAACAGTCGCGCCAGGGCCTGTTGCACCGGCTGGTTGGAAAACAGCACCTGCCACAGCACCGACAGCAGGCCATACCAGGCGGCGCCGGCCACCAGCAGCACCGGCTCGCGCCACAGGTTGCTGACTTCGCCGCCGCGCTGGTCGACGCCGATCATGGTGTAGACCGAGAGGATCAGGGTGGCGTAGGCGATGGCACCGTAGCGCTCGCCGAGCGCGCCGAGCATGGTCAGGGCGAAGCTGGCCACGGCCAGGGCCGTGACGAAGATGTAGGGGTAGGGGAACAGCAGTTCAACGGCGAAAGCGGCGACGGTGAAGCACGACAGGGTGGCTGCCAGGGCGCGGATGCGGCCTTGCCAGTTGTCGTCGGTTTCGGCCAGGGCGCAGGCGATGATGCCCAGGAACAGTGGCACCAGCAGGCGCATCTCGTTTTCGTACCAGCACAGCGCCATGCTGCCGGACAGCGCGATGAACACCCGTACGCTGTAGCTGAACTTGTCCAGCGCCCACAAGCGGCGCATTGATTGGCGGAACGACCTGGATGCCATGAAGAAGGAGTCGACCTGTAGGCGAGAGAACTGATGAACGGCGTCAATCTACCATTGTCGGCGCACGCCCGATACTGCGCGGCGGCCCCTGACGCGGCTTGCGCCGCTGCTACAGGGGCGGTGGCGGATCGAGAGAGTGTGGGGACTCTGTAGCAGCGGCGCGAGCCGCGTCCGGCAGCGCCGCAGATCCCCGGCGTGCTACACGTACTGCGCGGCGGCGTATCCGGAGGCCCACGCCCACTGGAAATTGAAGCCGCCCAGATGCCCGCTGACATCGAGCACTTCGCCGATGAAATACAACCCAGGGCTCTTCAGCGATTCCAGGGTCTTGGACGACACCTCGCGGGTATCGACGCCGCCCAAGGTCACCTCGGCGGTGCGATAGCCTTCGGTGCCGGCCGGCACCAACTGCCAGGCGCCCAGCGTATTTGCAACCGTTTGCAGCTCGGCCGGGGTGTACTGCTTCATCGGCTTGGACACGAACCAGTGTTCGGCCAGCAGGTTGGCCATTTTCTTGGTGAAGACTTCACCCAGCAGGGTCTTGAGCTCCGAATTGGGCCGCTCGGCCTGCTGTTGCTGCAGCCACGCCAACGCATCGTGATCGGGCAGCAGGTTGATCTCGACGGTGTCGCCGGGCTGCCAGAACGAGGAAATCTGCAGGATCGCCGGCCCGCTCAGGCCGCGATGGGTGAACAGCAGGTTCTCGCGAAACGCCTGGTCGTTGCAGCTGGCCACACAATCCACCGAGGTGCCGGACAACTCGGTGCAGATGTCCTTGAGCTGGTCGGTGATGGTGAACGGCACCAGCCCTGCGCGGGTGGGCAGCACACTGTGACCGAACTGGCGGGCGATCTGGTAGCCGAAGCCGGTCGCGCCCAGGGTCGGAATCGACAGCCCGCCAGTGGCCACCACCAACGACTGGCACGCCAGCAGGCCCAGTGAAGTCTGCAAACGATAGCCGTCGGCGGTTTTCTCGATGGACTGCACCGAGGTGTCCATGCGCAACTCGACGCCGGCGCTTTCGCACTCGTCCAGCAGCAGGCCGAGGATGTCACTGGACTTGTTGTCGCAGAACAGCTGGCCGAGTTTCTTCTCGTGGTAGAGCACGCCGTGCTTGGCCACCATGGCGATGAAATCCCACTGGGTATAGCGCGCCAGGGCAGACTTGCAGAAGTGCGGGTTCTGCGAGAGGAAGTTGGCCGGTTCGGTGTACATGTTGGTGAAGTTGCAGCGACCGCCGCCGGACATGAGGATCTTCTTGCCCGGCTTGTTGGCGTGGTCGATCAGCAGCACCTCGCGACCTCGCTGTGCAGCGCTCAAGGCGCACATGAGGCCGGCGGCACCGGCGCCGATGATGATGACGGGGGTAGAGCGCACTGCGTGGTCCTCTCGAATCGGGGGTGTCAGGGGAGGCCTCTTCGCGGGCAGAGCCCCGCTCCCACAAGGTTAGGCGTTCGGACCTCGCCCTGTGGGAGCCCGCTCCCACAAGGTTAAGCGTTCGGACATCACCCTGTGGGAGCGGGGCGGGCGGCGAGCCCTCTGCCCGCGAAGAGGCCTGGCCTGCGGTCAGAGAATCCGTACGCGCAGCGAACGGCCCTTGATCTTGCCGCTGTTCAGACGCTGCAGCGCCTGCTTGGCGATTCCGCGCTCCACGGCCACGAACGCCTGGAAATCGAAAATGGCGATCTTGCCGACCTGGGTGCCGGGAATGCCCGCATCGCCAGTCAGCGCGCCGAGGATATCGCCCGGCCGTACCTTGTCCTTGCGCCCGGCGCCGATGCACAGGGTGCTCATTGGCGGCAGCAGCGGCTCGCCGCCCTTGGAAGTCAGGCTGTCGAGTTCGGCCCAGGCCAGCGGCGACTTCTGCAGTTGCTCGATGGCCTGGGCGCGGTGCGCCTCGGCGGGGGCGACGAAGCTGATCGCCAGGCCTTTCTCGCCAGCGCGACCGGTACGGCCCACGCGGTGGATGTGGATTTCCGAGTCACGCGCCAGCTCGACGTTGATCACCATGTCCAGGGCATCGATGTCCAGGCCACGGGCGGCCACGTCGGTGGCCACCAGCACCGACGTACTGCGGTTGGCGAACATTGCCAGAACCTGGTCGCGGTCGCGCTGTTCCAGGTCGCCATGCAGCGCCACGGCGCTGATCCCCTTGCTGGTCAGGTGATCGACCACTTCCTGGCATTGCTGCTTGGTGTAGCAGAAGGCAACGCAGGACTGTGGGCGGAAGTGGCCCAGGGCGCGCACCACGGCGGCCATGCGGTCATCCGGCGAGATTTCGTAGAAGCGCTGCTCGATCTGGCTGTCGGCATGCAGTGCCTCGGCCTTGACCTGCTGTGGATCGCGCATGAACTTGGACGACAGCTGCTTGATGCCGACCGGGTAGGTGGCCGAGAACAGCAAGGTCTGCCGGCGTTCCGGGGTCTGCTCGATGATGTCGGCGATAGAGTCGTAGAAGCCCATGTCGAGCATGCGGTCGGCTTCGTCGAGCACCAGCGTGTTGAGCCCGTCGAGCACCAGCGAACCTTTGCGCAGGTGTTGCTGGATGCGTCCCGGCGTGCCGACGATGATGTGCGCGCCGTGTTCCAGCGAGGCGATCTGCGGGCCGAACGACACGCCGCCGCACAGGGTCAGCACCTTGATGTTGTCTTCGGCGCGGGCCAGGCGACGGATTTCCTTGGCCACCTGGTCGGCCAGCTCGCGCGTGGGGCACATGATCAGCGCCTGGCAGCCGAAATAGCGCGGGTTGATCGGGTTCAGCAGGCCGATGCCGAACGCGGCCGTCTTGCCGCTGCCGGTCTTGGCCTGGGCGATCAGGTCCATGCCCTTGAGAATCACCGGCAGGCTCTGCGCCTGGATCGGCGTCATCTGGGCATACCCGAGGGATTCCAGGTTGGCCAGCATGGCGGCGGACAGAGGCAGCGTGTTGAAAGCAGTGGCAATGGTGGTCACGGGACGGGCCTGCAAAACAAAATGTCGCGCAGTGTATCAGCCCCGTGGCCTTTCGCCCTAAGCCTGCTTAGTGCTCCACCGGAGGTTCCTGACGAGGTGCGCGCCGTCCATCGCTGTCGGACAGTTGCACGAAGATCCCGGCAGCCAGCATCGCCATCAACCCGATGGTCAGGAACGTGGCCTGGAACGCACCCAGCACCGTGTCCACCCCCTCGTTGCCCAGGGACGCAGTGAATCCGCCCAGCAGAGCACCGGCGCAGGCCACGCCCAGGCCGAGGGAGAGCTGCGCCACCACCGAGAGCAGACCGTTGCCACTGCTGGCGCTTTCGTCGTCCAGATCGATCAGGGTCACGGTGTTCATCGCCGCGAACTGCAGCGAGTTGACTGCGCCGAGCAAGCCCAGTTGGGTCAACAGCAGCCAGTAGGGGGTGGTTTCCGAGACCAGGCCGAGGCTGGCCAGCAACACGCCCAGCAGCAAGGTGTTGCCGGTGAGCACGATGCGATAGCCGAAGCGTTCGATGATCGGCCGGGAAAACGACTTGGAAACCATGGCGGCTGCCGCCAGCGGAATCATGCTCATGCCGGCTTCCGAAGGCGAATGCCCCAGGGCGACTTGCAGCAGCAACGGCACCATGAACGGCAGGGCGCCACTGCCCAGGCGAGCGAACAGATTGCCGAGAATGCCGATGGCGAAAGTGCGCGTGCGAAACAGGTTCGGCGAGAACAGCGGGTTGTCGATCTGCCCCGCCCGCAGCCAGTAGGCGGCCAGGCAGGCCATGCCGACGAACAGCAGCAGCATCACCCGCAGGTGCGGCAAGTGCAGCTCGCCCAGGCCCTCCATGGCGATGGTGATGAGTACCATCGCCGCCCCGAACAGCACGAAGCCGATGCCATCGAAGCGCGTGCGTTCGGCGCCGCGCAGGTCGGGTACGAAGTGCCACACCGCCCAGCAGCCCAGTGCGCCCACCGGCAGGTTGATGAGGAAGATCCAGTGCCAGCTCAGCCATTCGACCATCCAGCCACCCAGGGTCGGCCCCAGCAGCGGGCCGAGCAAGGCAGGCACGGTGATGAAGCTGAGGATGCGCACCAGCTCCGAGCGCGGGTAGGCGCGCAGCACCACCAGCCGGCCCACCGGGAGCATCAGGGCACCGCCCAGGCCCTGAATCACCCGAGCCGCGACCAGCATCGCCAGGCTCTGGGAAAGCGCGCACAGCAGCGAGCCGATGCTGAACAGCATGATGGCGCTGAAGAACACCTTGCGCGTGCCGAAGCGGTCGGAAATCCAGCCTGAGGCGGGGATCAGCAGCGCGACCGTCAGCATGTAGGCGATGATCACCGATTGCATGCGCAACGGGTTTTCCGCCAGGTCGCTGGCCATGGCCGGCAGCGCGGTGTTGAGGATGGTGCCGTCCAGGGCCTGCATGAAGAAGGCAATGGCGATGACCCAGGGCAGCCAGCGAGTGGTAGCGGGATCCAGTGTTGGGCGCGTGGACATGGGGCCTCTTGTTGTTTGAGGTGAATGACGAATGTTCGTGGCAAACCCCGTAGGAGCGGTCACCGCGGTATGCCTGACGCTCTGCGGTGCGCCTTTCGCGGCCACGGGCCGCTCCTACAGTGACCGCAGTGCCGCGACCTGTCGTAGGAGCGGTCACCGGCCGCGAAGGGTTGCCGCGGTGTACCTGACGCTCTGCGGTGCCCTTTTCGCGGCCACGGGCCGCTCCTACAGCGTCAACAGCAACCGCTTCACCAACGCGCCGGGCAGCAAACTGGAGCTGGTCTGGCGCTCACCGTAGGTGCTGGTCGAGAGGATCAGCTCGCGCTCGGTCGTCAGCGCTTCCAGCTGGTCCCCCAGGACACTGTAGACGCTGTCGTCGAAACGCATGGTCTGGACCGGTGCAACGATCTGACCGTCCTCCACCCAGAAAGTGGCGAACCGAGTCAGCCCGGTCATGCGCGCCGCTGGCATGTCGGAGTAGTTCAGGTACCACAGGTTACTGATGTACAGCCCGGTGCCGAGGCGTTGCAGCACCTGGGCCAAAGGCAGGTCACCGGCGGCCATCTGCAGCGCGCCGGGCATTTCCGAGTTGTCCGCGCCGTTGCCTTGCAGGCCGTATTCGGCCGCGCTGCGCGAGTCCACCAGGCGTTCGACGGCCAAGCCGTGGCTGACCAGCGAGAGGTCCTTGCGCGGATAGCCTTCCAGGGAAAACGCCGGGGTCAACGAACCGCTGATGCGCTCCTCGAAGCTCACCTGCGCACTCAAGCGTGCCTCGCCGGCGTACAGCCGTTGCAGGGGGCTGTTCTTGCTGGCGATGGCTTGTGCAGAGAAACCGCCCCAGCCCAGCATGCCGATGATTTCATCCAGGGCCGCCGGCGCCAGGTAGGCGCGATACGCGCCCGGCAACAGCACCTTGGGCGGTCGGCTCAGGTACTCCAGCTGTTCGCGGGCCTGGGCCAGGCGATCGGCGAAGGCGCGTGCCTGCCACTGCTGGCCGGCATAGTTCGCCTTGACTGCCTCGCCGTTGGCATGGAAGAGGCTGAAATCGAAATTGAAACTGTTGGCCTGATGCCAACCGCAGGCCCCGTCGCTGTTGGCGAAACCGCGGCAGATCGTGCCCGCGGCATAGATGCCGACCAGGTCCAGGCCGCTGGCCGCCGAACCTATCTGTTCGACCACCTGACCTGCATCGGGCAAGGGCGTGTCGTCGACATGACGGGTCTGCCACGGCGAGGTGTCGAGTTGCAGGTAGGGGTCCGGTTGCAGCAGCGGCAGCGTCTGGCTCAACTGGTGCAGGGCCTGGGTCAGACGCTGCCGGTCCACCTCCAGGTCCTCGGCCAAGGTCAGTTGCAGCTCGGCCTGACGACCGTCTTCGATCAGCTTCAGCGACACCGTGGCCTGGGCAACCTGCCCCGCCTGGCGTACCCGGGCGTGGTTGAATCGGATGAAATCCGAGGCCTCGGCGTTGTAGCTCAGGGTGAAGCGCTGGGTCGGGGCCGCAGCCTGGCGCAGCCACTGCACCAGTGCCTGGAAATGCTCGGCGTGATGGCTCATGCGTCACCTCCGAAAACGTCGATCTGGCTGAACACGCAACTGGGCGAAGCGTGCCCCACACGGATGACCTGATTGGGCTCGCCCTTGCCGCAGTTGGGCGTGCCCAGCACCTGCAGCGTGCTGGCGTCGCCCACGGCGCTGAGTTTTTTCCAGAAGCTGGCGGAAATACCGCGATAGTTGGGGTTCTTGACCACGCCCTTGAGTTCGCCGTTCTCGATCAACCGACCCCATTCGCAGCCGAACTGGAATTTGTTGCGCGCATCGTCGATCGACCAGGAACGGTTGGTGGACATCAGGATGCCGTGCTCGATGCCGGCGATCAATTGTGCCTGGCTGTGCTCGCCCGGTTCGATGTTGAGGTTGGCCATGCGGTCGATCGGTGCCCGGTTCCAGCTGCTGGCGCGGCTGTTGGCCACTCCGGCCATACCGCTGCGGTATTGCGATAGCGCGCCGCCCAGTGGCCGGACCAGTACGCCATCGCGAATCAGCCACTGCTTGCTCGCTGCAGTGCCGTCGTCGTCATGGGCATAACTGGCCAGCTCGTGGGGAATGTCCGGGTCGAAGGTCACATTGAGCAGCGGCGAGCCATACTGCAGGTGACCGAAGTCTTCGACCTTGACGAAGCTGGTGCCCGCGTAGTTGCGCTCATCACCCAGGATGCGGTCCAGCTCCAACGGGTGGCCGATGGATTCGTGGATCTGCAGCATCATCTGGTCGGGCGTCAGCAGCAGGTCGCGCGGGCCGTGTGGGGCGTTGGGCGCCAGCAGCAACTGCAGGGCCTGGTCGGCGACCTGGCGAGCCGCGCCGACGATGCCGCAGCGCTCTATCACGTCGACACCGCCTTGCTGGCCGAAATTGTCGCGGCCCAGGCTGCGGGTCTGGCTGTCGTTGCCATCGAAAGCGGTGACGCTCAAGCCAGGAAAGACGAAGCGCTGCGCCTGGCGGATCTGCGCGCCGGCACTGTTCAGGTAGATCTGTTCGACATCGGTGACGCCCAGGCCGGCATACCAGCTGACCAGGCGGGAGTCGTCGGGCACGCTGGCCGACTCTTCGTTGAGCAATTGGTAGCACTGGGCCAGAGTCGGGAAGGCTGCCTGCACGTCGGGGGAGAGGTAGTCGCTGCGGGCACTGCTGACCGGTTGTTGCTGCAGGTCGAGCAGGGCATGCGCGGCGATCGCGCCTGCTTGCTGTTCGGCACGCGCCAGGGCCTGCTGCAACCCTTGCAGGGAAAGGTCGCCGGTGGCGGCATAGGCTTCCACGCCATGCACTCGAACGGTGATCATCACGCCTTCGTCGAGGCTCAGGCTCGGCGGTTCGGCAATGTTCTTGCGCACGGCCAGGTGCTGGCTGGATTGGCGCACGTGGCGCAGGGAGAAGAATTCGGCGCGGGTGCGCAGGGCAGCGAAGCGTTGTTGCAAGGTGGCGGTGAAATCGAACATGGACGGGCCTCTGGGGGGCGTCGGTGCTCGGCCTGTTCGCGGCCGCTGACCGTTCCTACAGGGGATTACTGTGTCCTGTAGGCGCGGACAGCGGCCGTGAAAAAGTCCGCAAACCGAACCGGAATCTGGCAGGCCCACAGCTTAGGCCTGCCACCGGCACGGAGCAAATCTGGATCAGCCGCGGGTGGTCGCGCCCACTTCGCGCATCGGCTTGCCGCGTACTGGCGCATCGCCGGCGACATAGTAGGCCGCGGTCGAACGCGCTTCGGGCTTGCGGCCACGAATGCGGTCGGCGATCTTCTCGGCGATCATGATGGTCGGCGCGTTCAGGTTGCCGGTGGTGATGATCGGCATGATCGAAGCGTCGACCACACGCAAGCCTTGCAGGCCATGCACGCGACCCTGACCATCGACCACAGCCATGTCGTCGGTGCCCATCTTGCACGAGCACGACGGGTGATAAGCCGTTTCGGCATGCTCGCGGATGAACTGGTCCAGCTGCTCGTCCGTCTGCACTTCGATGCCTGGGCTGATTTCACGCCCGCGGTACTGGTCCAGCGCCGGCTGCTGCATGATCTCGCGGGTCAGGCGGATGCCGTCGCGGAACTCCTGCCAGTCCTGCTCGCTGGCCATGTAGTTGAACAGGATGCTCGGGTAGTCGCGCGGGTTCTTCGACTTGACGTTGACCCGGCCGCGACTCGGCGAGCGCATCGAGCCCACGTGAGCCTGGAAGCCGTGTTCCTGAACGCCCTTGGTGCCGTTGTAATTGATCGCCACCGGGAGGAAGTGGTACTGGATGTTCGGCCATTCGAACTCAGGGCGCGAGCGGATGAAACCACCGGCCTCGAACTGGTTGCTGGCACCGATACCAGTGCCCAGGAACATCCATTCGGCGCCGATCTGCGGCTGGTTCCACCACTTCAGCGACGGGTACAGCGAGACTGGCTGGGTGCAGCTGTATTGCAGGTACATTTCCAGGTGGTCCTGCAGGTTCTGACCCACGCCTGGCAAGTCATGCACAACGTCGATGCCCAGGGGCTGGAGCACCTCGGCCGGGCCGACGCCGGAGCGCTGCAGAATCTGTGGCGAGGCGATGGCGCCGCCGCACAGCAGCACTTCCTTGCGGGCGCGCGCTTGAATACGCTCGTCGCTGTCACCGACCAGATAGCTGACGCCAACCGCGCGCTTGCCGTCGAAGACGATCTTGTCGGTCAGGGCGTGAGTGACGATGGTCAGGGTGTCGCGTTGCTTGGCCTGGTCCAGATAGCCGCGCGCGGTGCTGGCGCGTCGGCCCTTGGGCGTCACCGTACGGTCCATGGGACCGAAGCCTTCCTGCTGGTAGCCATTGAGGTCGTCGGTGGGCGGGAAACCTGCCTGCACGCCGGCTTCGACCATGGCGGCGAACAGTGGATTGTTGCCGGCCTTGGGCGTGGTGACGCTGACCGGGCCTTCGCCGCCATGGTAGTCGTTGGGGCCGATGTCACGGGTTTCGGCCTTGCGGAAATACGGCAGGCAATCCAGATAGCTCCAGTCTTCCAGGCCCGGCAGCTTGGCCCAGCCGTCGTAGTCCATGGCGTTGCCGCGGATGTAGCACATGCCATTGATCAGAGAAGAGCCGCCCAGGCCCTTGCCGCGGCCACATTCCATGCGGCGGTTGTCCATGTGCGGCTCGGGCTCGGTCTCGTAGGCCCAGTTGTAGCGACGGCCCTGCAGCGGAAAGGCGAGGGCGGCGGGCATCTGGGTACGGAAGTCCAGGCGGTAGTCCGGCCCGCCGGCTTCGAGCAGCAGAACCGTCACGCCCGGGTCTTCGGTCAGGCGCGTGGCCAGGGTGTTACCGGCCGAACCGGCGCCGATGATGATGTAGTCGAATTCCTGGGACATGGAGGTTCCCTCTTTGAAAAAATGGCAAGGTAGGCAGGGTGTCAGGTCTGGCCTATTCGCGGGCAGAGCCCGCTCCCACAAGGGATTCGGGGTCAGAACACCGAAACGTAATCGCCCAGTTCTACCTGTACCGATTTGATCCGGGTGTACTGCGCCAGCGAACTGATACCGTTCTCGCGGCCCACACCGGATTGCTTGTAGCCACCCACCGGCATCTTCGCGTCGGACTCGCCCCAGGCGTTGATCCAGCAAATGCCTGCTTCGAGCTGATGGATCACACGGTGCGCACGGTTCAGATCGCGAGTGACCACACCGGCAGCCAGGCCCATCTCGGTCGCGTTGGCGCGGCGGATCACTTCCTCTTCGCTGTCGTAGCCGAGGATGCTCATCACCGGGCCGAAGATTTCTTCACGCACGATGGTCATCTCGTCGCTGCAGTCGGTGAACACGGTCGGGGCGACGAACGCACCCTTGCCCAGTTCACCGTCGCTCAGCCGCTCGCCGCCGCACAGCAGGCGCGCGCCCTCGGCCTTGCCCTTGGCGATGTGGCCCAGCACGTTTTCCATGTGGGCAAAGCTCACCAGCGGACCGAAATTGGTGTTCTCGTCTTCAGGGTTACCGATGCGGATACGCTGCACACGTTCCAGGATCTTCGCTTCCAGCTGGGCCTTCAGCGCGTTGGGCACGAACACTCGGGTGCCGTTGGTGCACACCTGGCCGGAGCTGTAGAAGTTGGCCATCATGGCGATATCGGCGGCCTTGTCGAGGTCGGCATCGTCGAAAATGATCAGCGGCGACTTGCCGCCCAGTTCCATGGTCACTTCCTTGAGCGAAGAACTCGAGGCGCTGGCCATGACCTTCTTGCCGGTGCTGACGCCGCCGGTGAACGAGATCTTCTCGATACGCGGATGCTCGGTGAGCCACGCACCGACTTCGCTGCCGCTGCCGGTGAGCACGTTGAACACGCCATCGGGCAGACCGGCTTCGGTGTAGATCTCGGCCAGCTTGAGCGTGGTCAGCGAGGTGACTTCGCTGGGCTTGAAGATCATCGCGTTACCGGCGGCCAGCGCCGGTGCGGACTTCCACAAGGCGATCTGGATCGGATAGTTCCAGGCGCCGATACCGGCGGTCACGCCCAAGGGCTCGCGGCGGGTGTAGACGAAGGAAGTGTCGCGCAGCGGGATCTGTTCGCCTTCGATGGCGGGCACCAGGCCGGCGTAGTATTCCAGCACGTCGGCACCGGTCACGATGTCGACGTAGCGGGTTTCCGAATAGGACTTGCCGGTGTCCAGGGTTTCCAGCAGGGCCAGTTCGTCGTTGCGTTCGCGCAGCAGGTCGACGGCTTTGCGCAGCACTCGCGAGCGCTCCATGGCGGTCATCGCGGCCCAGACTTTCTGGCCTTTCTCGGCGCTGGCGACGGCTTTCTCGACGTCCTGGGCAGTGGCGCGCTGGACCTGCGCCAGCACCTCACCGGTGGCCGGGTTGACGGCATCGAAGGTGCCGCTGCCGCTGGCGTCCACGTAGCCGCCATCGATGTAGAGTTTTTGCGTTGGGAAACGGGCCATAAGATCCTCGCGGTGCAGTTAAGGTGGCAGCAGGCGAGGCGCGAAGCTTCAGCGCTGCTGTTTTGCCAGTTGCATGTCCATGTATTCGCAGGCGATACGGTGAGCCTGGGCGGTGTCGAAGGCATCGCCCGACAGCGCGCCGCGCAACCACAGACCGTCGATCAGGGCGGCCAGGCCGCGTGCGGCGTTGCGTGCCTGTTCCACCGGCAATTCACGGCGAAACTGGCAGCACAGGTTGGAATACAGGCGGTGATCGTTGATCCGCTGCAACCTGTGCAGAGACGGCTGATGCATGCTGGTGGCCCAGAAGGCCAGCCAAGTCTTCATGGCCGGAGCGTTGACCTGGCTGGCGTCGAAGTTGCCTTCGATGATCACCTGCAGGTGCGCCCTGGCGCTGTCGTCGTTCAAGGCTTGTCGCCGTGTGGCGACGTTGTCGATCAGAACGTTCATCAAGTGGCGCATGGTCGCCGCGATCAGGCCGTTCTTGTCCTGAAAGTAGTGACTGATGATGCCGTTCGACACACCGGCCAGACGGGCAATCAAAGCGATGCTGGCGTCACTCATGCCGACCTGATCGACCGCCTGGAGCGTGGCTTCGATCAACTGTTGGCGGCGGATGGGTTGCATACCGACCTTGGGCATTGGGCAAATCTCCTTGGGCCTGCAGTACGGGCAGTGAGTGACAGCCGACTGAAGCCAGTCTAGTTTATTTTTATTGAACGATCAATCAATAAAAAAGGACGGGTGAATGTGCGCGTGGTTTTAGAGGATTGGGAAGGGGAAGGCAATGGGCTTCGAGAGGGGGGGTGTCAGGTAGGTTGCGGTGATGCATTCGCGGCCGCTGACCGCTCCTACAGGGAATCGCGCAGTCGTGTAGGAGCGGTCCGTGGCCGCGAAAAGGACGGCGCGGTGGATCAGGGGGAATGCGGCGAGGCCTTCGCGGCCGCTGACCGCTCCTACAGGGGATGGCGCCCACAGGGTGTGGCCAGCAGAGGGAAGGCTCAGCCCAGGTTCTTGCCCAGCAGGGCATGGTACAGCTCGGTGTCCCCGAGGATGCCTACCACCTGCTTGTCGCTGTCCTGCAGCACCAGTTTGTGCCCGGTCTGGTAGCGGATCTGCAGGGCGTCGCGCATGCCGATGTCGGCATGGACCAACGTCGGGCGCCGCCCCAGGCCTTCCATGGCTTGCCCCGGTGCCCAGCCTTGCAGGTCGAGCACGGCATCGCCCTGACGTGCGCTGGTCAGCGAGTTGCCGGCGCCCAGGTTCAGCCATGAATCCACGCCTGGGTCCAGGCACACCGAACCATTGACGCGCGTGCACTTGTCCAGCGTGCGCATCAGGCTGCGCCCGCACAGCACATTGAGTGGATTGGTGTGAGCCACGAAGGTCCGCACGTAGTCGTCGGCCGGGTTGAGCACGATGTCCTCGGGCACGCTGTACTGAATGATCCGCCCGTCTTTCATGATGGCGATGCGGCTGCCCAGTTTGAGCGCTTCGTCCAGGTCATGGCTGACGAACACGATGGTCTTGTTCAGCTTGCGTTGCAGCTCCAGCAG
The DNA here is from genome assembly GCF_014842235.1 of Pseudomonas sp. CFBP 13710. NCBI lineage: Bacteria > Pseudomonadati > Pseudomonadota > Gammaproteobacteria > Pseudomonadales > Pseudomonadaceae > Pseudomonas > Pseudomonas sp. CFBP 13710. Next base: position 78,617 of record NZ_JACYVJ010000010.1, on the reverse strand, counting down.
CTCGTCCTGCAGGCCTTGGCGGATCAATGGGTCGAGCGCCGAGAAGGGCTCGTCCATCAGCAGGATGTCGGCATCCATGGCCAGCGCCCGGGCCAGGCCCACACGCTGCTGCATGCCGCCGGACAGCTCGTCGGGTTTCTTGTTGCGCCACTGGGTCAGGCCCACCAGCTCCAGCTTCTCGTCGACCAGCTTGCGCCGTTCCTTTTCCGGACGGCCCTGCATCTCCAGGCCAAAGCTGATGTTCTCGCGCACCGTCAGCCAGGGCATCAGGGCAAACTTCTGGAACACCATGGCGATGCGCTGGGTGCGCATCATCTTCAGTTCCGCAGGTGTGCAGGAGGCGATGTCGATCTGGCGATCTTCATGCTCGACGAACAGCTTGCCGCGGCTCACGGTGTTCAACCCGTTGATGCAGCGCAGCAGGCTCGACTTGCCCGAACCGGATAGCCCCATCAGCACGCAGATCTCGCCCTTGTTGACGTCCAGGCTGGCTTTTTCCACGCCCACGATCTGCCCGGTCTTTTTCAGGATCTCGTTGCGGGTCAGGCCCTGGTCGAGCAGCTTCAATGCTTCGCGTGGATCCTTGGCGAAGATCACATCGACGTTGTCGAATCGAATAATGCTCATGCATCACCCCCTATCTTCACGTCAGGTTGTTTGCAGATTCGGTCCAGCATGATCGCCAGCAACACGATAGCCAGACCGGCTTCGAAGCCCAGGGCGATGTCGGCGGTGTTCAGCGCGTTGACCACCGGCTTGCCCAGGCCATCGGCGCCCACCAGAGCGGCGATCACCACCATCGACAGCGACAGCATGATGCACTGGGTGATACCGGCGGCGATGCTCGGCATGGCGTGCGGCAGTTCGATGCGCGACAGCAGTTGGCGTCGCGAGCAGCCGAAGGCCTTGCCGGCGTCCATCAGCTCTTGCGGCACGTCGCGGATGCCCAGGTAGGTGAGGCGAATCGGCGCGGCGATGGCGAACACCACCGTGGAAATCAGGCCTGGCACGACGCCCAGCCCGAACAGGGTGAGCGTGGGAATCAGGTAGACGAAGGTCGGTACCGTCTGCATCAGGTCGAGGACCGGGCGCATCATGGTGTAGAACATGGGTTTGTGCGCGGCCACGATGCCCAGCGGTACGCCGATGATCACGCAGACCAGAGTGGCGAACAGCACCTGCGCCAGGGTCTCCATGGTTTCCTGCCAGTACCCCAGGTTGAGGATCAGCAGGAACGACAGCGCCACGAACAGCGTGAGTCCCCATTTGCGCTGGATGAAGTGCGCCAGCGCGGCGATCAGTGCGGTGAGTACGTAGGGGTTGAACCAGGTGAGGCCGGCGGTGAAACCATGAATGATCGCTTCGAGCGTGGATGCGATGGCATCGAACGTCGAGGCCCCGTGTTGAGTGAGCCAATCGACGAACGCCGCGATGTACTCGCCCAGGGGGATCTTGTGGTCTGTCAGCATGGTAGTGAGTGTCCGCATGCGAGGGAACAAAGTGCCGGCCGGTGAGGCCGGCAACCGCCGGCCCGCTTGCCTGCGTTATTGCGCGAGCTTGGCCTTGACGGCTTCAAGACCCGGCTTGCCATCAATGGTGGTGACGCCAGCCAGCCAGGTGTCGAGCACCTGTGGGTTGTTTTTCAGCCAGGCCCGTGCGGCCGCGTCGGGTTTCTGCTTGTCGTCCAGGACATTGCCCATCAGCGTGCTCTCCATGGCCAGGCTGAACTGCAGGTTTTTCAGCAACTGGCCAACGTTGCTGCATTCTTGGGTGTAGCCCTTGCGGGTGTTGGTGTAGATGGTGGCCTGGCCGAAGTTGGGGCCGAAGAAGTCATCGCCGCCGGTCAGGTACTGCACCTTGAAGCGGGTGTTCATCGGGTGCGGTTCCCAGCCCAGGAACACCACGTCGGTGTTGCGCCGCTGAGCACGGTCGACCTGCGACAGCATGCCGGCCTCGCTGGATTCGACCACCTTGAAGCCGGCGTCCTTGAGGCCGAACGCGTTCTTGTCGATCATGCTCTGGATCAGGCGATTGCCGTCGTTGCCCGGCTCGATGCCGTAGATCTTGCCGTCCAGCTCCTTCTTGAACTTGACGATGTCGGCGAAATCCTTGAGGCCCTTGTCGTACAGTCCTTGAGGCACGGCCAGGGTGTACTTGGCGTTTTCCAGGTTGGCCCGTACCGTTTCCACGGTGCCGGCGTCGCGGTAGGGCTTGATGTCGTTTTCCATGGTCGGCATCCAGTTGCCGAGGAAGACGTCCATGTTCTTGCCATCGGCCAGGGACTTGTAGGTCACCGGTACGGAAATCATGGTGGTCTTGGTCTTGTAGCCCAGTGACTGCAGCACCGCGCTGGTAACCGCGGTGGTGACGGTGATGTCGGTCCAGCCGACATCGGAGAAATTCACAGTGGCGCATCGCGCCGGTTCCGCTGCTTGAGCCAGTGCAGGCAGGCCCAGCAGAGTAGCCAGCAGAATCGATGATGGACCTTTCATGGTGTGCTCCCGGTTTTTCTCGGCGTGGGCCTGACGGCGCGCCACGCTTGTCTGGATGCTCGATCGCCGCGCATGCGGCGGGTGCGCCGACACGGTGCCAGCGATGAGCCGTGAGTGATCATGTACCAGCGCAAATCAACCGCCTACAGGGTGCGTCGTATCCAGTGCGGACAGAGTCGTATCCAGTGTCGGTGACGTCGCTTACAGCTCATGAGGCTTGCAGCAGCGACCTTACCCGCGACATCGACGCACATCCACCTCTATGAGGTTGCCACACGAGCGTGCAGGCGTGAGCGCCACGCCTCTTTTTCGCGCGCTGTTCCCGAGATCCTTCGATCCACGCGCGCAGGGCCTGGCGACGGTGGGCAACGTGCTTGCGGTGACACTTGGCGGCGCAATGCCCCAACGGCTGCTACCGAAGTGCTCAGACCCCACGGCGGCTATGCTTTTGGCAAGAATCCAACGCCGCCGACGAAGACCCTGCGCACGGCTCTGCATAGCCCTGCGCGACGTCGTTTTCAGGCGCCGTGGAGTTTCCGACCAATTGTCGGCATGGCGTTTGCGTAGCAAAGTAAAGCCCCTGTCAAACAGAGGGTAATAACAAGAGCCTGCCTGAGGCCACCATCCGCTTCGCGTAAGGAGATACCGCAATGACGTCCTTCACCCCCGGCGCTCAACCGCAGACTCGCAGCCCTCAGTCCATCGGCTTCCTGCTGCTCGACAACTTCACGCTCATCTCCCTGGCCTCGGCGGTCGAACCGCTGCGCATGGCCAACCAGTTGTCCGGGCGCGAGCTGTATCGGTGGACCACCCTCAGCGCCGACGGTGGCCAGGTATGGGCCAGTGACGGACTGCAGATCACCCCGGATGCGGCCATGCACAAGGCTGCGCCGCTGGACGCGGTCATCGTCTGTGGCGGTGTCGGTATCCAGCGTGCCGTGGGCCGTGACCACGTCAGCTGGTTGCAGAGCCAGGCGCGGCAGTCCAAGCGCCTGGGTGCGGTCTGTACCGGTAGCTGGGCACTGGCCTGCGCCGGTCTGCTGGATGGCTTCGAATGCAGCGTGCACTGGGAATGCCTGGCCTCGATGCAGGAGGCCTTTCCTCGGGTGGCCATGAGCACGCGGCTGTTCACCCTCGACCGCAATCGCTTTACCAGTTCGGGCGGTACCGCGCCGCTGGACATGATGCTGCACCTGATCAGCCGCGATCATGGCCGCGAGCTGTCGGCGGCGATCTCCGAGATGTTCGTCTACGAGCGCATTCGCAACGAGCAGGATCATCAGCGCGTGCCGCTCAAGCACATGCTGGGCACCAACCAGCCGAAGTTGCAGGAAATCGTCGCGCTGATGGAAGCCAACCTGGAAGAGCCGATCGATCTGGACGAACTGGCGGTGTATGTAGCGGTGTCACGGCGCCAGCTGGAGAGGTTGTTCCAGAAATACCTGCACTGTTCGCCGTCGCGCTATTACCTCAAGTTGCGTCTGATTCGGGCGCGGCAGCTGCTCAAGCAGACGCCCATGTCGATCATCGAAGTGGCGTCGGTGTGCGGCTTCGTTTCCACGCCGCATTTCTCCAAGTGCTACCGCGAGTATTTCGGAATTCCGCCGCGCGACGAGCGGGTTGGTTCCAATACCACCCAGCAGGTGGCGATGTTGCCGATTCCGCAGGCCATGGTGCTGGCAGGTCCGTTGTCGGCATTGAGCCAGGCGCGCAACGAATCGACCTTTGCCAGTGTAAGGATCTGATACCCCAGCGCACCCTTCGCGGCCACTGACCGCTCCTACGGTAGTTCAGGCATCGCGACCTTCCGTAGGAGCGGTCAGCGGCCGCGAAAGGGCCGCCGCTGAAATTCAGGCCCGTTTCGAATGCTGGGCCAACGCTGGCAGCAAGGTCCGGTCGATCGCCTGGCGCACCGCTGGCAGGATGGTCGCGCTGCCCATCAGCATCTGTTCCACCATCTTGCGCAGGGCCTGGGCCCGTCCGCTGTCCAGGCCGCGCACTGCGCATTCACAGGCCTGCTCGGCCGTGGCGCCGGCTGGCATGTCGAAACCCAGCGCGCGTAGCTGGCCCAGCAGGTCATCCTGATCAATCAAGTCTGCATGCATCATGATGCTGATCCTTCTTCAAATGGCGTGACGGTGTGCCGATTCTGGTAGCCCTGCACGCGCTCGGCAAGCGTCGACGGTCGCCATGGCCGGATTGCACACAGGCAGGTCGTTTTTCGCATGCCTGCGTTCGGCCCTTGTAGCACCGGGGTATGGCACCGTGCGACGCAACCCTGAATACCCTTGCCGTTCACTTCCAATGGACGGCAATGGACATGCTCGACTTTCTCTCCTTCAAGGGCGTCGGCCCTTCTCCCGCGCTGGGGCCCATCGGGCTGGCGCCACGGCTGAACTTCATTACCGGTGACAACGGCCTGGGCAAGAGCTTCGTGCTCGATGCCGCCTGGTGGGTGCTGACCCGTACCTGGGCTGCGGGCAAACCCATCAAGGCGCGCGACAAGACGGCATTGCCGGTGATCGACTATCGGTTCACGGGTGCGGACCGCAGCGCCGGGCAGTGGGCCTGGCAGCAAGGCCGCTGGGCGGCGCTGGGCGACAGCACGCCGAGCCGTTCGCTGGTGGTGTATGCCCACGCCAACGGCACCTTCAGCGTCTGGGATCCGCTGCGCAATGCAGGCGAGCTGGCAGCCTATCACTTCGATGAAACCCAGTTGTGGCAGGGCGCTTCGATGGCTGGCCAGGGTCGCTTGTGCAACGGTTTGATCAGCGACTGGGTGCGTTGGCAGCGCAATCATGGCTGCAAGGCGTTCGCCGCCTTGAAGCAAGTACTGCATGCCCTGTCGCCCTCGCGCGAGGAGCTGTTGCTGCCCGGTCGCCCGTGTCACATCGGCCTGCTGGATGAAACCCAGTACCCGACCTTGCAGCGGCCCCAGGGGCAGGTGCCCCTGCCCGAAACCTCCAGTGCCATCCGCCGCGTGGTGGCCCTGGCCTACATGCTGGTCTGGACCTGGGAAGGGCACCGCCGCGCCTGCCGCCTGGCCGGTGTGCGGCCGAGCGATGAACTGGTGTTCCTGGTGGATGAGGTCGAATGCCATCTGCACGCTCAGTGGCAGCGCCGTATCGTCCCGGCGCTGATGGCCGTGGTCGGGGCGCTGACCCGTCAACGCCTGGCGGTGCAGATGATCGTGGCCACGCACTCGCCGCTGGTGCTGGCCTCCATGGAGACGCAGTTCGTCGAAGCGCGCGATGCACTCTTCACCTTGGGTGTGCAGGCCGGTGAAGTACAGCTGCACCGACACGTCTGGGCGCCCCAGGGCGATGCCGTGAACTGGCTGGTGTCCGAGAGCTTTGGCCTGCGCCAGGCGCGCTCGGTGGAAGCGGAAGCGGCGATCGATGCTGCCCAGGTCTGGATGCGCGGCGAGCGATCGGGGTTGCCCGAGGGGCTGGCCAGTGAAGCGGCGATCGAGTCGCAGCTGCTGCGCACCCTGCCCCCAGGGGACCATTTCTGGCCCGCCTGGGTGGTGACCAAGGCTGGAGCAGGGGCATGATCGAGCTCGTCAATCCGCTGCCCGAACCTCACGGCTTCGACGAGCGCTGCCGCCAACGCGGCAATGCCTGGTTGCAGGACAATCCCGACGCTGCCAGGCCACGCGACTACTGGTCGCCGTTTCGCCCGGAACTGGGCGAGGGCTTCGCCAACCGCTGCGCGTTCGGCGCCATGTACATTCCCAGCGGCACCGTGGAACATTTCATCAGCTGTGACCAGGACCGTGGCATGGCCTATGAGTGGAGCAACTACCGTTATGTCGACGCCTGGATGAACAGCGCCAAGGGCAGCAAGAAAGCCGAGGATTTTCTCGATCCGTTCGAGGTGCGCGAGGGCTGGTTCGAGGTGTTGCTGCCGTCGCTGCAACTGGTGTTGACCGACCAGGTGCCCGAAGCGGTGCGGGCGCGGGCCGAGTACACCCTCAAGCACCTGCCGCTGCGCGATGACGAGCGGGTGATGCGCGTGCGGCGGCAATGGTTGCGCTTGTTCGAAGAGGGCAAAGTCGGGCTGGAAGGGCTACGCGAGATGGCGCCGCTGATTGCGGCGGCGGTGGAGCGCCAGGCGGAGCGCAGTGCGGCTTTCGCGGCCGATGACCGCTCCTACGAGGCACCTCAAACCCCGTAGGAGCGGTCTGTGGCCGCGAAGGGCGCGATGCGATGTATCAGGCAGACCGCAGTGCGGCTTTCGCGGCCGATGACCGCTCCTACGAGGCGCCTCAAACCCCGTAGGAGCGGTCTGTGGCCGCGAAGGGGCGCGATGCGATGTATCAGGCAGAGCGCAGTGCGGCTTTCGCGGCCGATGACCGCTCCTACGAGGCACCAGAAACCCCGTAGGAGCGGTCCGTGGCCGCGAAGGGCGCGGCGTGGTATTCAGCCAGGCAACGCAATCCGTCGCCCTGCGTACTCCGCCTCGGGCTGTTGTCGCTGCGCTTCGAAAGCCTCGGCCAGCACGGCCAATGAAGGCACCCCGAACAGCGCCGACTTCGGCCCCTTCAGATCCACATGCAAGAGCATCTGCTCGCTGGCGGCCAGCACCTCGTCCGCGCCTTGCAGGTGCAGCGTGTGGTACACCTGCACCCGTTTGTGGTCATGGGCCAGCACCCGCGTACGCACCTGAACCTGCGCCCCTTGTTTCACTTCATGCAGATAGTTGAGGTGACATTCCAGCGTGAACAGCGAGCGCCCGTCACGCTGCGGATCCACTCCGATCCGCAGCATGAACGCATCGGTGGCGTAGCTGAAGATCAGCAGATAGAACGCATCGCGCAGATGCCCGTTGTAGTCCACCCACTCCGCGAGCACCGGCGTCTGGTAGGTGATCATTCGGCGAAGCTCATGCCGTGCCGGGCCTTGGTCACCCGTACTGCGTCCAGCACCGCCAGCAGGCAATCATCGCGATAGCGCTCCAGGGCGCCGATGCTGTGTTCGCCCAGCTGCGCCGAGGTGCCCGCGACCACCTCGTCGATCAGCGAATCGGTCAGCTCCGGCGCCGGCAGGTAGGTCCAGGGCAACTTCAGCGCCGGGCCGAACTGGTTCATGAAGTGCCGCATGCCGGCGTCGCCGCCCGCCAGGGTGTAGGTCAGAAACGTGCCCATGAACGACCAGCGCAAACCGGCGCCAAAGCGAATGGCGTCGTCGATCTCGCCCGTGGTGGCCACGCCGTCGTTGACCAGGTGCAAGGCTTCGCGCCACAAGGCCTCGAGCAGGCGATCGGCAATGAAACCGGGCACCTCCTTGCGCACGTGCAACGGGCGCATGCCCAGGCTCTCGTACACGGCGATGGCCGCCTGGATCGCCTCGGGAGCGGTGTGCCGGCCGCCGACCACTTCCACCAGCGGCAGCAGGTAGACCGGATTGAACGGATGGCCGACCACGCAGCGTTCCGGGTGTGTGGCGCCTTCATAGAATTCGCTGGGCAGCAGCCCTGACGTGCTGGAACCAATCAAGGCGTCGGGCTTGGCGGCGGCGCTGATTCGGGCGTGCAGGTCCAGTTTCAGTTCCAGCCGTTCTGGCGCGCTTTCCTGGATGAAGTCGGCGTCGCGCACACAGTCCTCGACGGTGGTGACAAAGCGCAGCCGCGACTGCGCTGCACCCGCCGCCAGGCCTTGCTTGACCAGGGCCGGCCAGGCGTTGGCGACGCGTTGGCGCAAGGCGGCTTCGGCGCCGGGCGCAGGGTCCCAGGCCACCACGTCCAGGCCATGGGCCAGGGCGCGGGCGACCCAGCCGCTGCCGATGACACCGCTGCCCAGGGCGGCGAAGGTTTTTATGTGGGTGATGTAGGTCATGGGTGTTCCTTTCTTTGGATTTCCAGGGTCTGTGCCGGCCTTTTCGCGGGCAGAACCCGCTCCCACAGGGAGTAGCGGCGCAGACTGGATCTGTGGCACATGGAGAACCTTGTGGAGCGGGGCGGGCGGCGAAGCTGCTACCCGCGAAGAGGCCTGGAGAGCACCAGAAAAATCAGCGGCTGACGAGGTTCATCTTTTTCCGCCCTTCGGCCGGTGTCAGCACCCGGGCGCCCAGCCGGGTAAGGATCTCGCCGGCGCGTTCGACCAATTGACCGTTGGTGGCCAACACGCCTTTCTCCAGCCAGATGTTGTCTTCCAGCCCGACCCGCACGTTGCCGCCCAGCAGCACCGCCTGCGCGGCCATGGGCATCTGCATGCGACCGATGCCGAAGCCGGCCCACACCGCGTCTGCCGGCAAGTTGTCGACCATGGCCTTCATGGTGGTGGTATCGGCCGGCGCACCCCATGGAATGCCCAGGCACAACTGGAACAGCGGATCGTGCAGCAAGCCTTCCTTGATCATCTGCTTGGCGAACCACAGGTGGCCGGTGTCGAAGATTTCCAGCTCGGCCTTCACGCCCAGCTCGGTGATGCGTTTGGCACCGGCACGCAATTGCGCGGGGGTGGACACGTAGATGCTGTTGCCGTCGCCGAAATTGAGGGTGCCGCAATCCAGGGTGCAGATCTCCGGCAGCAACGCTTCGACGTGAGCCAGGCGTGCCAGCGGGCCGATCAGGTCGGTGCCGGGGCCGAACGCCATCGGCGTTTCCCCAGGGCCGATCTCGAGGTCGCCACCCATGCCGGCGGTGAGGTTGACGATGATGTCGATGTCGGCCTCGCGAATGCGCTCCATGACTTCCCGGTACAGCGCCACGTCGCGGCTGAAGCGGCCGGTATGTGGGTCGCGGACATGGCAGTGCACGACCGTGGCGCCCGCCTTGGCTGCCTCTACGGCGGCGGCGGCGATCTGTTTCGGCGTGACCGGAACATGCGGGCTTTTCGCGGTGGTGTCGCCAGCACCGGTCAAAGCGCAGGTGATGATGACGTCGTGGTTCATTGCAGGGTTCCTTGAGGTGTGTGTCTGATGTAACGCGGTTGTTGNCGGCGCGAGCCGCGTCGGCGGTATTGCGGTGTAACTGATGCAGCGCGGTTGTTCCCGGACGTACAAGGGAAACGCGCTGTTCTGTAGCAGCGGCGCGAGCCGCGTTGGCGGTATCTGCGGTGTGGCTGATGCAGCGCGGTCTTGTTCATCTACCGTGGTGAACCATTCGCGGGTAGAACCCGCTCCCACAGAACCTGCTCCCACAGAACCCGCTGCCACAGGCGGCGCTGCTACAGGGGTGCGTTCAAGCGGCGGGTTTGCCGTCGAAGGTGGTGACGCCTTGCAGCCAGCGCTGGCGGTCCTGAGGGTGGTCCTTGAGCCATTGCCGTGCCGAGTCGAAGGCGTCCTTGTGCTCCAGCAGCGGCTGCATCATTCGGCTCTCGTCGGCGGCCGTGAAGGTCAGGTTGCCCAGCAGTTTGTCCACGTTCGGGCAGCGGCTGGCGTAGTCCGGCGCGGTCACTGTCCACACCGTGGCCATGCCTTCGTTCGGGCCCAGGGCATCTTCACTGCCGCTCAGGTAGGTCATGTCCTGATTGACGTTCATCGGGTGCGGCGCCCACCCGAAGAACACGATGGCCTCGTTGCGCTTCACCGCGCGCGTCACCGCCGAGAGCATGCCGGCTTCACTGGACTCGACAAGTTGAAAGTCGCCCAGGCCGAAGCGGTTCTTGGCAATCATGTCCTTGATCTGCGTGTTGGCGCCCGACCCCGGTTCGATACCGTAGATCTTGCCGCCCAGTTCCTTCTTGAATTTGGCAATGTCGGCGAAGCTTTTCAGGCCTTTGTCGGCCAGGTAGGTCGGCACGGCCAACGTGGCGCGGGCGTCCTTCAAGCTGGGCTCGGCCAGCACGCGGACCTGCTTCTGTTCCACGAAGGGAGTGATGGTCTGGGTCATCAACGGGTTCCAGTAACCCAGAAACATATCCAGGCGCTGGTCGCGGATACCGGCGAAGATGATCTGCTGGGACGCGCTGGTCTGTTTGACGCTGTAGCCCAGGTCGTCGAGCAGCACCTGGGTCATGGCGCTGGTGGCGATCACGTCGGTCCAGTTGACCACGCCCAGGCGCACGTTCTTGCAACTGGCCGGTTCCGCGGCGCTGGCCGTGCCGGTCAGCAGCGCGGTACCGGTAAGCATCAGCAGGCAGCAGCTGATCAATCTGTTCATGATGGCTCCCTCAGGCGGCAGTTCGAATTGTTATGGGGGCGGCGTCTGCGCGCCGTTTGCATAAGGTACGCAGGCCGTTGGCGGAAAAAACGCACTGCGGCGACCGGCTCTTGCACAGTGGCGACGTGGTGGGTATTAGTGGTGTTTCACAGAGGCCCTCTTCGTGGGCAGAGGGCTCGCCGCCCGCCCCGCTTCCACAGGATCGCGCTGTGGGATCGCTGACCGCAGAATTCACAGAGCACACCATGGCCCAAGACTTCAATTTCCTGTTGCTGCCCGGATTTTCCGCAATCGGCTTCATCTCGGCGATCGAGCCTCTGCGCGTGGCCAACCGCTTTCGCGGCGAGCTGTACCGGTGGCAGGTGCTGAGCCTGGACGGCGGCGCGGTACTGGCCAGCAACGGCATGTCGGTGAATGCCGATGGGGGACTCGGGCCGCTGGCCAAGGGCGTGACGTTGTTGGTGGTGGCTGGCTTCGAGCCGCTGGCAGCCTTTGATGCAACGCTGCGCGATTGGCTGCGGCGTCTGGATCGTGAGGGCGTGACCCTGGGTGGTATCGACACCGGCAGTTTCGTCCTGGCCGAGGCGGGCTTGCTCGAGCGCCACCGCGTGGCGCTGCACTGGGAGGCCTTGGATGCTTTTCGCGAATCCTACCCCGCGCTCAGCGCCAGCCAGGAGCTGTTCGAGACCGACAGCCTGCGCATCACCTGCGCCGGCGGTACTGCCTGCATCGATCTGATGCTCGATCTGATCGGCCAGGCCCATGGCAGCCCGCTGGCCATCCAGGTGTCCGAGCAGTTCGTGGTGGGGCGCATTCGCCCGCGCAAGGACCACCAGCGCATGGAAATCGCTTCACGCTACGGCCTCAGCAACAAAAAGCTGGTGCAGGTGATCGGCGAGATGGAACAGCACACCGAACCGCCGCTGAGCACCTTGCAGCTGGCCGACCTGGCCAAGGTCACTCGCCGCCAGCTGGAGCGCTTGTTCCGTCTGCATCTGAACGACACCCCGAGCAACTTCTACTTGCGCCTGCGCCTGGAAAAAGCCCGGCAGCTGCTGCGCCAGACCCAGATGAGCGTGCTGGAGGTGAGCATTGCCTGCGGTTTCGACTCGCCGTCGTATTTCACCCGCAGCTATCGGGCGCGCTTTGCCCGCTGCCCGCGGGAAGATCGGCGCGGGCGCGAGTCGGGGTAGGTCGTTCACCATGCAGCGGCCGTGCCGACGCCTTCGCGGCCACTGGCCGCTCCTACGGAAGGACTGTGATCCCTCTGCCTTCGCGGCCACTGGCCGCTCCTACGGAAGGACTGTGATCCCTCTGCCGCCTGAGCCACTGGCCGCTCCTGCGGAAGGACTGTGATTCCTCTGCCGCCTGAGCCACTGGCCGCTTCTGCGGAAGGACTGTGATTCCTCTGCCGCCTGGGCCACTGGCCGCTCCTGCGAATGGAATGTGTGCGTGTCGTAGGAGCGGTCTGTGGCCGCGAAGGCGCCGGTAGGGCCAATGCATATGTACCGTTCTGGCACGGCAGGCGGCCGCTAACCTGCGCGCTCATTCAGCGATAGAGGAATCATAGAGATGAGCAAGCAAGTCATGGGTGCGCCAATTCTGGCAGTGGCTCTTCTGGCATTGGCCGGGCCGGCAGCGGCGGCGTGGTACGACTGCCGGGTCATCGACAACCAGGCCGACGACGCCTGGAACAACACCCTGGTTGATCTGCCCGTGGAGGCCGACAGCCTGGCGGATGCCGAGCACAAGACGCGTGCGTTCGTGGCGCAGGACCCCAGCAATCCGACCGACATCGGCTTGGACTGCCGGGTAAACGAGGAGGAATGAAAGACGACTGTTGACCGTTTCAGCGCGCCTTGAGCAATACCGCGCAGGCAGCCTTGTAGGCTTCGTGCTGGTATTTGTTCAAGCTGCCTGGCAGCTCGGCCAGCTTCTTGGCCTGGGCGCTGATGGTCTGCGGCGACACCAGCACTGCCTCGCAGCCTTCGAGCAGCTGCAGCACGCCTTCGATCTTGAAAGTGGTCGGCCCGCCGGCGAATTCGCCTTTCTTGCCACGCTTCTTGATGGCAAGCATCTTCAACCCGTTGTCGCCGACGAAAGCGGCCACCTGTTCGCGAAACTGCCGCACGTTCGCCGCGATATCATCGTCTTCCAGCGCGATCTTCTTGAGGGAAGTGGGAAGATGCGCCAAGTCGGCACCGTCGAATTCCACCACTGCAAAGATCGCTTCGCTGCCCTTGATCTCGACCCCGACTATTTTCACGCTCACTCCAGGCCCACCGATTGCAGAAATTCGGAACGCTCGTCGCTTTTCTGCGCGCGACAATCGTTCTGGGCAATGTCATAGGCCTTGGTGCCTTTGCCGGCATTGACCGTGTACACGTCGCAATCGGCATCGCGCGACTTGGCCCACAGGTCCTGGGCGGTCTTGAGCCTGTCGGTGAACGCCTTGAGTTCGGGCGAGCCTTTGGGGAACTGGGAGTTGATGCGGTCGAGCAGGTCGGTGTACGACTCGCTCATCTCGGTTTCCGATGTCTTGCGGTTGTAGGCCGAGCAATCGTAGCTCTGCTGATCGGTTTCGACGTTATCGCACGGGGTGGGGCCGTCGGACTCTTCTGCCTGGGCGGCGAAGGACAGCAGGGCAAGCATCAGCAGCGTGAATCTCATGAGGATCTACCTAACCCGTTGAGCAGGACAATTGCCGCTGATTCTGTCTCAGGGGCGCTGGAAAGCATAGGGGCGCAGCGATGCCAGGCGGTTTATTTCATGCAGTGGCACGACCAAGCAGGTCTCCCCTGCAAGGTGGGTGGTCATCTTTTGCATCGTGCGTTGACGCTTTCGGCAATTCCCCTGTCGTTTTTGCATCCGGTCGCCCTGTCGCGCAGGCATATGCTGGCTCCATGAAGCGCCGACATACGATTCGGCGCCTGACTTGCCTGATGGGGACTGCCCGATGAGCCCAGCCGAACTGCACGCCGACAGCATCGTCATCGACGGGCTGATCATTGCCAAATGGAACCGCGAACTGTTCGAGGACATGCGCAAGGGCGGTCTGACCATGGCCAACTGCACGGTGTCGGTGTGGGAAGGTTTCCAGGCCACCATCGACAGCATCTGCAAGAGCCAGAAGCTGATGCGCGAGAACAGCGACCTGGTGATGCCCGTGCGCAGCACCGCCGACATCCGCAAAGCCAAGGAAACCGGCAAGACCGGCATCCTCTTCGGCTTCCAGAATGCCCACGCCTACGAAGACCAGATCGGCTACGTGGAAGTGTTCAAGCAGCTGGGCGTGGGCATCGTGCAGATGTGCTACAACACCCAGAACCTGGTCGGTACCGGCTGCTACGAGCGCGACGGCGGCCTGTCCGGATTCGGCCGCGAGATCGTTGCCGAGATGAACCGCGTCGGCGTGATGTGCGACCTGTCCCACGTCGGCTCCAAGACCAGCGAAGAAGTCATCCTCGAGTCGAAAAAGCCGGTGTGCTACTCCCATTGCCTGCCGTCGGGCCTCAAGGAGCACCCGCGCAACAAGTCCGATGAAGAGCTGAAATTCATCGCCGACCATGGTGGCTTCGTCGGCGTGACCATGTTCGCGCCTTTCCTGGCCAAGGGTATCGATTCGACCATCGACGACTACGCCGAAGCCATCGAATACACCATGAACATCGTCGGTGAAGACGCCATCGGCATCGGCACCGACTTCACCCAGGGCCACGGCCAGGACTTCTTCGAATACCTGACCCACGACAAGGGCTACGCCCGCCGCCTGACCAGCTTCGGCAAGATCATCAATCCGCTGGGCATCCGCACCGTGGGCGAGTTCCCCAACCTGACCGAAACCCTGCTCAAGCGCGGCCACAGCGAACGCGTGGTGCGCAAGATCATGGGCGAGAACTGGGTCAATGTCCTCAAGGACGTCTGGGGCGAGTGAATACCTCTGGAGCCTACTGCGCTCGCCGATAGCTGCGTCAGGTCCTCGCGAAAAGCTCGCCGTACCTCGGTACTGTCTCGCCTTTCGCTCCGGTCCTTCCTTGCTCTCGACGTGCTCGCTACGGCTCCAAAGGCATTCACACAACTGTCTATCTACGAGCAAAGCGATTGTGCGTTGCTTGCTCGAATCATGTTTATCGGAGATCACTCACCATGGCCAAGATCGCCCCGCAACTGCCCATCGAAGTCGACAGCGAAACCGGTATCTGGACCTCCGACGCCCTGCCGATGCTGTACGTGCCGCGTCACTTCTTCGTCAACAACCACATGGGCATCGAAGAGGTGCTGGGCGCCGATGCCTACGCCGAGATTCTCTACAAGGCGGGCTACAAATCCGCCTGGCACTGGTGCGAGAAGGAAGCCGAGTGCCATGGCCTGGAAGGCGTCGCGGTGTTCGAGCACTACATGAAGCGTCTGTCGCAGCGCGGCTGGGGCCTGTTCAAGATCCAGGACATCGACCTGGACCAGGGCACCTGTAGCGTCAAGCTGGAGCATTCCGCCTTCGTCTACGTGTACGGCAAGGTCGGACGCAAGGTCGACTACATGTTCACCGGCTGGTTCGCCGGCGCCATGGACCAGATTCTCGCCGCTCGCGGCAGCAGCATTCGTACCGTCGCCGAGCAAGTGTACGGCGGCTCCGAAGAAGGCCACGAAGATGGCCTCTTCACCGTGAAACCGTTGTAAGTCGAGGAATCAACCGTCATGGCTTTCGAAGCGATGTTCCAGCCGATCCAGATCGGCAAGCTGACGATCCGCAACCGCGTGCTCAGTACCGCGCACGCCGAGGTCTACGCCACCGACGGCGGCATGACCACCGATCGTTACGTGAAATACTACGAAGAGAAAGCCAAGGGTGGAATAGGCCTGGCCATCTGCGGCGGTTCCTCCAGCGTGGCCATCGACAGCCCCCAGGGCTGGTGGAAATCGGTCAACCTGGCCACCGACAAGATCATTCCGCATTTCCAGAACCTGGCCGACGCCATGCACAAGCATGGGGCCAAGATCATGATCCAGATCACCCACATGGGCCGTCGCTCGCGGTGGGACGGCGAGCACTGGCCGACCCTGATGTCGCCCTCGGGCATCCGCGAGCCGGTGCACCGCGCGACCTGCAAGACCATCGAGCCCGAAGAGATCTGGCGCGTGATCGGCAACTACGCCAGCGCTGCGGCCCGCGCCAAGGCCGGCGGCCTGGACGGCGTCGAGCTGTCGGCGGTGCACCAGCACATGATCGACCAGTTCTGGAGCCCGCGGGTCAACAAGCGCACCGACGAGTGGGGCGGCAGCTTCGAGAACCGCATGCGCTTCGGCATGGAGGTGATCAAGGCCGTGCGCAAGGAAGTCGGCGACGACTTCTGCGTAGGGCTGCGCATCTGCGGCGACGAATTCCATCCCGATGGCCTCAGCCACGAGGACATGAAGGAAATCGCCAAGTACTACTGCGACACCGGCATGCTCGATTTCCTCGGCGTGGTGGGCTCGGGTTGCGACACCCACAACACCCTGGCCAACGTCATTCCCAACATGAGCTACCCGCCCGAGCCGTTCCTGCACCTGGCGGCAGGGATCAAGGAGGTGGTGAACATCCCGGTGCTGCACGCGCAGAACATCAAGGATCCGAACCAGGCGACGCGTATTCTGGAAGGCGGCTACGTCGACATGGTCGGCATGACCCGGGCGCACATCGCCGACCCGCACCTGATCGCCAAGATCAAGATGGGCCAGATCGACCAGATCAAGCAATGCGTGGGCGCCAACTACTGCATCGATCGGCAGTACCAGGGGCTGGACGTGCTGTGCATTCAGAACGCGGCCACGTCGCGTGAATACATGGGCGTGCCGCACATCATCGAAAAGTCCACCGGCGTGAAGCGCAAGGTGGTGGTGGTCGGCGCAGGGCCTGCCGGCATGGAGGCCGCGCGCGTGGCGGCCGAGCGTGGCCACGACGTGACGTTGTTCGAGAAGAAGGACTTCATCGGTGGGCAGATCACCACTGCGTCCAAGGCGCCGCAGCGTGACCAGATCGCTGGCATTACCCGCTGGTTCCAGCTGGAACTGGCGCGCCTGAAGGTCGACCTGCGCCTGGGCACGGCTGCCGATGCCGATACCATCATGGACCTGCGCCCGGACATCGTCGTGCTGGCGGTGGGTGGCCACCCGTTTCTGGAACAGAACGAGCACTGGGGCGCCGAAGAGGGCCTGGTGGTCAGCAGCTGGGACGTGCTCGACGGCAAGGTCGCACCGGGCAAGAACGTGCTGGTGTACGACACCATCTGCGAGTTCACCGGCATGTCGGTGGCCGACTTCCTCGCCGACAAGGGCAGCCAGGTGGAGATCGTCACCGACGACATCAAGCCGGGCGTGGCCATCGGCGGTACGTCGTTCCCCACCTACTACCGCAGCATGTACCCCAAGGAAGTGATCATGACCGGCGACATGATGCTGGACAAGGTCTACCGCGAAGGCGACAAGCTGGTGGCCGTGCTGGAGAACGAATACACCGGCGCCAAGGAAGAACGCGTGGTCGACCAGGTGGTGGTGGAGAACGGCGTGCGTCCCGACGAACAGCTCTACTACGCGCTCAAGCAGGGGTCGCGCAACAAGGGCCAGATGGACATCGACGCCTTGTTCGCGATCCAGCCGCAGCCGTCGTTGAGTACCTCGGGCGACGACTATCTGCTGTTTCGTATCGGCGACTGCGTGGCCCAGCGCAACACACACGCGGCGATCTACGACGCGCTGCGCCTGTGCAAGGATTTTTGACCCTGCTCCCGTAGGAGCGGTCATCGGCCGCGAAGGGATCACTGCGGTGTACCTGATACAGCGCAGTGACCGTTTCGCGGCCGATGACCGCTCCTACGAGGGTCCACAGAGGCTTCACCATGCTCAATACACTGCTTCCCATCCTGCTGTTCGCCGCCCTCGCCTTGGCTGTTCTGGGCGCCGTGCGGCGAATCAATATGTGGCGCCGCGGTCGGCCATCTCAGGTCGACCTGCTGGGCGGCCTGCTGGCCATGCCCAAGCGCTACATGGTCGACCTGCACCATGTGGTCGCGCGCGACAAGTACATCGCCAACACCCATGTTGCCACGGCCGGTGGCGCGGTGCTGGCGGCGGTGCTGGCGGTGCTGGTCCATGGCTTCGGCCTGCACAATCGCATGCTTGGCTATGCGCTGCTGTTCGCCACCGCGCTGATGTTCGTCGGTGCCTGCTTCGTCTACGCCCGCCGCCGCAACCCGCCCGCGCGCTTGTCCAAGGGCCCGTGGATGCGCCTGCCGAAAAGCCTGCTGATGTTCTCGGCCACCTTCTTTATCGCCACCTTGCCGGTGGCCGGTATCTTGCCGATGAATTTCGGCGGTTGGGTACTGGCTGCGGTGCTGGGCATCGGCGTGCTGTGGGGCGTGTCGGAACTGTTTCTCGGACTGACCTGGGGCGGGCCGATGAAGCACGCTTTCGCTGGCGCCTTGCACCTGGCCTGGCACCGCCGCGCCGAACGCTTTGGCGGTGGTCGCTCCACCGGCCTGAAGCCGTTGGACCTGAACGACCCCACTGCGCCGCTGGGCGTGGAAAAACCCAAGGACTTCACCTGGAACCAGCTGCTGGGCTTCGATGCCTGCGTGCAGTGCGGCAAATGTGAAGCCGCGTGCCCGGCGTTCGCCGCCGGTCAACCGCTGAACCCGAAGAAGCTCATTCAGGACATGGTCGTAGGCCTGGCCGGTGGCACCGATGCGAACTTCGCCGGCAGCCCCTATCCCGGCAAGGCGATTGGCGAACACGCGGGTAACCCGCACCAGCCCATCGTCAATGGCCTGGTCGATGCCGACACCCTGTGGTCGTGCACCACCTGCCGCGCCTGCGTGGAAGAGTGTCCGATGATGATCGAGCACGTCGACGCCATCGTCGACATGCGCCGCCACCTGACCCTGGAAAAAGGTGCCACGCCCAACAAGGGCGCCGAAGTGCTGGACAACCTGATCGCCACCGACAACCCCGGCGGTTTCAATCCCGGTGGCCGGATGAACTGGGCCGCCGACCTGAACCTGCCATTGTTGAGCGAGCGCAAAACCATCGACGTGCTGTTCTGGGTTGGGGACGGCGCCTTCGACATGCGCAACCAACGCACCTTGCGCGCCTTCGTCAAAGTGCTGAAAGCGGCCAAGGTCGATTTCGCCGTGCTCGGCCTGGAAGAGCGCGATAGCGGAGACGTGGCGCGGCGACTGGGCGACGAGGCCACCTTCCAGCTGCTGGCCAAGCGCAATATCGGCACCCTCGCCAAGTACGGCTTCAAGCGCATCGTCACCTGCGACCCCCACAGCTTCCATGTGTTGAAGAACGAGTACGGTGCGCTGGGCGGCAACTATCAGGTGCTGCACCACAGCACCTTCATGGCCGAACTGGTCACCGCCGGCCAGCTCCATCTGGGACAGCACAAGGGCGGCAGCGTGACCTACCACGACCCGTGCTACCTGGGCCGCTACAACGGCGAGTACCAGGCCCCGCGCGATGTGCTCAAGGCGCTGGGTATCGAGGTCAAGGAAATGCAGCGCTCGGGTTTCCGTTCCCGCTGTTGCGGTGGCGGTGGCGGCGCGCCGATCACCGACATACCCGGCAAGCAGCGCATTCCCGACATGCGCATGGAAGACATCCGCGAAACCCAGGCCGAAGTCGTGGCCGTGGGCTGCCCGCAGTGCACCGCCATGCTAGAAGGCGTGGTGGAACCGCGGCCGTTGGTCAAGGACATCGCCGAACTGGTCGCCGAGGCGCTGGTCGAGGACAGTGTTGCCCCCGCCAGGCCCGCACCGGCCAAACGTGAAGTTGTCGAGGAGGTGCATTGATGAGTGACCTCATCCGTCGTGATCCGCGGGCCGAATGGATCGCCCGCAACCGCCTTCATCCCTTGCACAGTGCCCTGCAGCCTCAGGCGAGTGCGTGGATGGGGCCCAATGGCGTCATGCGCAAGAACCCCCACGGCATCGGTTTCATCGGCGCCAACGGGATCAAGCGCATCGACCGCAGCGGCGCCCAGCAGGGCGGCGCGAGCAAGCGTTCGGCAGCCGTGGAAGTCAAGCTGCCCTTGCACCAGGTGGAGGTGCCCCAATTCTACATCGCCGTGGTGCCGGACATGGTCGGCGGCCGCCTGAGCAGCCACGACCGCGACGTGCTGGGCCTGGCTCATCGCCTGGCAGCAGGGGGTGGCGCGGTATTGGCCATCGTCTTCGGCGAACACAAGGAACACGCTTTCGATAGCGCAGGCGTCGACCGGCTGTTGATTCTGCAGGGCGGCGAATTCGAAGGTTATGCGCCGGAACAGCGAATCCACGGCCTGCGCGCGGTGGATAATCAGTTCAGCCCACGCCATTGGCTGCTGCCCGACAGCCGTACCGGCGGTGGCGAGCTGGGTCGGCGTTTTGCCGCTTGCCAGGGTGAACGTCCCGCCACACGTGTGTGGCAGGTCAAGGACGGCCAGTGCATCAGCCGTGCCGGTGCCGGCCAGCAGGACATTGCCCGACCGCTGCCGCGCTTGATCCTGGCGGCCGCCGAGTGCGCCGAACCGGTGGACGAGACTCGTCACGAAGCGCTGCCGGTGGCGTTGTCCGCAGCCACGGCGCGCAGCCTGCCGCGCATCGAAGACCTCGGGGCGGTAGCAGTCGACCCGGCGGCCGTGCCCATGGCCGAATCGGAATTCATATTCTCGGGGGGCAATGGGGTCAAGGACTGGGAACTGTTCCACCGGACGGCCCAGGCCTTGGGTGCGACCGAAGGTGCCTCGCGGGTGGCGGTGGACGATGGTTTCATGCTGCGCGACCGTCAGGTCGGCGCCAGTGGTACCTGGGTGACCGCGCGGGTCTACGTGGCGGTGGGCATTTCCGGTGCCATCCAGCACTTGCAGGGCATCGGTGGTTGCGACAAGGTCATTGCCATCAACCTCGACGCCAACTGCGACATGGTCAAGCGTGCCGACCTGTCGGTGATCGGCGACGGGCAGGCGATCATGCACGCCTTGATCGACGCCATCCAGGCCTATCGCAACCAAGCCAAGCGCGATGCCGCCTGATGGGCGCCACGATGAGAGAGACACAGCCATGAACACCAAGGTCATCACCCTCGTTTCCATCGGCGCCCACCCGACGTCCGGCCGCCCCCGGCGCGCAGACCAGGATTCACGCGCCGTGGAGCTGGGCCTGCAACTGGCCGGAGATGACCTGCAGGTACTGCACGCCGGCGATGTCGCCGAGCCCGCCTTGCGCGCGTATCTGGGCATGGGCCTGCAGCAGTTGCACGTGCTTGAACAGCCACAAGGCGCCGATGCCTTGCCGGCCCTGTGCGACTACCTGCAAGCGGCCGGTGCGCACGTGGTGCTCACCGGTACCCAGGCCGAAACCGGCGAAGGCTCGGGCATGTTGCCCTTTCTGCTGGCGGAAAAACTCGGCTGGCCGTTGATCGTTGGCCTGGCCGAGGTCGAGTCCATCGACAACGGCGTGGCTCAGGTGCTGCAGGCCTTGCCCCGAGGCCAAAGACGGCGCCTCAAGGTGCGACTGCCGTTGCTGGCCACCGTCGACAATGCCGCACCCAAGCCTCGGCAGAGCGCCTACGGCCCGGCGCAGCGCGGACGGCTGCCGGTGGATGAGGTGGAGGTGATCAACGACGAACTGTTCGACAGCGCCGAGCTGCAACCGGCCAAGCCCCGGCCCAAACGCCTGAAGGTGATCAAGGCCAAGAGCGGCGCGGATCGCATGAAGGCCGCCACGGCCAAGGCCAGTGGCGGAGGAGGGCAGGTGCTCAAGGGCCTGAGCGCCGAAGAGGGCGCTCAGGCGGTGCTCAAGGCGTTGATCGAGGAGGGGGTGGTGCGGCTTTGATGCGCGCGTCGCTACAAGCCAAGCACGTCGACTTGATGCCGCTGGCGGAATGCGCTGGTGGCACCGGCAGCCGCTTGCAGATGGTCAACAGCCGTACTGAATTGCGCGACCAGGCCACCCAACGTCATGCTTTTTCCAGTGAACGTGCTATTGGTCAGCCCAGTGAGTTTATCGTCAGCCTCGGTCGCGTTGTACATCTTTGCTATCTGTAGCGTCCGCCTATAGAGCTCGGCGAACGCACCGTCCGCGCTGGTTTCCAAAAGTTCGAGCTTCGCCGGGTCTTTGTCTTGTTGGGTTTTATACAGTTCATAGCCAGCCTTGATTGCATCGACGCCGATCTTGACGGCGACGCCCGCTGGCCCTGCGGCTTTGGAACCTGCGGTTTTGGCGACTTCAGTGCCGAGGTTCAGGGCATTCTTGGGATTGTCGGGTACGTAAGTGCGAGATTTATAGTAGAACTTACCCACCAGACCGTTCTTGCGAATCTTCGCGTCATGAATGATCGATGAAGCACTCAGAGTTCCAGTACGCAGATGCAGAGTGGCGGTATTGCCGGCTTTTTCCATTGCCTTTTCCGAGGCGACACTGGCCAGCTTACCGAGCACCATGCCTATGCCAGCACCGGCCAGAGCCCCCGCCGGGCCCAATGCCATCGCCCCGACGGCTGTGCCAATGGCTGTTCCTGTGGCTGTAGAGCTCAAGTTGGAAACAACGATAGTCGCCCCTCGAAGTCCGACCGACTTCGCCAGCTCAGTAGTGCTTTCCATATTTTTCAGTGCCTGGATCACACCCTTGCTATTGGTTTCAGAGATTTCGTAGGCCGAAAGCAGTACCTGCGCGCGGCTCTGCCTGGTGCGATTGAACCAGGTCTTGCAATGGCCTTTCCAGTTCTCATATTTACGGCGTCGCTCGCTCTCGGAACCGGTTCCCCAATACGGCTGCCCCGCCAGGTATTCGTCTGTAGGGCCCGCTTCAATCATGCTTTCAAGGGTGTCATGCTTTGTTTTGGCGCGCCCATCACCGTCCACCATGGTGATAGGATTGTTGCCTACCATCGCATAAAGGTTCAGACCGTCGATATCGCCCGCCGGATCCGGATTGATCCATCGGATCTGCCAGGGTGCGTAGTAGCGCAAGCCGTAATAGTAAAGACCGGTGGCGTCACGTTCCTTGCCGGAGTAGCGGATGGTTTTGTACTTGGCTTGCAGTGCACTGCGACCGGCCCAGCAGGCGGTGCCCCCGAACGGATAGTATTCTTCCCGGCTCAATAACTGGCCGTCGCTGCCCAACTCCAACGTGGCTGAGCGCAAATGGTTGCTCAGGGTGAAACGCAGTTGATCATTAGGCAAACCCTCGGGTTTGCCATGTGCCCAATGCAGCAGACGGACGCCGTTCTTACCCGCTTGCGCAACGATGACATGCAAGCGCTCACCGCTGCGGCTGTCCGTCCGAATTTCCAGCCCCGGTAGGTAGCGGACCTCACATCGACGTGCGCCGCTGCGCTGTTGGGCATGGGATATCTTGCGCAAACGACTTCCCGCAGCGTCGTAGATGTAGCGCTCATAGTCGTCTTCTTCATCGTCGCGCTGCACCGGTGCCACGCGCTGCAGCTGGTTGTATTCATCCCATGTCATTACCTGCCCGGGCAGCAGTTCGCGGGAGTTTCCATTGGCATCGAAGCCATCGGTCAACTGGCCTTCATCGGGGAGTTGCCCATTGCGCTCGGGCAGCGATCTGTTGCTGGCACTTGCCACCGCCATTCTGAGTGTTCGGTTCCGTTGCCCATTGACGTGGCGAAGCTCTGTCAGGTTGCCCGCCCGGTCATACTCCATGTTCTGCCGGTAGTTGAGCAGCAAGGAAGGATCCTGAGGCATTGCCAGCAACGGCGGCAGTGATGGGCCTTCGCCGCCCGCATTTGCAGCTTCGCGACCGGTAGCTTCGATCAGTTGGCAAAACGAGTCATAGCGATATTCGTTGACCGCTTCGATGCGACGATTGGCGTGGTATTTGGTGGGTTGAGATTGATCGCTGACCTTGATGATGTTGCCGGCTGGATCATACAGGTAGTGCAAATCCTGAAGCACGACCGCGTCGGCGCTTACGGACGTTGCCCTGAGTAGCTGTTGGTCGATGGGGTCGAACTCGGCGCGGCTTGTCACGCCATTGCCTATCGTTTGCGAAACGATCCGCCCGCCTGCATCATGACTCAACGCCGACAGCAGTTCACAGTTCAGCCCTTCGGCGGTCACCAGCCGGCTGGTAGCCTCCAGACCACTGATGTCATGGCCAAAATGTTGCACATTACCCAAGGCGTCTCTGTGGGTGACAAGCATGCCGGTGGCATCGTGGGTATAGGAGGTGCGATAACCCGGCCCAGGCTCTAGCAAGGCATCGCGTTCCGCCAGGGACACGGGCCAGTCGGGTAGCACCTCTGCGTCCAGAAAACGCTGCGTATAGCTGATCGCTTCGCCGTTGATGTCAAACCCATGGGCGATTCTGCTGCCCGCGTCATCGTCATGCCGATAGCTCGTGCCGCACAGATTGCGAGCAGCGTGCTCGCTGTCGACCGCTGCGTAATCGACGCGTTGCGTGACGCGTTGCCGGCCCTCGGCATCGCGTTTGGCAACCGATATCAACCTGGCGTGTCGGTCATAATTCAGCGTGGTGTGGATGCCTTTGCTGTCCCAGCTTTCCCGGTTGGAGCCTTGGGCGTCGAGCAACATCGCTTTCCAGCCAGAATCCGCATTGCGCTGCAACAACGGTGTACCCGAGAAGCTGAACACCGTTGCTTGATTCGGCGTCTCGCTCACACCGCTCTGGAAATGCTCGAACTGACGCGGATCCCACTGGCTGACAGGACGGCCTGCGTGGTCATGCCATTGGGCACTGACCCGGGGCTCGGCAGGGACGTCGGCTTCGCGTCGGTAATAACCGATGGTACGTACGGCCAGGCCACGGGGGTCGGACACCACCAGTGCCGGGGTGCGGGCATGGATGGCGAGTTGATCGGAGATGCTTCGAAGGGGCGACATGCTGTCCTGCCTTGCTCGGATAGATTTCCCTCTTTATCTCTGATCGCCCGGCAGCCAGCCATGAACACCCACGGTATCAACGCTGCGCACAACTGTAGCGGCGATGCAGGCCGCGTTCGGCTTGCCGTGCCGGGTGCGTCATCGCGTTCGCAGGGGTGCGTAGAGGTGTATCAAAAGCGCTGTGAAAGAGGGTTCGAGCACACGGTTGCCGTGGCCGCTCAGGTGGTCGGCATCGGCGAAGAGTGGTGTTTCGTTCGAGTCGTAGGCCGAGCAGGTGTTGCCCGGGCAAAGGATCGGCAACGGATCCCAGACGTTCAGCGCCGGGTATTCGCGGGTCAGTATCGTCAGCAGATGCATCTGCGGCGCACGTAGCTGCACTATCCGGTCGTGTTCCACGCTCAGTCCGGGCGTGCAGATCGGATTCATTCGGTTGAATGGATCCGAGCAACGGTTCGCCGGGGCCTTGAAGACCGGCGACGGTGCGTCGATCAGTACGGTCAAGCCCGCCGCCTGCAGCGGTTCGAGCACGGCGTCGGCGGCCTGGCGGGCCGCTTGGGCGTGTTGCACAGTGCGCTCGCCGCGTGCTTGTTCGAAGATTGCGTCCTCGCCCTGCTGCCAATCGCGGCCCGCCAGCTCCGGCATGCGCAGGGACGCTAGGAACACCACATCGCCTGGCTTGGCGCGTGCCTGAATATCGGCCAACGCACTGCTCTGCCAAGTCGCGCAGGCGGGCGGATCGGCATCCAGCAGGCTGACCACCGCGCAGCCGCCGCGTTCGTATTCCACCACGTCGATGCCCAATCGCAGCGAGACGATGTTGAGCATCGTGCGGTAGGCGGCGGTGTGTGAGTCGCCCAGCACGAAAAGCTGGCGCCCGTGCAGGCCCGGCTGGTCGATCTTTTCGATCGGCTCCCGAGGGTAGTGTCTGTAGGCATGCCAGGTGTAGCTATCGGCCACGGTACTCAGCGATAAACGCTCGGTGGAGTGGATTGTCCACGCCGCAATCCCGGCGCACAGCCCCATGGCACTCAGCCCACCGCACATCGACAGCCCCGCACGGCGATGCCACCGCGTGCCGCCACGGCGCACTGGCATTTCGACCCAGTGGTAGGACGCCGCTGCCAGGCCGAACACCAGCAACGGGTAGGCCAGCTGGATCCACAATGCTTCCAGGCCAATGGTCCAGCGCAGGAATACCGCTACGGGCCAGTGCCACAGGTACAGCGAATATGACAGGCGCCCCACGTACGTCAGGGCTGGCCATTGCAAGACCGTCAGCAACGGGCCAGCGGGTCGATCGCTGCCGAGCACCACGGCGGCGATCAGCAACACCGTGCCCAGCACCGGGACTAGCGCCCATGGGTACGGGAAGCGTGCAGCCGGCGTCAGGATGAAGCCTGCCGCCAGCAACGCCAGCCCGGCCACCAGCATCGCCTGTCGATGCCACGGTTGCAGGCGAGTCAGGCGGCCTTGGCCAATGGCCTGGAACAGCAATGCACCAGCGGCCAGTTCCCAGAAACGGCTGGGCAGCAGATAGAACGCCGACAAGGGTGCGGCGTGGGTCTGCACCGCGCACCAGGCCAGCGAGGCTAGGGTCAAGGCAGGCAGCAGGCAGCGCGCGATCACGCTGTTTTCGCGGTAGCGCAGCCAGAGCAGGAAGACCGTGGGCAATAGCAGATAGAACTGTTCTTCCACGCCCAGCGACCAGGTGTGCAGGTACGGGTTGAACTCGGCTTTCGGTGAGAAATAGGTGTCGGTCTGCCAGGCCAGAACCAGGTTGCTCAGCCCCACGAATGCGGCCAGGCCGGTGTCTTCGTTCTGGCTGCTGAGCCATACCGGGGGAACGATCAGCGCCGACATCAGTACACTGGCGGTGAGCACAAGCAATAACGCCGGAAGAATGCGCAGCAGGCGTCGTTGGTAGAACCCCAGCAGGAAGGTGCGCAGCGGCAGGCCGCTCGTTTGCGCCAGGGAGCGGCTGATCACGTAGCCGGAAATGACGAAGAACATGTCTACGCCGGTGAAGCCTCCTGGCAGAAAGCGCAGGAAATCGACATGGAAAACGATGACTGCAAGTACCGCGATCGCGCGCAGGCCATCGATGCCCGCAACGTATGGCAAGCCGGGAGTGGAGGACATGGTGCCGCCCTTTTATTGTTGGGCAGCGACCATAGAATGCCTGGGCAGGCAAACGCCAGATTGCATCTTTTCAGGATGTATCCCGAGCTCGCCTGTTACTCGTGCACTGCCACGCCCTTGAGATACGCCGCAGGCTCCGCCCCCAGGTTGCTCAGCAGCCGCTCGCTGTACCAGTCGATGAAGTTCACGACGCCGAACTCGTAGGTCTTGGAGTACGGCCCCGGCTGGTAGGCGGTGGAGTTGATGCCCCGCTGGTTTTCCTCGGCCAGGCGGCGATCCTGGTCGTTGGTCGCGTCCCACACCTGGCGCATCCGCGCGACGTCGTAGTCCACGCCTTCCACGGCGTCCTTGTGCACCAGCCACTTGGTGGTGACCACCGTTTCCTGCGCGCTGATCGGCCACACCGTGAACACGATGATGTGGTCACCCATGCAGTGGTTCCAGGAATGCGGCAGGTGCAGGATGCGCATCGAACCCAGGTCCGGATTCTTGATGCGCCCCATCAGTTTCTTGCAGCCGACCTGGCCGTCCAGCGTCATCGACAGCGTGCCCTTGAGCAGCGGCATGCGCACGATGCGGTTGCGCAGGCCGTGGCTGGCGTGGGCGTAGGGGATCTTTTCGGCATCCCAGGCGGCAGCCGAGGCGGCCACATGGTCCTTGAAGGCCTGGTCGGCGCGGGGGTCGGTGACGTCGTCCCATTCCAGCAGGGTCTTGAGCAATTCGGGGTGGGCGCCGCCGCAGTGGTAGCACTCGCGGTTGTTCTCCAGCACCAGTTTCCAGTTGGCCTTTTCCAGCAGATCGGTCTGCACCGCGACCTTGGTGTTTTCCATGTCGTACGGTTCCATGTAATGGTTCAGCGTACTGAGGAAATTGTCGATCGCAGGCGGGTTCTCCGCCAGGCTGATGAAAATGTAGCCGCCTGACGTTTTCACATGCACGGGCTTGAGGCCGTACTGCTTCATGTCGAAGTCGGCGCCCATCTCGGTGCCGGCGAACAGCAGGCGGCCATCCAGCTCGTAGGTCCACTGGTGGTAATGGCAGACCAGCTTGGCCACCTTGCCTTTTTCCTTGGTGCACAGTCGCGAACCGCGATGGCGGCAGACGTTGTGAAAGGCATGCACCACCCCTTCGGCCCCGCGCACCACGAGGATCGGATTGCTGCCGATCTGCAGGGTGAGGTAGTTGCCCTTGGCCGGGATCTCGCATGTCATGCCGGCGATCAGCCATTCCTTGTTGAAGATCTCCTGCATGTCGATCTGGAACAGGCGTTCGTCGTTGTAGAACGGCTGCGGCAGCGAGAAGGTACGCTCGCGTTCCTGCAGCATCTGGGCGGTTGCCTTGCGTGCGGGTTCCAGCGGATCGCCCAGACTCAGGGTAGTGGTGGCATCCATCGTGTTCATCCTCATGGCCAGGCAGTGTGGCCGCGAAAAAAGTGGCTGTTACGGTTGTCGACGCAAGGCGGCTGAAACTGCGTTCAGATGCGGTGGAGTGTGCGACTCGGCGCGCCATGAACCTTATCCATGGGCGACATGGCCAAATCCATTCCCGACGCTGCAGGCTAGGCGGCATGGGGCTGGTCGCCATGAGCATGTGGATGTCGCGGATGGGAATGTGGCGGTGGCGGTGCACCCGCAGAATCGCTGCACGCACAGTCGGCAGTCGACCTTGGAGACCAGCATGTCCAACCCCTTCCTGATGCCCGTCAATACCCAGACCTGGGCCAATGGGCGCCACATCGTTCGTTGCGTCAAGGTGATCCAGGAAACCTGGGACGTGCGCACCTTCTGCTTCATGGCCGACCAGCCCATTCTGTTCTTTTTCAAGCCAGGCCAGTTCGTGACCCTGGAACTGGAAATCGAAGGCCAGCCGGTGATGCGCTCGTACACCATCTCCAGCGCGCCGTCGGTGCCGTACAGCTTTTCCATCACCATCAAGCGAGTGCCGGGCGGGCGCGTTTCGAACTGGTTGCACGATACCCTGCACGAGGGCCAGGAGCTGGCGGTACATGGCCCGGTCGGGCTATTCAATGCCATCGACTTTCCGGCACCGAAGATTCTCTATCTCAGCGGTGGGGTCGGTATCACGCCGGTGATGTCGATGGCGCGCTGGTTCTACGACACCAACGCCAACGTCGACATGGTTTTCGTGCACAGTGCGCGTTCGCCCAAGGACATCATCTACCACCGCGAACTGGAGCACATGGCCTCGCGGGTCGACAACTTCAGCCTGCACATCATCTGCGAGAAGCATGGGCTGGGTGAGCCGTGGTCGGGCTACCGTGGCTACCTGAACCACAAGCTGCTGGAATTGATCGCGCCCGACTTCATGGAGCGCGAGGTGTATTGCTGCGGGCCGACCCCGTACATGACTGCGGTCAAGCGCCTGCTGGAAGCCGCCGGCTTCGACATGACCCGTTACCACGAGGAATCGTTCGGCGCCACGCCGCCCGAGGCGCGCGCCGACGCCGTGGAACAGGCCGAGCAGGCCGCCGATGCGCCGGAAGTGGACGTCTCGGAACTGCACCTGGTGGAGTTCACCGCCAGCGGCAAGAGCATCCGCGTGGCGCCGGGCGAAACCGTGCACGCAGCGGCTTCCAAGCTCGGGATGATGATTCCCAAGGCCTGCGGCATGGGCATCTGTGGCACCTGCAAGGTGCTCAAGCTGGGAGGCGAGGTGGAGATGGAGCACAACGGCGGCATCACCGAGGATGACGAAGCCGAGGGCTACATCCTGTCCTGCTGCAGCGTGCCGAAGGGAGATGTGCGCATCGAGTTCTGATGTGCGATTGCGATGTCAGTCGTGGTTTCGGACGACTGCATCGAGGCCAGACGCGGCTTGCGCCGCTGCTACAGGGGGTCGCGGTGTTTCTGAACGACTGCGTCGAGGCGGGACGCGGCTTGCGCCGCTGCTACAAGGTATTGCGGTGCATCTGAACGCCTGCGTCGCGGCCGGACGCGGCTTGCGCCGCTGCTACAGGGGGTCGCGGTGTTTCTGAACGACTGCGTCGAGGCGGGACGCGGCTTGCGCCGCTGCTACGAGGTATTGCGGTGCATTTGAACGACTGCGTCGAGGCGGGACGACGAGGCATTGCGGTATTTCTGTAGCAGCGGCGCGAGCCGCGTCGGCGGTGCGCGCGGTGTCTATGAGTGAACGCGTGAAGGCGCCTGGTGCTTACACCTTGAAGCGCGCCACCAGCCCATTCAGATCCACTGCCAGGCGCGCCAGTTCGCCGCTGGCCGCCGTGGTCTGCGCCGAACCTGCAGCGGTCTGCACCGACAGGTCGCGAATGTTCACCAGGTTGCGGTCCACTTCGCGCGCCACCTGGGCCTGCTCTTCGGCAGCGCTGGCAATCACCAGGTTGCGTTCGTTGATCTGCACGATGGCGCCATTGATCGTCTCCAGCGCCATGCCGGCACCCTTGGCGATGTTGAGGGTCGACTCGGCGCGCTCGGTGCTGTTGCGCATCGAGTCCACGGCTTGCTCGGTGCCACCCTGGATGCTGCCGATCATGCGCTCGATCTCGCTGGTCGACTGCTGGGTGCGGTGCGCCAGCGCGCGGACCTCGTCGGCCACCACGGCAAACCCGCGGCCTGCCTCCCCAGCACGTGCCGCCTCGATGGCTGCGTTGAGCGCCAGCAGGTTGGTCTGGTCGGCCAGGCCACGAATCACGTCCAGCACCTTGCCGATGTCGCGCGACTCGGTTGCCAGGTTGCCAATCAGCTCGGCGGTGCTCTGCACGTCGCCGCTCATGCGTTCGATGGCGCTGACGGTTTCCATGACCAGGTCACGGCCATCGCTGGCCGACGTGGTCGCGTCCTTGGACGCCTCGGAGGTGCTCACGGCGTTGCGTGCCACTTCTTCGACCGCACTGGTCATCTCGTTGACTGCAGTGGCGGCCTGTTCGATCTCGTTGTTCTGTTGAGTCAGGCCGCGAGCACCTTCGTCGGTGACGCTGTTGAGTTCCTCGGCAGCCGATGCCAATTGGGTCGCCGAACCGGAAATGCGCTGCAGGGTATCGCGCAGCTTGCCCTGCATCTTCTGCATGGCCAGCAGCAACCGCGCGGCTTCGTCGCGCCCCTCGGCATGGATCGGCCGGGTCAGGTTGCCTTCGGCAATTGCCTCGGCCGCCACCAGTGCCTGGTCGATCGGCCTGACGATGCTGCGGGTCAACAGCCAGGCAAACAGGAACGTCAGCAGGGTCGCCACGATCAGCATGCCCACCACCCAGGTGAACGCCGAGCGGTATTCATCCTCGGCTTGCTGATTGATCTCGCGGGTTTGCACATTGTTGATCTTGACCAGTTTCTCGAGCACGGCATTGACCTGCTCGGAATTGCTCAGCATGTCGCTGTTGAGCATGGTCCGCAGCTCTTCCACCTGACCGTTGGCCGAAAAGCTCTTCATGCGAGCTTCGAGCTGGCGATACTGGCCCAGCAAACGCTTGTAGTCATCGTAGGCCGCCTGCTCTTCGTCATTGGAGATCATTTTCTCGTAACGGGCCTGGGCCTGGTTGATCTGCTCGTTGCGCTGGTCGAACAGCTGCACGGTTTTCTGCTGGATGTCGGCTTCGCGATTGAGCAACAAGCGGTACGACAGCACACGCAGGCGCAGCGTCAGCTGGGTCAGCTCGTCCAGGCTGGTGATGCTGGGTACGGTGTTGTTCTCGATGTTCTGGCCGGCGGCGCGGATGTGGCTCATCTGGACCAGGGAAAACACCCCGAGCACGATCATCAGCACGCCGATGAGGGAGAAACCGAGCAGCGCGCGCGGGGCGATGTTCATGTTGCGTAAAGACATGTGAGGTTACCGAAAGGTAGGGCGCGTCCGTGCGACACAAGAAAGGGCTGCACGGCTTATCGGTCGAATGTAAAAAGTCTGAAGGGGACAAATTGCCGCAGGTGATGCGCGTCATCGCGAACGCTCAAGCGATGAAGACCGATGAACGGGACGAACCGAACAGCGATTTGGGGGTCCATCGGGGTCCTATCAAAGCTGGCCCGGGCGAGGTTTTTTCTTTATCGTTCGCGCCCCTGACAAAGTGTTGGAAATAGCAAATGTTGGAAGCATCCCTGAATCAATTGGAAAGCCTGGTAAACGACCTGGTCAAGCACAACCGGGAACTGGCCGAACGCAATGCCCAGCTGGCCGGCGAGCTGGCCCAGGCCAAGGATGACAACGACACGCTGCAGCTCAGTCTGCTGGAACAGGAAGAAAAGCAGGGCGCAACCACGGCGCGTATTCAAGCACTGGTCGAGCGTGCTACCGCGGCGGCGGTATGAACCTTGACGACGGGGTTGAGGTCTTCTCGATCCTGGGCAACGAATATTCAGTGAAAGCACCGCCCGGCGAACAGCAGGCGCTGCGTCAGGCGTTCGGCATGCTCGAGCGCACGCTGGCGCAGACCAAGCGCAGCCATCCGACATTGATCGGCGACCGCCTGCTGGTGCTGGCCGCGCTGAATCTATGCCAGCGCCAGGTCGAGCTGAGCCAGGGCCACGCCCATGCCATGGACCAGTGCAAAAGCAGGATCGACGCCCTGGTGAGTCGCTGCAGCGATACGCAGGACTGATTCAGCCAAGCGGCCGGGTGGTGCTGCTGCGCAGATCACCGCCCAGCCCTCGCCGGTGGCTTGTTGTTCTTTGCTCTGCGAAAATCCTCATACTTTTCTGCCGGATGTTGACATGACTCCCCTCAAGAACGACCGCTTCCTGCGTGCCCTGCTCAAGCAGCCCGTTGACGTCACCCCGGTGTGGATGATGCGCCAGGCCGGACGCTACCTGCCCGAGTACCGCGCCAGCCGCGCCAAGGCCGGTGACTTCATGAGCCTGTGCAAGAACCCGTCGTTCGCCTGCGAAGTCACCATGCAGCCGTTGGAACGCTACCCGCTGGATGCGGCCATCCTGTTCTCCGACATCCTCACCATCCCCGATGCCATGGGCCAGGGCCTGTACTTCGAAACCGGCGAAGGCCCGCGCTTCAAGAAGGTCGTCAGTACCTTGGCCGACATCGAAGCGCTGCCGATCCCCGATGCGCATCAGGATCTGGGCTACGTCATGGACGCGGTCAGCACAATCCGCCGCGAACTCAACGGCCGGGTGCCGCTGATCGGCTTTTCCGGGAGCCCCTGGACGCTGGCCACCTACATGGTCGAAGGCGGTTCGTCGAAGGATTTTCGCAAGACCAAAGCCATGCTCTACGACCAGCCCCAGGCCATGCACCTGCTGCTGGACAAGCTGGCGCAGTCGGTCACCAGCTACCTTAATGGCCAGATCATGGCCGGGGCCCAGGCGGTGCAGATCTTCGATACCTGGGGCGGCAACCTGTCGGCCGCGGCGTATCAGGAATTCTCCCTGGCCTACATGCGCAAGATCGTCAGCGGCCTGATCCGCGAACACGAAGGGCGCAAGGTGCCGGTGATCCTGTTCACCAAGAACGGCGGCCTGTGGCTGGAAAGCATCGCCGACGCCGGCGCCGACGCGCTGGGCCTGGACTGGACCTGCGACATCGGCGAAGCCCGTCGCCGCGTTGGCCACAAGGTCGCCCTGCAGGGCAACATGGACCCTACCGTGCTGTACGCCAAGCCCGAAGCGATTCGCACCGAAGTGGCGCGGATCCTCGCCAGCTACGGGCAGGGCACAGGCCATGTGTTCAACCTCGGCCACGGCATCACCCCGGAAGTCGATCCCGAGCATGCCGGCGCGTTCATCAACGCCGTGCATGAGTTTTCAGGGCAATAT
This sequence comes from Pseudomonas sp. CFBP 13710, assembly GCF_014842235.1. NCBI lineage: Bacteria > Pseudomonadati > Pseudomonadota > Gammaproteobacteria > Pseudomonadales > Pseudomonadaceae > Pseudomonas > Pseudomonas sp. CFBP 13710. Next base: position 45,264 of record NZ_JACYVJ010000010.1, on the reverse strand, counting down.
CACGGCTGACATCCTTCCGTGTTGAATCTTGACGCGGCTTGCACCGCTGCTACAGAAACACCCGCCCCTGTAGCAGCGGCGCAAGCCGCGTCGGCGGTGCATGCGGTTCATTTGGACGCCCCCACCGGCTGCAACTTCGCCAGCCTCGCCGCCACCACCAACGCCACCGTCAACAACCCCGCGATAAACCCGCCCACACCCGTCCAGCCACCGTAGTGCCAGGCCATCCCTCCCGCCGTCCCGGCCACGCTTGACCCCGCGTAATAACTGAACAGGTACAACGAAGACGCCTGCCCCTTGGCCGTCAACGCACGCCGTCCGATCCAGCTGCTGGCTACCGAGTGCGCACCGAAAAAGCCAAAGGTGAACATCAGCATCCCCAGCAGGATCACTGGTACCGGATTGAACAGGGTCACCAGCAGGCCTGCGAACATCAGCACGATGCTCATCCAGAACACCTTGCGTCGGCCATGCTTGTCGGCCAGCGAGCCCACCTGCGCCGAGCTGTAGATGCCGGCCAGGTACACCACCGACAGCAGCCCCACCAGCGCCTGGCTCATGTGGTAGGGCTCGGCCAACAGGCGGTAGCCAATGTAGTTGAACAGCGTCACGAAGCTGCCCATCAGCAGGAACGCTTCGAGAAACAGCCACGGCAGGCCGGCATCCTTGAAGTGCATGGTGAAGCCTTCCAGCAAGCCACGTGGGTTCATCTTGCGGGGGCGGAAGTTACGCGATTCCGGGAGGATCCTGACGAAAACCGCCGCTGCGACCAGGGCCAGGCCGCCGACCACCAACAGTGCAGTGTGCCAACTGACGAAGTCGATCAGCACGCCGGTGATCAGGCGTCCGCTCATGCCGCCGATGGCGTTGCCGCCAATGTACAAACCCATTGCCAGACCGATGTGTTGCGGATGAATTTCCTCGCTCAGGTAGGTCATGGCTACCGCAGCCAGGCCGCTCAGGCTCAATCCGGTCAAGGCGCGCAGCAACAGCACGCCGTCCCAGGTGGGCATCAAGGCACTGCCGAGGGTGCACAGCGCTGCGCTGAACAAGGCTGCCACCATCACCGGCTTGCGTCCTACACTGTCGGAAATCGGCCCGGTGATCAGCAATCCGATGGCCAGCATCCCGGTAGCCACCGACAGCACCAGGCTGCTCTGGGCGGCGTTGATGCCGAACTCGTGGGACAGGATCGGCATCATGGGTTGCACGCAATACAGCAGGGCAAAGGTGGCGAAGCCGCCGCTGAACAGGGCGAGTACCGTGCGCAGGAACTGCGGGGTGCCTTTCTCGATGTACTGCTCGTTGAACTGAGCGGCGTTTTGATGGGAGGTATCAACAGCTTGCGCAGCAGGCGCGACAGCAGTTTTCACGGTGACCTCGGGATGGGGGCGGCAGGAGTTGAAAAACTATATAGCTGGCTAATGATTTCTGCCAACACTAGCACCGAGACTGCAGGAAATTGTAGGAAAAATCCGAGAATGAACGTCCCGGCGTGCTAGCAACTGTAATATTCTGGCCGCTACACTCGAGGCTTTGCCTGTCATGGAGGGATATAGATGCGGCGCGTGGTGTTCAATCAGAAGGGCGGCGTAGGCAAATCCAGCATTGCCTGCAACCTGGCGGCCGTCAGTGCCAACGAGGGCTTTCGCACGTTATTGATCGACCTCGATGCCCAGGCCAACTCTACCCAGTACCTCACCGGGCTGACCGGTAACGATATTCCGATGGGCATCGCGGACTTCTTCAAGCAGATCCTGTCGTCGGGTCCGGCCAGCAAGAAAGGCAAGGTGGATATCCATCAAACGCCCTATGACAACCTGCATGTAGTCACGGCTTCGGCGGAGTTGGCTGATCTGCAGCCCAAGCTGGAAGCCAAGCACAAGATCAACAAGCTGCGCAAACTGCTCGACGAGCTCAGTGAAGATTATGATCGGATCTATATCGACACCCCGCCGGCGCTGAATTTCTATGCGGTGTCGGCGCTGATCGCTGCGGATCGGGTGTTGATTCCCTTCGATTGCGACAGCTTTTCCCGGCATGCGCTCTATGGTCTGCTGAGTGAAATCGCTGAGTTGAAAGAGGACCACAACGAGGGTCTTGAAGTCGAAGGTATCGTCGTCAACCAGTTCCAGCCTCGGGCCAGCCTGCCTCGGCAGATGCTCGACGAACTGATCGCCGAGGGCCTGCCCGTGCTGCCGGTGTATTTGAACAGCTCGGTCAAGATGCGCGAGTCCCATGAGCTGAATATCCCATTGATCTACCTGGACCCGCGACACAAGCTGACCCAGCAGTTCGTCGAGCTGCATGACCTGCTCGAACAAGCCTGACCTCCCACCCCTGTGATCGACTGTGGGAGCGTTCTGCGGCCGCGAATCAGGCACCGCGATCTGCCTGATCCACCGCGGCGTTCGCTGACGCGGCTTGCGCCGCTGCTACATCGCGATCTGCCTGATCCACCGCGGCGTTTGCTGACGCGGCTTGCGCCGCTGCTACACGCACCGCGATCAACCCAAGGGCGGGCCTTGCTCAATCCCCTGTAGCAGCGGCGCAAGCCGCGTCCGGCCTCGATGCGGTGCATCAGGTTGCTACAGGTTGGCGATACCCTGGGCACCGAGCCAGGCCAGCAACTGTGGCAACGGCATCGCGCCGCTCTGCCGCGCCACTTCTCGACCATTCTTGAACAGGATCAAACTCGGTATCGAGCGGATGCCAAGCTGCGTGGACAGCTGCGGGTTGGCCTGGCTGTCCAGCTTGGCCAGTCGGCATTGGCCCTGCAGTTGCTTTGCCGTCTGCTCGAACACCGGTGCGAAGGATTTGCATGGCCCGCACCAGTCGGCCCAGACGTCCACCAGCAGCGGCAGATCGCCCTTGATCTGGCTGGCATAGTCGCCTTGAGTCAGCTCGAAGGGTGTATCGAGCAACACCGCCGCCTTGCACCGCCCGCATTTGGGCTGGTCGGTCAGGCGCAAAGCAGGAATGCGATTGAGCCCGTTGCACTGCGGGCAGGGGATTACCAGTGAGTCGCTCATGTCCGGCTCCGATTTGAAAGATGGCCCCTGCGTATCTGGAGGCAGAAAGATCGGTTATCAACCCAAGCGCCACAGCCTACTCCGAAGGAGCGGTCATCGGCCGCGAAGGGCAGGATGCGGTCTGCCTGATGCACTGCGGTGCAGCGTTCGCGGCCAGTGTTGCTCACGACGAACAACTGATCTCCAGATGCTTGCCCCACTCTGGTGGCCGTTCGGCGTAACTTTCCATGCCCGGCTGCGCTTCGAATGGATTGCAAAGCACCTGGTGCAGGCGGCGCACCTCCGAATAGTCACCGTCTTCGGCCGCATCGATGGCTTTTTGCGCCAGGTAATTGCGCAGGATGTACAACGGGTTGACCTGGTTCATGCGTTCCGTGCGGCCTTCCACCACATCGCGCTCCATGCGCGCCTGGTAATCGCCTGCCCAGGCATCGAAGCCCTGGATATCGACGAAATCATCGCGCAGCACGGCCAGCGAGCCATCCTCACCCAGGCGGCGGAAAAACAGGTTGTAGTCCACACCGCTGTTCTGCATCAGCCCCAGCAGACGTTCTAGCAACGCCTTGTCGCCCTCTTCGGCCAGGGTGAAACCCAGTCGCCGCCGCATGATGTCCAGCCAGGCCGCCTCGTACAGCGGCAGGAACAACCCCAGTGCTTCCTGCAGCGCCTCCACGCTGATCAGCGGCGTCAACGATTGAGCCAGGGCACTGAGGTTCCAGTGCGCCACGGGCACCTGGTTGCTGAAGCTGTAGCGGCCTTGATGGTCGGAGTGGTTGCAGATGAAATTCGCATCGAAATCGTCGAGGAAGGCGTACGGCCCGAAGTCGAAGGTAATGCCCAGGATCGACATGTTGTCGGTGTTCATCACCCCATGACAGAACCCGTAGGCCTGCCACTGGGCGATCAGTTCGGCGTTGCGCTCGACGACTTCGCGGAACATGTCGAGGTAGGGTTCGGGTTGGGTTGCACAGCCGGGGAAGTGCGCTGCCAGCACATGGTCGACCAGCTGTTTCTGCAGTTCGGGTTGGCGCGTGTAGTAGAAGTACTCGAAGTGCCCAAAACGCACATGGCTGGGGGAAAGGCGCAGGAGCATGGCAGCGCGTTCCTGTTTCTCGCGCCACACCGGGGTGTCCGATGCAATCACGCACAGTGCGCGACTGCTGGGAATGCCCAAGGCATGCAAGGCTTCGGAAGCGAGGAACTCGCGGATCGAGGAACGCAGCACCGCCCGGCCATCGCCCATGCGCGAGTAGGGCGTCTGCCCGGCACCCTTGAGGTGCAGGTCCCAGTGCTCGCCGGCCTCGTTGTACACCTCGCCCAGCAGCACCCCGCGGCCATCGCCCAGCTGTGGCGTGTAACCGCCGAACTGATGGCCCGAGTAGATCATCGCCCGTGGTTCGGTCTCGCTCCACAGTTTGTGCCCGCTGAACAGCTCAGCGAACAGTGGCGTCCGGGCGCATGCCGGGTCCAGGTCCAGCAGGCTCATCGCCGCATCGCTGGCCACTACCAGCCGTGGGTTGTCGATCGGCTCGGGCAGCACGTGGGTGGAGAAAACGTCGCCCAGGCGGGCGAAGCGGTTGTCGAAGATCAGTTCGTCGAGGCCTTTCATGTGCGTTCTCCGTTGGCGCGGTGCGCTCAATCAAGTTTCGAGGGCGGTGGCTTGGGTGCTTCCACGGCCTGGGGTGCGCTCGGTGGCTCGGCCGGCGCAGGCGTCGCCGCCGGCTGCAGGGTGCCTGCACTTTCTCCAGGCTCGGCGGGCACCAGCTTGTACTCGCGGCCGGTGGTGTTCTTCAGGTAGATCTCCATTTGCCGGAACGAAATGTTGATGTTCTGGCGCTTGAATTCCTTGTTGATGAAGCGGTTGATCTCGTCCAGGACCGGGTTGCGGTCACCCAGGTCACGCACGTGCATGCGCAACTCGTGGTCCAGGGTGCTTTCGCCGAAGTTGAGGAAATACACCAGTGGCTCCGGGTCCTTGAGCACCCGCGGGTTGTCCCGCGCAGCCTTGAGCAGCAGGGTGCGCACCAGGTCCAGGTCCGAGCCGTAGTCCACGCCCAGCTTCAACGTCACCCGGGTGATGGTGTCGGTCAGCGACCAGTTGATCAGTTGCCCGGTGATGAAGGTCTTGTTGGGGACGATGATGTCCTTGCGATCGAAGTCGGTGATGGTGGTGGCGCGAATGCGGATCTTGCTCACCGTTCCCGACAGGTTGCCGATGGTGATGGTGTCGCCGATGCGCACCGGGCGCTCGAACAGAATCATGATGCCGGAAATGAAATTGGCGAAGATCTCCTGCATGCCGAAACCCAGCCCTACCGAGAGCGCCGCGACCAGCCACTGCAGCTTGTCCCAGCTCACCCCCAGGGTCGACAGCGTGGACACGAAACCCACCCCGGCGATCACGTACGACAACAACGTCGTGGTGGCGTAGGCGCTGCCCTGGGCCAGGTTGAGCTTGGACAGCACCAGCACCTCCAGCAGCCCCGGCAGGTTGCCGGCCAGCACGAAGGTGATACCGATGATCACCGCCGCACCGATGAAGTCGCTGAGGCTGATCGGCACCATGCTCATGGCTGCGCCGGTGCCGCTGGTGTACTCGTACAAGGTGATGTTGTCCAGATAGGCGAACACGCTGATCAAATCGCTCCAGACCCAGTACAGCGCGCCGATGAAGCCGGCCAGCAAGGCCAGGCGCACCAGGCGCAAGGACTGCTGGTTGACCTGCTCGATGTCCAGGGTCGGCTCTTCGGCGACTGCTTCGCCTTCGCCGCTGTCCTTCGCCGTCTGCCGCTTGGCCAGTGCCCGTTGGTAGGCCAGGCGCCGGGCGGCGACGCTCAGGCCACGCACGAATGCGGCTTCGATGACCAGCCAGATCATCAGCAGATACAGGGTGTCAATCAGCCGGTCGGTGAGCTTGAGCGCCGTGTAGTAGTAGCCAAAACACACAGCCACGAACAGCGCGATCGGCAGCGCGGTGAACAACAGGCCGATGGTACGGCGGAACAGTGAAGCGCTCTTGTGGGTCGGGCTGCTGACCAACAAGCGTCCCAGCAGCCAGGCCATCAATGCGTAGCAGGTCAGCACCACGGCAATGCCGAGCACGTCATCCGCCAGCGCCGAGGGTTGCAGTTCGGCCACCGCCACCACCGACACCAGCGCCAGCACGACGAAGCCCAGCCGGCGCACCCAGCCCTGGAGGAAGGCCACCTGCGCACGCTCCCAGCGAAAATGCAGCTCGGCCACGCCGCCGGGGGCAAGGATGCGATAGGCGGTGTAGAACACCAGCCAGGCCTGGGCGATCTGCAACATGGCCGCGCCAAGACCGGCATTCTGCCCGCGAGCATCGATCAGCAAGGCGTAGCCGCACAGGGCCAGGCCCAGGGCCATGGGCATGGCCAGCAGAATGTTGATCAGAATCGCCGCCGGTGTGTGCCATTGCCGGTCGCGCTTGAAGTGACCGATGTCCTGATGCACCGCATTGAGCTTCTGGTAGAGAAACTTGCGCTTCCACTGCAGCAGGCCGATCACCAGCAGCAGGGGCAGGAACAGCAACGGCCGCTGCACCAGGCCATCGGTCAGTTCGCTTACGCTCGATGCCCAGGGCAGGGTGGCGACCTGGTTTTCCAGGCGTCGCGGCACGGCTTTGAACCACTCGTCATCCAGCGGCTTGTTACTGGGGATCCAGAACATCTGCTCGTCCAGCGTGGCACGCAGGCCTTGCGCGGTGCTGAGCAGTTGCTTCTGATTGAGCTGCAGAGTGATCGACTCGTTGAGCAGTGCGCTCAGCTCCCGGTTCAGGCGTTCGAGCAGGTCGCTGCGGGTGACCGCCAACTCCAGCAGGCTTTTGCGCAATTGCGGCGCGTTCTGGTCCTGTGGCTGATTGACCATCAGGTTGTCCACGTACGCCGCCGGGTTGCCGATGGCTTCGCGCTGCTGGTTGACTTCGAACTGATACAGGCGGATGTCGGCGATCTCGTCGGCCAGGTCGCGATCGACCTTCAAGTGCGGCAACGCCTGCTTCTGTTTGTAGAGAATCTTGGACAGCAACAGGCTGCCCTTGAGCACGCTGATCTGCTCGTCCAGGGCCTGGTCGCTCTGCGTCACACTGTCCAGCTGCTGGCGGGTCTTGAGGTTCTGCTGGGTCAGCTCGTTGAGCCGGTCGGTGCTGCGCAGCAGGTAGTCGGACAGCTTGACGTTGGTCGCACTCTCCGTGGCCAGCACGCTGCTGCCGCCGGCTTTCTGTGCTTCCAGCGACTGCTTGGTGACGGTTTCCTGGGACTGCGCCAGGCGCTTCTGGTTGATCAGCGTCTGCAGGTCCTGGATTTCCTGCTCCAAACGGGTGGTCTTCTCCAGCACCAGGTCGTGACGGGCATTGCCCAGGTCCTGCAGGGTACTGTTGCCGGCCAGCTCCTGGCGGCGCAGGTAGATCAAGGCATTGATCGACGCCTGTTCGGCCGCCAACTGGTTGCGCGTGTCGGGGGTCAGCGCCTTGCCGTCGTTCTTGCCCAGCTTGAGAATGCCGCTGATCTGCTGGATACGGTTCTGGCTGGCGCTGATTTCGGTCTGCGCGCGTTCCGGGCGGGTCTGCGCGGTGATGATCAGGCTGTTGGCATCGGACAAGGCCTTTTGCAATTCGCCCTGCTCGGTGGTGCGCTCGCTGAAGATCTGCTCCAGCTGCGGCACGCTCAAGGTGGCATAGCGCTGGCTCACAGGGATGATCGGCATGCCCTTGAGACGGCTCAGCTCGCGCTGCGCCTCCAGGGTCTGCTTGGGTGCATCGGCCAGTTGCTGCTTGAGGTCGGCCAGTTTGCGCTCGTTGTCGGTCTGGTTGCCAAGCAGCCCCAGGGTCTGCTCGAACACCTGCTGCAGCGCCTTCTGGTCGGCTTCTGGCAGCTTGCGCTCGGCGATCTTGTCGAGGTTGTGTTGCACCGATTCACGGTTCAGCGGGTCGGCAGCCTGAACGCTGGCGACAGCCATGCACAGCCCCAGCAGGGCTGCGGAAAGAAAATTGCGCATAGGTTAAAAGTCGTACAGCTCGAAGAGAGATGGGCAGTTTAGAGGAAGAGCCCAGGCCCTGGACGACTTCCTTCGCGGAATTTGACGCCCACTTTCATGATCCGGTTCCCGTGCATGACCGCATTGCCTGACGCAGGCCAGGCTATGTCATGTGAACAGTCCGGTTTATGCGCCTTCGGTCCGTCACACAGTCTCGGGCGGGGCCGGACTGCGGCCCCGACCAAATCGCTGGGGCCAGCGCCCTTCGAGCCAGTCTAGGCATCTTTCAGCAGAGACGTGTCGCCGGGCGGCTCGGTGCCACATTCCGGCTCTTTCTCAGGGCTGGAGCTCGCACTCGCTCCAGCCCGAGGCTCCCTGAGCGTCAGCAGATCTGCAGGCGGCGCAGGCAGGCGCATCTCGGTAATTTGTTGATCGGCTGCCGTTGAAAGAGGCATCCCCCAGGCGCGCACGAAGGCTCGCAGATCAGCCCAAGCGGCCATGCTCCCAAACAGTGCTAGGTTATCGAACGATTGGGCTCGTGAGGGCGTTGTGCTCCAAGGGCCATGCTCACGGGCAATCCGGTTCAACCGTGGCCAAAAAGCGTCGCCGAACCCGAGGCGTAGTTGCTCCAGGGCCGCCAGACGCTCAAACGCAGATAGCTGGGTTATGTCCAGATCAGCCGCGGCCTGCTTTTCCAGCGCATTGTCCCAGGTGTCCTTGCCGTTCGCGCCGGGGTGAGTCAAATTCGACCGCACACCGAATACCCGCTGGGTCGCCATGGCGAAGAGGTTGTTGGTCACTTCGCTGAAATCATTGGGCAAGTAGGCGCGCATCTGGTTCTGATGACCTATTTCGTGAGGCACTGCCCACTCCGCCTTGAGGCGCTCGGGTTCAAGCAGCCCTTGTGCATACGCCATGTTGTATGCCGTGTACCCGGTGGTGGCATGTGCCGATCCAGCGCCACCGTGGTTACCCAGTACAAGATGATATTTCAGCGGAGCCGGTGCATGAAGTTCTTCTGCCTTGTCCAGACCCAGTAACGTCTCTTGCACGTCAATGATGCGCTCGTAAGTTGCCATCAGCAGCGGTATGCCACTGTTCTTGTAAGCCTGCGCCGATGCCCGATCGACGGTCAGAACGACCCGGGCGCTGTACAACTCCACGTACGGGGTTGGCCGCGCATCGAGCATAGCGTGATAGACGGCTGTCGAGGTATTCCCGTGTTCGAAGTAGGGAAGTTCCTGTGCACCCAGAATGATGACATTGGCGGTGTTTATTTCATTGGCCAGTTGGAAATAGATGACGCCTCCACCAGGATCGGTAATGGTATTGGTGCCAAGTTGAAGGGGATAAGTTCGTTGCTGGGAGTATTGCGTGTCCGTGTCGGCGTAAGGGGCGCCAATGAACAGGTTCATCGCGATGGGCGGGGTGTCCGTGTGTACGACGATCACTTTGAAAGCGCTATTCTTGGGGGCGTAGAAACCTGTTGGTTGCCGGTTCATCAGGGGAAAGCGCGTACCCAGTCGATACACGGCCGCGAAACGGTCCACGGTGGCCTCGAACGTCGCCCAGCGGTGCCTGCGGATGCCTATGGAGCCATCGCCCTGGGTGACCAGCCGGAAGCGCTGGTTCAAGTTGCCGGCCGCCAGGATCTCCATGGTCGGTGTCTGATGATTGAAGGTCAGCACGTACCCTGTCAGTACTGACTGGATCGATACGGTGTCATCCGAGTAGCGCCTGATTCGGAAACGTTGTGTGCGAACGTCTTCTTCCGGCTGCGCCCACAATCGAACGCCGTCGGAACTCAAGTGGTAACGTGTATAGCGGTTTTGCACGAATTGATCTTCACCAGCGTTCCCGGTCAACAGGAAACTTTGTGACTGGGAGCCGTTGTACAGTCGCGCATTTACCGCTGCGTCTTGAAAAGAAAGTACGGTATCCGGGAGCATGGGCTTGGCCTGATGGAAGTTGAGACATAATCAGGCTAGCAGGGTCAATGTAATGGTCGCGCCAGCGGAAACAGCAGAAACCAAAGGGGGAGGGGCGTCGCAATGTTGCACACTGTTCGCAACTTGCTGAGTAGAAAAGGTATTCCGCTTCAGTAGTTAAAGTCTGTACAAAGTTGGGGGGCTGAATGTTTTTTTACAGGATGAACGGTCGTATTGGTGTTGTTGAGTACGCAGACCGTTCATTCATCAGCAGGCTTGAATTCATTCGCCAGGAATTCAAAGGAAGAGCCCAGGCCCTGGACGACTTCCTTCGGGGAATCTGACGCCCACTTTCATGATCCGGTTTCCGTCCATGACCGCGACCGTCCAGACGGTGCCGTTCCATTCTACGTGGTCGCCAACGATCGGCGCGCCGCCAACCCGCTGAATGATGAAGCGGCTGAGCGGCATCTGCGGGTCGAGCCCATCGAGCTTGAGGCCGTAGAGCGCCGACACTGCGCCCAATTGCGCGTCGCCTTCGAGGACGAAGTCGCCGAAGAAACGCAGGTCCAGCCCGCGCTGCGGTGCCTGGCTGAACAGTTTGCCCAAGGCCGGCAGGTTGTGCTCGTGACCGATCACGCACAGCAGGTCGTCCACTTCCAGCACCGTACTGCCGGATGGGTGGAGCAATTGCTGGCCGCGGAACAGTGCGGCAATACGTGTGCCTTCGGGCATTTTCAGCTCGCGCAGGGCTGCTCCGATGCACCACTTTTTCGCACCCAGGCGATACACGAACAGCTCCCACTCGCTGGTGATGTGCACCTCGAGGGCCGAACGCGAGATCGGCGCGGGATCAGGCGGCACGGTGACCTTGAGCAGCTTGGCTACCCACGGCAGGCTGGTGCCTTGTACCAGTAGCGACACCAGCACGATGAAGAACGCCAGGTTGAAGAATAGCTGCGCATCCGGCAGCCCGGCCATCAGCGGGAACACCGCGAGGATGATCGGTACCGCGCCGCGCAGGCCGACCCACGAAATGAAGGCTTTTTCGCGGCCATGGAACGCTTTGAACGGCAACAGGCCGACCATCACCGACAGCGGCCGAGCGACCAGGATCATCCACAGGGCCAGGGCGAGCGCGGGCAGGGCGATGGGCAGCAGGTCGTGGGGCGTGACCAGCAGCCCCAGCACCAGGAACATGCCGATCTGCGCCAGCCAGGCCATGCCATCGAGCATATGCAAAATGCCATGGCGGCTGCGGATCGGCTTGTTGCCCATCACCAGGCCGCACAGGTAGACAGCCAGGAAGCCGCTGCCGTGCAGCGCGTTGGTCAGGGCAAACACCAGCAGGCCACCGGCTACCACCAGGATCGGGTACAGGCCGGCGGCCAGGTTGATGCGGTTGACCAGTTGCAGCATGACCCAGCCGCCGCCCAGACCAATCACGCCGCCAATGCCGAACTCGCGCAGCAGGTGCCCCAGCAGGCCCCAATGCAGTCCGGTCTGGCCGCTGGCGATCATGTCGATCAGGGTCACGGTGAGGAACACCGCCATGGGGTCGTTGCTGCCCGATTCGATCTCGAGCGTGGCGGTCACCCGTTCGTTCAGGCCCTTGCCGCCCAGCAGCGAGAACACCGCCGCCGCATCGGTGGAACCGACGATGGCGCCGATCAACAGCCCCTGGATCATGCTCAAGTCGAACAGCCAGGCGGCGACAGCGCCAGTCAGCGCGGTGGTGATCAGCACCCCCACCGTGGCCAGCGACAGGGCGGGCCACAACGCCACGCGAAAGCTCGATACCCGCGTGCGCAGGCCACCATCGAGCAGGATTACCGCCAGCGCCAGGTTACCGACCAGATAGGCCGTGGGGTAGTTGTTGAAGATGATGCCGCCGCCGTCCACCCCGGCGGCCATGCCTACGGCCAGGATGATCACCAGAATGGGGATGCCCAGGCGGGAGGAAAGCGAGCTGACCAGAATGCTCGCACCTACCAGCAACGCGCCGATCAAGAACAGGCTGTTGATGAAGGTGGCATCCAAGGGCGGTACTCCGGTTTCTGAAAACGAGGTGAAAAGGCAGTCGCTCATGCAGGCTGCGTGCCAAGGGATGATAACCTGTGTAAATGCATAACTGTCAAAGCCTTGCGTGGAATCATCACACGTCGGCGGTGTTGCAGACGGGCACCAGCAGCCATGCTGTGGTGTTACGGGCAGGAAAAGTCCTACAGGACTTACGGATGCGCCTTGCATATGTGGAGGAGGGCGTTTGTAAGAATCAGCACCCTTTCTCCTTTCCAAGGGGAGTGCGTAGGTTTTTGTTTCGGCGTAGGAAGTATCGCGTGGATGTTTGGGAAGCCTCTTTCGGACCGGCCTGTTTGCGCTGTAGGAGGATTCATCGGCAAGAGAAGGAAGCCTCCTGCTAGTTGGGCCAATCATGCAAGCAGTGCCGGGCTTCGTATCCACCAACCGAGCGTCGTCTGGTGGTAGCGCTTATGTAGCGCGCTGTTGTGAGCCGTGCTGTCCAGAGTGGTCGCCCAATGTGCAAGAGCGAACCCATGGACACCTCACTCGATGAACAACTGAACAGCCTGCTCAATACCCATATCGGGCAAGACCACCTGCGCACCCCTTTGCTCAATCGCCTGCAGAGCCTGGTCGATGCCGTTGCCCAGACAACGCTCGCGCAGCAGAGCCTGGCGGCAGGGGCACCGCTGCTCCAGTCTCTCGATCACCAAGCCCGGGCGCAGCTGCAAACGGACACCGACCTTTATTGGAGTGACCTGGCCCCTGGCACCGTGTTATCGCGGTTACAGCACGCAGAGGCGCTGCGCGCCGAAGACCTGATGCATCGCGCCCAGTTGCTGGCAGCGTTGGGCGAAGTGACCGAGGCCGGGCGCAGGCTGTTGCTGGACGCTCTGCAGCCAGGCGAGGACGCCGTACTGCTGGTGTGCAGCACGATAACGCTGCTGGCCAGCGACGGCACACACGCCATGCTGCCCGGCGCCGAGTTGATCGAGCGCCGGGGTGGAGGACGCTGTTTGCTGGTGTGCCCTGGGCTGGAACAGCAGTTGTTCGAGTTCGGCTGCGCCACCGAGGCTGGACGTGGTCTGATCGAGTATCTGTTTTCCGCCCAGGGCCACGTGCTGCGGCAGCGCCTGGCCTTGCAGTTCTCGGCAAACGGCCTATCGGGCCTTTCCACAAGCCTGGGCGCCAGGGTGCGTTTCGTTCCACACACAGCGCGCGTACTCGAACATGGTTTGCGGACCAGTATCGCCAGCCAAGTGGTGGCCCAGGCCGAAGCTGGATCACCGCCTGAATACAGTGAGTCAGGGCAGCGATCGGCACACTTCTGGCTTCCTCTGCCCAAGGCCATCAGTGCCGTGGTGGCTGCTGCCATCAGGGCGGATGGCGAGCGCCAACGGGCGCTGCTGACCTTTGGCGGCATCACGCCGAATATCGCCACGGCGCTGCTCAAAGAGAAGCTGGATGCCTGCGAAGGAGGTGTCCAAGGGTATGCAGGTGATGCCCTGGACAGCCCTGAACACAAGCATTACCGCCAGCTCCACGGTGCCTGGCAAGCGGCGCAAGGCAAGACTCGACAGCTGCTCGAGGCACTGACCACAGAGGCGTCCTGGCCTACCCGTGCATTCTGGGCCCACGACAGGGGGCAGGGCCTGTCGCGCCAGCATTCGCTGGCGCTGGAACTGAGCAACGCCCTGCGCCATGACGCCGGGCTGCAAGTCTGCGAGGGCACGCTTGCGGAGGCCGACCTTGAGCGGATACTGGAGGTCGTGAATCAGCCGGACGCTCACCTGCGGGGCGCGGAGGGTACGGTGGTCGCCGAATTGGCGGTGGGCGAGGCGACCTATGCCTACACGCTGCCTGGAGCCTACATCATCGCTGCGGCCAGCGTGTGGGTGAACACCGAACAGGTCGTGCCTGCGCTGCTGTTCCAGACAGGAGAAAGCGGTGGCGTGCGTCGCTTCGCTTCGCTCGAGCAACTGTTGCAGTGCGTCACGGCCAGTCTGCGTGACCCCACCTTCACCGCGCTCTGGGCGCGCTTCCCTGCTGATACGCAGAAACGCCTGGCACCGCTGCTGGCGCTGGAAAAACTGCCACTGGTGACCACGCCGGTCGAAGGAGACTGGATCGACAGCCACCTTCGCGCGACGATCGATCGGTACGATCAGGCAGCAGCGCGGATGCCCGATGAACAAGGCCGGCAGCGTCTGCGAGAGGCGCTGGCGAGCGCATTGCGGCAACCGGCGCACGGCATACGAGAAACAGCCATCGGCCATATCGCTGAGCAGCGCCGTCTGCAGGCCGTGTTGCAGGCGTTGCCTCGCTGGCTGGCGACAGCGGGGCAGACCCAGCGAAACCACTATGCCGGCCTGCTCGATGACTACAACCGGCTGGCGGCGGGCCAGGAGGCGTATCTGCAAGGTCGGCCGACCACGATCCGGGCCTTCGCGGCCGATCTGCTCGAAACACGGCTCAGGGCCGACCTGAAGCAGAGCATCGACCCCGAGCGACTGCTGCTGAGGCTGCCCGACAGTGTCGAGGTCAAGGCGGTGCCCAATGTGCCCTCGCAGATTCAGGTGCCCAGCGCTGCGCATTCCACGATCAGCATCGTCGAATTGGCCTTGCTCAATATCGACCGGCAGATGACCTTGCGCCTGAGGTATGCGCAATGGGTGCATCGAGACACCGGTGCCGAGGTGAGCATGGCCGGCCTGGACATCCCCTACTTGCGCAGGTTGGTGCTTGAACTCGATGTGGCCCGGCGTTATCGGGAAAGCGTCCAGGCGCTGTTCACCATCGCTGCGGGTGCGTCGGCCAGGCCCGCGCTGCACGGGCAGATCATGGCGCTGCCCTACAGCGCGGCATTCAGGCTGCAGGCGTTTGGTGCCTGGTGTCAGGGTTGGCTGACCGAGCAGGCCTGGCAGATGCTGGAAAGGGCGGCGCAGTGCAGGTCCGCCGCCGCGCAAGCGGCGCTGGGGGTGTCACTCGGCGCGGTCACCCTGAGCCTTGGGCCCGGCCAGGCGGACTTGTCCAGCGGCCTGCTGCTGATCCAGGCACCCGCCCAAGGCCTTCACTGCCTGTACCTGCCCGATGTGCCGCACGGCGCTCACTTCATCCAGGCAACCAGTATTCAAGGCCTGCGCGACAGCCTGTTGTTGCGCCTGCGCAGCGCATCGGTGCGCCGGTGGTTGGCGGGGCAAGCGGGCGTCGGCCAACCCACGGCCGCGCGCGAAAGCTACATCGAGCAGGCTTATCAACGCAGCTATGGCCGCTTCATCAAGTTTTCCCCGTTGGCCGATCCTGTCTGGCCGTTGGCGACCAAACTGCTGCGCGATCACCGATCGAAGCTGCTCGATGATGCCAGCCTCATCTCTCGCAGCCGCGAGGATGTGCGTGCGGCTTTCGCGCGGCAACTGCGCGAGGGTGGTCAACAGTTATTGATGTCCGGGCTTGCCTACCTGCCGGGTATCGGTACGCTGATGCAGCTCAGCGACGGCTGGCATGACGCCAGGCAGGCGGTGCAGGCCTTTGCGGGCAGTGACCCCGCGCTGGGCTTGCGCCGCCTGGCATCGGCCGAACTCAACTTCGGTTTCGCCCTGCTGTCATTTCTGCCGGGGATGGCGGCTGCCAAAGTCGCGCGCAGCAGTTTGAAGCCGCGCCAGGGCCTGCGCCCGGCTGCGCTGCAGGTAAGCCCGCAGCGAACGCGGCTCGACGGTTTCGCAGGCCACGAGACGTCGGTCAGCCTGGTCGGCGCCAGGCTCCAGCGCGGACCCGACGCCGGTACCTGGAAACAGGGCGGCAAGCTCTATCTCTGGCAGGATGGCCAGGCCTACGAAGTGTTTCGTCGCCGCGGCGAACTCACTTTGCGCCTGCGTCGAACCGCAGCCAACAACCACGAACATCCGGTTCGCCCAGGCCCCGATGGACGCTTCGTCACTCATCTGGATACCGGTTTACGCGGCGGCGGCCGCTCGCGTGCAGGAAGCAGCACCGGGGCCACTGCCGACCCCAGCGCCATGGGCGACTACCTGATCGTACCGGATGATCGTCCGGTCATGAGCCAGGTACTGGCCCGAGGGGGGCGCTACAACCTCGATGAAATGGCTGCGTCGCTGCAGGCCACGCCGGGGGATGCAGCCCGCAGTCGGTTCTTCGCCCAGCGCCGGCAGTTGTTGCAGGACGCCGATGCCTACCTCGAGCACACACCGCGCGAACCGCGCGTGCCGCTGCCGGTGCTGGCCAGCGACGTTCAACCTGCTGCCTTGATTGCCGCCGTGTATGAAAACGCCAATGGCCTGGTGGTGGGGGAAGCCCATTCCTCGGCAGCCTCCAAGCGGTTTCTGATCGACAACTTCGCGACGCTTGCAGCCACTGGCGTGAAGACCTTGTACTTCGAGCATCTGCCGATGGATTTCCTGGCCGACGACCTCGAAGCCTTCAATGGCAGCGGCGTCATGACACCGGCGTTGAAAGCCCGGTTGCAGTCGCTCGACACCGGCCACAAAGTGGACGCGGGGCAGCCTTTCACCTTCGAGCAGGTGGTGGTCAAGGCCCACGACGCCGGTCTGCAGGTGGTCAGCCTCGATTGCGCTGCCAGCTGGTATGCCAAGGGCGTGATGGACGCGCGCAGCACGGCGCGTCAGCGCATGTTCAGCTACCTGGCGACCCGGGTCATTGCCGACCATCAGCACGCCACGGGCGAGCACAAGTGGGTGGCGCTGGTGGGCAACAGTCACGCCAACATCTTCAAGGGCACGCCAGGCCTGGCCGAACTCAACAAGGCCATCGGGGTACGGGTCAGTGCGCCGGATGCCGGCGGCAGACCTGGCCTGCGTTCGGATCCGGGCTTCGAGACCCATTTCAATCAGGGCATGGTCAAAGCCGACTTTCTGCTGGAGCTGGAAGTACCCACCCAGCATCTGCGTCCGTCGGCTGGCACTGGCGAGCTCACTGCGTCGCAGCTAGCTTTGGCCACCGAGATGGAAGCCTTGCTGACCCACACGCCCGTCGGTCTGCAACCGGCGCCGCCGCGGTTGATTCATCCCGGCTCCTTCTACCTGCAGAAGGTAGAAGGCAAGCGCCAGGTGGTGCACCTGAGTCGCGACGGCAACATCTACCACACGCCCGTCGAGAAGACGCTGGGCCGCTACTGGTTGTCGCGGCCCAGTTGGGACAAGGTCCATGGACGCAGATTCTGGACACTGCAGGGCCTGCTGGCGGCCATGGCCGAGCAGAACCTGAGCCTCGTGCAGCCCTGAATACCGACCGATGCGCCTGATGGAGAGGCAAAAAAAACGCCACCGCGGCGCAGGCCGGGGTGGCGTTTTCCTTCGTGACGGCGTTAGCCGATGCTCATCAAGCTCGCGTTACCACCCGCGGCGGCGGTGTTCACGCTCAGCGCGCGCTCGATCACCAGGCGCTCCAGGCAGATGCCGGTTTCACCCTGCGACAGGCCATGCACACCAACGATGGCGCCGCTGCGCTTGGCGATCTGCTCGCACACCGCGCGCAGCTGGTCGGAGTCGCCGTGATGCAGTACGGCATCGAAGTGCACCTCGTCCTTGTTCCACTCCGGCACCAACTGGATGCGCGCCTGCACTTCCTTGGGCAAACGCCCGCGCACGGCCTTGCCCAGCTCGTTGTCGGGCACTACTGCTCTGGAACCCACGGCCATCACCGCTGCCAGCTGCGCCAGCAGGTCGGCTTCGGTGTCGGCCAGGCACAGCACGTGCTCGCGCGGCAGAATGGTGTAGCTGTTGCGCTCGCCGGTGGGGCCATCGAGCAGCCGGCTCACGCCGCTCTGCGACTGGGCGGCGAAGTCGCTGCACAGTTGCGCCAGTTCGGCCTGCTGGTTGCTCGAAGCCCAGGCTTGCAGGGCCTGCAACGGTTTGCCCAGGGCGTCACGCAGACGCACGTCCGGCGCCGTACCGGCATCGGTGCGGGCGAAGGACTGGGCGATGGCGTCGTTTGGCCGGGTCGACAGCAGGCGGTACAGGTACAGCGGACCACCGGCTTTCGGGCCGGTGCCCGACAGGCCTTCGCCGCCGAACGGCTGCACGCCCACCACAGCGCCAACGATGTTGCGGTTGACGTAGACGTTACCGGCATGAACGTTGTCGATCACCTTGGCGATGGTTTCGTCGATGCGTGTGTGCACGCCCAGGGTCAGGCCATAGCCGGAAGCATTGATCTGGCCGATCAACTGGTCCAGGTCGCGACGCTTGTAGCGCACTACGTGCAGCACCGGCCCGAAGATTTCGCGCTGCAACTCGTCGAAGCTTTCCAGCTCGATCAGGGTCGGCATGACGAAAGTGCCGCGCTTGATTTCGGCACTGTCGGCTATGGCCATCTGGTACACGTCGCGGCCTTTGTCGCGCATGCCCTGGATGTGTTTCTCGATACCGGTTTTGGCCTCGGCGTCGATCACCGGGCCAATGTCCACGTTCAGGCGCTCGGGATTGCCCAGGCGCGCTTCGGCCATGGCGCCCTTGAGCATTTCGATCACACGGTCGGCCGAGTCTTCCTGCAGGCACAGCACGCGCAGGGCCGAGCAGCGCTGGCCGGCGGAGTCGAAGGCCGAAGACACGACATCGATCACTACCTGTTCGGTCAGCGCCGAGGAATCGACGATCATTGCGTTCTGGCCACCGGTTTCGGCGATCAGCGGAATCGGACGACCTTGCGAGTCCAGGCGCCCGGCGATGTTGCGTTGCAGCAACCGCGCCACTTCGGTGGAACCGGTGAACATCACGCCCTTGACGCGCTCGTCGCCCACCAGCCGTGCGCCCACGGTTTCACCGCGGCCCGGCAGCAGTTGCAGCACGCCTTCGGGGATACCGGCTTCGAGCAGCAGGCGCACGGCCTGAGCGGCCACCAGCGGGGTCTGCTCCGCCGGCTTGGCCAGCACCGGGTTACCAGCGGCAAGGGCCGCAGCGACCTGGCCACTGAAGATCGCCAGCGGGAAGTTCCACGGGCTGATACACACCACCGGACCCAGCGGCCGATGGGCATCGTTGCTGAAGTCGTTGCGCGCCTGCACCGCGTAGTAGCGCAGGAAATCCACGGCCTCGCGAACTTCGGCGATGGCGTTGGCGAAGGTCTTGCCGGCTTCGCGGGCGAGCAGCCCCATCAGCGGCTGGATCTCGGCTTCCATCAGGTCTGCGGCACGCTCCAGCACGGCGGCGCGTTCGGCCGGCGGCGTGGCCTGCCAGATCGGGCCGTTGATCAGTGCGCACTGGATCGCGTTGTCGACGTCGGTGACCGTGGCTTCCTGAACATGGCCGACCACGTCGCGCAGGTCGGACGGGTTCAGCACAGGCTGGGCCGGTTCGTTGCTGGCCTCGCAGCCCAGCATCGGCAGGGCTTTCCAGTCGGTGTGGGCAGTGGCCAGCAGGGCCGACGACAGCGACGCGAGGCGATGCTCGTTGGCCATGTCGATACCGGCCGAGTTGGCCCGGTCGCTGCCGTACAGGTCACGCGGCAGCGGAATGCGCGGATGAGGCAGGCCGAACTGGCCCTCCTGGGTCGCCATCCGCTCGATGGTGGCCACCGGGTCGGCGACCAGCTCCTGGATGGAAATGGACTGGTCGGCGATCCGGTTGACGAACGAAGTGTTGGCGCCGTTTTCCAGCAGGCGGCGGACCAGGTAGGCGAGCAGTGTTTCGTGGGTGCCGACCGGTGCATACACGCGGCACGGACGGTTCAGCTTGCCATCGGCGACCTTGCCCACGACCTGTTCGTACAGCGGTTCGCCCATGCCGTGCAGGCACTGGAATTCGTACTGGCCGGGGTAATAGTTCTGACCGGCAATGTGGTAGATGGCCGCCAGCGTATGGGCGTTGTGGGTCGCGAACTGCGGGTAGATGACTTCCGGCACCGACAGCAGTTTGCGCGCGCACGCCACGTAGGACACGTCGGTGTACACCTTGCGCGTGTACACCGGATAGCCTTCCAGCCCCTCGACCTGGGCACGCTTGATTTCGCTGTCCCAGTAGGCGCCCTTCACCAGGCGGATCATCAGGCGATGACGGCTGCGCCGAGCCAGGTCGATGACGTAGTCGATCACGTACGGGCAGCGCTTCTGGTAGGCCTGGATGACGAAACCGATACCGTTCCAGCCGGTCAGTTGCGGCTCGAAGCACAGACGCTCGAGCAGGTCCAGCGACAGCTCCAGGCGGTCGGCTTCCTCGGCGTCGATGTTCAGGCCGATGTCGTAGTGCTTGGCCAGCAGAGTCAGCGACAGCAGGCGCGGGTACAGCTCTTCCATGACGCGCTCGTACTGCGCGCGGCTGTAACGCGGGTGCAGCGCCGACAGCTTGATGGAGATGCCCGGACCTTCATAGATGCCGCGACCATGGGAGGCCTTGCCGATCGAATGGATCGCCTGCTCGTAGGAGGCCAGGTATTTCTGCGCGTCGTGCTCGGTTAGCGCCGCCTCGCCGAGCATGTCGTAGGAGTAGCGGAAACCCTTGTTCTCGAACTTGCTGGCATTGGCCAGCGCTTCGCCAATGGTTTCGCCAGTGACGAACTGTTCGCCCATCAAGCGCATGGCCATATCGACGCCCTTGCGGATCATCGGCTCGCCGCTCTTGCCGATGATGCGGCTGAGCGACGACGACAGGCCCGATTCGTTGTGCGTCGACACCAGCTTGCCGGTCAGCAGCAAGCCCCAGGTTGCCGCGTTGACGAACAGCGAGGGGCTGTTGCCCAGATGCGGGTGCCAGTTGCCGGTGCTGATCTTGTCGCGGATCAGGGCGTCACGCGTGCCCTTGTCGGGGATGCGCAGCAGCGCCTCGGCCAGGCACATCAAGGCCACGCCTTCCTGGGAGCTGAGCGAGAACTCCTGCAGCAGACCCTGAACGATGCCGGCACGGCCACCGGCGCTTTTCTGGTTGCGCAGCTTCTCGGCGATACGCGCGGCCAGCTTGTTGGTGGCTTCGGCCATGTCGGCCGGCAGGCGCGCCTGCTCCAGCAGCATCGGCACCACTTCAGGCTCGGGGCGGCGATAGGCGCCGGTGATCGCGGCGCGCAGTACCGACTGCGGCAGAATGCTTTCGGCGAATTCGAGGAAACACTGATGGGCATGGTCGGGCTGGATGTCGCCCGCATCGTCATTGCCACTCACCCCGGCGCCGGTCAGTTCGGTCAGCGTCGCGCCGCCTTCCAGCTTCTCCAGGTAGTTGAAGATCGCCTGCTTGATCAACCAGTGTGGAGTGCGGTCGATGGACTGCGCGCAAGCCTTGAGGCGTTCGCGGGTCGGGTCGTCCAATTTGACGCCCAGGGTGGTGGTTGCCATTTCTTGTCCTCATCAGGGCCACGGTGCGTGGCAATAAAGCCGGCGGCAAGATTAGCCGTGCGCTTTGCGGGGTGCAACCAGGTGCAACCTGTATATCGACGAAAGTTGCACCGCTCGACGGAAAATCTTTTTGCATGGGTTGAATCTGCACAACGCAGGTGCGGCTGTGTAGCGAATGACAGGCGAATGCTCCGAAAGGAAGCAGATACACCGTGTTTATCCAGATGTTTCCAGAGGTGCAACTTGCTTGCCAAAAGGGGTTGCGCCCGTCTCCAATGCCGGCCTAAAGTTCGGCGCCGTTGGGTCAACCCGGACATCCTGCAATCTGCCGACCTGTACATGAAGCGCCGAAGCGCGCTCGCAGGCTCATAAAAACAACACAAGGAGACACCCATGAGTGTCAGCAACCCCACTCTGATCACCTTCGTGATCTACATCGCTGCCATGGTCCTGATCGGCCTGTTCGCCTACCGTTCCACCAACAATCTTTCCGACTACATTCTCGGCGGTCGCAGCCTTGGCAGCGTGGTCACGGCCCTGTCCGCCGGCGCCTCGGACATGAGCGGCTGGTTGCTCATGGGCCTGCCGGGCGCGATCTACATGTCCGGTCTTTCGGAGGGTTGGATCGCCGTCGGACTGATCATCGGCGCCTACCTGAACTGGCTGTTCGTCGCAGGCCGGCTGCGCGTGCAGACCGAACACAACGGTGACGCCCTGACCCTGCCGGACTATTTCGCCGGGCGCTTCGAAGACACCAGCGGCCTGTTGCGGATCATCTCGGCGGTAGTGATCCTGGTGTTCTTCACCATTTACTGCGCCTCAGGCATCGTCGCCGGCGCGCGGCTGTTCGAAAGCACCTTCGGCATGTCCTACGAGTCCGCCTTGTGGGCCGGCGCTGCAGCGACCATCGCCTACACCTTCGTTGGCGGGTTCCTGGCGGTAAGCTGGACGGACACGGTGCAAGCCACCCTGATGATCTTCGCGTTGATCCTCACGCCCATCGTCGTGGTGCTGGCCACTGGCGGCGTCGACACGGCCTTTCTGGCCATCGAGGCGCAGAACCCGGCCAACTTCGACATGCTGCGCGGTACTACCTTCATCGGCATCATCTCGCTGCTGGGCTGGGGGCTGGGCTATTTCGGCCAACCGCATATTCTTGCCCGCTTCATGGCCGCCGATTCGGTGCGCTCCATTGCCAAGGCGCGGAGCATTTCCATGACCTGGATGATCCTTTGCCTGGGTGGCACGGTGGCCGTGGGTTTCTTCGGTATCGCCTACTTCTCGGCGCACCCCGAGCTGGCCGGTCCGGTCACCGAGAACCACGAGCGGGTGTTCATCGAGCTGGCCAAGATCCTCTTCAATCCGTGGATTGCCGGGGTGCTGCTGTCGGCCATTCTGGCTGCGGTGATGAGCACCCTCAGCTGCCAGTTGCTGGTGTGCTCCAGCGCCCTGACCGAAGACTTCTACAAGGCGTTCCTGCGCAAGGGCGCCTCGCAGCGCGAACTGGTCTGGGTGGGCCGCATGATGGTGCTGCTGGTGGCGTTGGTTGCCATCTGGCTGGCGTCCAATCCCGACAACCGCGTACTGGGCCTGGTCAGCTACGCCTGGGCAGGTTTCGGCGCGGCGTTCGGACCGGTGGTGCTGATCTCGGTGGTCTGGAAAGGCATGACCCGCAACGGTGCGCTGGCGGGCATTCTGGTAGGTGCAGCGACGGTGATCGTGTGGAAACACTTCGAGCTGCTGGGGCTGTACGAGATCATCCCAGGCTTCGTGTTCGCCAGCCTGGCTATCCTGATCGTCAGCAAGCTGGGCCGCGGGCCGTCACCGGCCATGGTCAGCCGCTTCGAACGCGCCGAGGCGGCGTTCCACCAAGGCAAGTGATGCAGTGGGGGCTGCCAGCTCCCCTGAAAAACCCCATCTGAAATGCTAGACTCCTGCGCATCTGCAGGAGTCCCCATGAACTATCGTCATGCCTTCCACGCCGGCAATCACGCCGACGTGTTCAAACATATCGTCCTCACCCGGCTGGTTGCGCTGATGTCGCGCAAGGAACAACCCTTCGCCTACCTCGACACCCATGCCGGGCTGGGGCTCTACGACCTGCGCGGCGACCAGGCCACGCGCACCGGTGAATGGCTCGAAGGCATCGCCCGCCTGTGGCAGGCCACCGACCGCCCGGCGCTGACCGACGACTACGTCAAGGTCATCAACCGTCTCAATACCGAAGGCGAGCTGCGTTACTACCCCGGCTCGCCCGAGCTGGCACGCCGGTTGATGCGCCAGCAGGACCGCGTGCTGCTCAACGAGAAACACCCCGAAGACGGCCAGCTGCTCAAAGAAAACATGAAGAAGGACCCGCGTGTGGCCGTGCACCTGGGCGAGGGCTGGCACGTGCCGCGGGCCCTGCTGCCGGTGGCCGAGAAACGCGCGGTGATGCTGATCGATCCGCCGTTCGAGCAACTCGACGAGCTCAAGCGCTGCGCCACTGCCCTGAAGGAAACCATTGGCCGCATGCGCCAGACCGTGGCGGCCATCTGGTACCCGATCAAGGACGACGAGCGTGCGCTCAAGCGTTTCTACCAGGACCTCACCAGCACCGGCGCGCCGAAGCTGCTGCGCGTGGAGTTGCTGGTGCACCCGCTGGACACACCGCAGAGCCTGAACGGTTCGGGACTGGTCATTGCCAACCCGCCGTGGGGCCTGGAAGAAGAATTGCGCGAGCTGATGCCCTGGTTGGCCAATCTGCTCGGCCAGAGCCAGGGCGGCTGGAAGATGGACTGGCTGATCGCCGAATGACCCTCAAGGCGTGAGGCGCGGCCCTGTGCCGCCCGGCCCGCGATCCCCTGGCGGGTCGTTGGCCACGTACTGCCGGTGCTACGCCTCGGCACAGCGCAACGTCAGGCCTTCGGCCCGCGTGGATAGCGTTTGAGCCGTTCGATCAGTTCGGCGCCGGGAATCGGCTTGTCGAACAGATAACCCTGGCCCACGTCGCAGCGTTGACGCCGCAGGAAGGCCAGTTGTGCAGCGGTTTCGATACCCTCGGCCACGACCTTGAGCTTGAGGTTGTGCGCCATGGCGATCACTGCCGAGGTAATTTCCATGTCGTCCTGGTTGTCAGGGATCTCGTGGATGAAGCTGCGATCGATCTTGATCACGTCGATGGGGAATTTCTTCAGGTAACTGAGCGAAGAATACCCCGTGCCGAAGTCATCCATGGCCAGGGTCATGCCCAACTGCTTGAGCTGTTCGAGTTGCTGATGGGTGTCCACGGTGGCTTCCAGCAACAGACCCTCGGTCAGCTCCAGCTCCAGCAACGAGGCGTCCAGGGCCTCTTCCTGCAGAATGCTGGCGATGGACGCAACTAGGTCGGGGTCGGAAAACTGCTTGGGCGACAGGTTGATCGCCACCTGCAGGCGGCCCAGCCCGGCCGCTGTGAGGGCTTTGCTCATGCGGCAGGCCTGACGCGCGATCCACTTGCCAATGGGGATGATCAACCCCGTCTCTTCGGCCACGCTGATGAACTGATCGGGGCGAATCATGCCTTTTTCCGGATGGTTCCAGCGCAGCAGCGCCTCCATACCCAGCAGGCGGCCGGTGCGCAGGCACAGCTTTGGCTGGTAGAACACATCCAGTTCGTTCTGGGTCAGTGCGCGCCGCAGGTTGTTTTCCACGAACAGCTTGTAGCTGGCCTCGGCGTTCAGCGCCTCGGTGAACACCTGCACCTGATGCTTGCCATTGGCCTTGGCCTTGTGCAGCGCAAGGCCTGCGTTCTTCATCAAGGTCTGCGGGTCGCGCCCGTGCAGCGGTGCACAGGCCAGGCCTACGGAACCGGTGACGTTGATCAACTGGTTATCCACGAACATCGGCTTGTCCAGCGTCAGCAGCACCTCCTGGGCAATGCGCTGGCCGGCTTCCAGATCAGTGTCGTGCAGCAGCACGGCGAATTCGTTGCTGGCAAAACGTGCCAGGCTGCCGGCCGGACTCAGGCTGTTGCGCAGCCGGCGCGACAGGCTCACCAGCAGCTTGTCGCCGGTCTGGTGGCCAAGGCTGTCGTTGATCCGTTTGAAGTTGTCGATGTCCACCAGCATCATGCTGATCGGCCGGTCGCTGTCGTGGGCGAAGCTTTCATCCAGGCAGCGGATGAACGCCGGGCGGTTGCCCAGGTTGGTCAGATTGTCGGTGTAGGCCAGGCGCTCGATGCGCTGCTGGGCCAACTTGCTCTGGGTGATGTCTTCGTAGATGCCGATGTAATGGGTCAGCTCACGGTCGTCGCCGTACACCTTGGAGATCGACAGCTGGCCCCAGTAGGGTTCCAGGTTCTTGCGGCGGCTCTTGAATTCGCCTTGCCAGCTGTTGCCGTTGGCCAGGCTCGAAGGCGCGTCGAACAACAGCTCGCTGAGGTTTTCCAGGGCTGGCAGATCCGCCAGGCGCTTGCCGTGGACTTCCTCGGTGCTGTACTGGGTGATCGCGGTGAAGCTGGGGTTGACGTACTCGACCACGCCATCGCAGTTGACCAGCAAAAAGGCATTGGCGCTTTGTTCGACCGCGCGCTGGAACAGATTCAAGGCGCTGGTGGCCGCACGACGGTCGTGGTTGTTGATCACCTGGGCGAACTGGTCGGCGAGCTCGCCGGCGAAGGCGATCTCGTCCGCACGCCAGACCCGCCCACCGCCACTCTGCTCCAGGCACAGCACGCCGACC
Source organism: Pseudomonas sp. CFBP 13710 (assembly GCF_014842235.1). Lineage (NCBI taxonomy): Bacteria > Pseudomonadati > Pseudomonadota > Gammaproteobacteria > Pseudomonadales > Pseudomonadaceae > Pseudomonas > Pseudomonas sp. CFBP 13710. The sequence goes on along the minus strand of NZ_JACYVJ010000010.1, from coordinate 19,291 downwards.
ACCTGGCCGTCGATACGGATGCTGGCATCGAGCACCGAGCTGACATCGCGCATTGCCAGTTGCCGGGCAAGCTGGCGCGTGCGCGGATCGCTGGCCACGTCGCTGGCGTCGATGGCGCGGCTGGCGTGCAGGGCTGCCAGGTAATCGGGGAATTCCCCCAGGTCTACAGGCTGCAGACAGCCATGCACCTGCCGATCACCGTAATAGGCGGTAATGGGCAGCAGCTGCTGGCCTTGCAGCGTCCACAGGCTGGCACAGTCCACGGCATAGATATCGCAGGCATTGCGCGTGATCAGTTCGGCCGCCTCGAGCAACGGCTTGTGAGGCCCGTAGCGTTGTTGTGCCAGGCTCAGGATCAATGCCTGCTGGGCGCTGGCGCGCTCCATGTGCTGCAGTTGTTCCTGTTGCGCGCGCTGGTTCAGTTCCAGCGCCATCTGCAGCGGGCTGCTCGCGCTGGCGGGTTTCAGCGTGTCGTCGACTACGTCGCCGACGGCCGCGTCGACCACCATCAGGTAGCCCCGCAACAGCTGCCGATTGCGTTGGCGAAAGGCTTCGCCCAGCTCCATCAGGTGCAGGCTGCCGTGGTTGCTGTGCAGAGTGTACCGCACGGTGTAATGGGCGCTGTCGACCAACTGCGCCTGGATGGCATCGTGCAGACGGTGCCGCGCCTCCGGCTCCATCAGGCTGGCGTAGGGCGAGCCGGTCAGCGAGCACAGCTGCGCAGCGGGAAGACCGAAGGTTCGTTCGCAGGCCGGATCCAGATAAAGCAGTGCCCAGCTGGCCTCGTTCAGCCGTTCGAAACGCAGCATTCCCAGGCGCGAGGGCACCGGCAGCTGCGTCACTACCTCGGCCACCATGCGGTTGGCGGCATCGGGCTGGCTTTTCATTGAAAACTCGCTTCAAGGGTACTGGTCGCGCAGGGACAACCATCCTTACAGGCTAGGGTCCCTACAGGCGGGCGCGTCAGGCAAGGTTGCATCATGGCGCTCGGGCTTACAAGCGGTACAGTGGCTCGGTGCTTCCATGTTGTCGGCAGGCGCACAAAATTCTGCAATTGGATCCGAAAATACTGGTTACATGAGGGCATTTACGCTCTGCGCTGCACACCGTTCCCGTACTTCGCGGTCGAATCCAGGGCAAAAAAAACCCACCGGTAATGGTGGGTTTTTTTCATTCGGCCAGCGTTACAGCAGCATGGTGCGGATATCGGTCAGCAACTCGCCCAGACGTTTGGTGAAGCGCGCAGCGGCCGCGCCGTTGATCACACGGTGATCGTAGGACAGCGACAGCGGCAGCATCAGCTTGGGTTGGAACGCCTTGCCATCCCAGACCGGCTGGATGGTGGCCTTGGAGACACCCAGGATCGCCACTTCCGGCGCGTTGACGATCGGCGTGAAGCCGGTGCCGCCAATGTGCCCGAGGCTGGAGATGGTGAAGCAGGCACCCTGCATGTCGTCTGCCGAGAGCTTCTTGGTCCGGGCTTTTTCGGCCAGAGCGGCGGCTTCGGCAGCCAGTTGCAGCAGGCTCTTCTGGTCGACGTTCTTGATCACCGGCACCAACAGGCCGTCCGGCGTATCGACCGCGAAGCCGACGTTGACGTATTTCTTGCGGATGATCGCCTTGCCACTGGGCGCCAGCGAAGCGTTGAAGTCCGGCAGCTCCTTGAGCAGGTGCGCACAGGCCTTGAGCAGCAGCGGCAGCACGGTCAGCTTGACGCCGGCCTTTTCCGCCACGGCTTTCTGCGCCACACGGAACGCTTCCAGCTCGGTGATATCGGCCTGGTCGAACTGGGTCACGTGGGGCACGTTCAGCCAGCTGCGATGCAGGTTGGTGGCACCGGCCTGCATCAGGCGGGTCATCGGTACTTCTTCGGTTTCGCCGAAGCGGCTGAAGTCGACCACCGGGATCGGCGGAATGCCAGCACCGCCGGTGGCGCCGGCAGCAGCGGCCGGTGCCTCCTTGGCCTTTTGCATCATCGCCTTGACGTAGACCTGCACGTCTTCCTTGAGGATGCGACCGTGCGGGCCGGTCGGGCTCACCGCGTTCAGCTCGACACCGAACTCGCGCGCCAGTTGGCGAACGGCCGGGCCGGCATGCACCTTGGCACCGGCCGCTGCGGCAGGTGCTGCGGGTGCGGCAGCAGGCTTCTCGGCAGCCGCCGGGGCAGCTGCAGGCTTGGACTCAGCCGCAGCGGCAGCCGGTGCAGCCGCCTGGGCCGGCGCTGCAGGGGCAGCACCGGCCACTTTCAGCTTGAGAATCAGGTCGCCGGTACCCACTTCGTCTTCCAGCTTGACGCTGACGCTTTCAACCACGCCGGCAGCCGGAGAAGGAATCTCCATGCTGGCCTTGTCCGATTCCAGGGTGATCAGCGACTGGTCGGCTTCGACCGTGTCGCCGGCCTTGACCAGTACTTCGATGATCTTGGCCTTGCCGGCCGAACCGATGTCCGGCACGTGGATGTCCTGCACGCTGTCGCCAGCAGGCGCTGCGGCCGGCTTTTCAGCCGCTGCAGGCGCTGCTGCGGCAGGCGCGGGAGCGGCGGCCGCTGGGGCAGCAGCAGGGGCTGCGCCTTCGACCGCAAGCTTCAGGATCAGGTCACCGGTACCGACTTCGTCGTTCAGCTTGACGCTGATGCTTTCCACCACGCCAGCAGCCGGCGATGGAATTTCCATGCTGGCCTTGTCCGACTCCAGGGTGATCAGCGACTGATCGGCGGTGACGGTGTCACCCACCTTCACCGAAATCTCGATGATCTGCGCCTTGCCCGACGAGCCGATGTCCGGCACGTGGATGTCCTGGCTCGAAGCCGCGGCAGCGGGAGCAGCGGCTGGGGCAGCGGCAGGCGCGGCCTCGGCTTTCTCTTCCAGCTTTGGTGCAGCCGCAGGCTCGGAAGCCTGGGGTGCTTCTTCAGCACCCTCGACTTCCAGCTCCAGCAGTTCGTCGCCTTCTTTCAGGCGGTCGCCCAGCTTGACCTTGATGCTTTTCACGACGCCCGCCTTGGGCGCCGGTACTTCCATGCTGGCCTTGTCCGATTCGAGGGTCAGCAGGCTCTGCTCCGCCTCGATGCGGTCGCCGACCTTGACCAGCAATTCAATGACTTCACCTTCACCGCTGCCGATGTCAGGTACGCGAATGAGTTCGCTCACAAAAAATCTCCTCAGCAGTCCAGTGGGTTGCGTTTGTCAGGGTCGATACCGAACTTGACGATGGCCTCGGCCACCACCTTCGCTTCGATATCGCCGCGATCTGCCAAGGCTTCCAGAGCAGCCAGCACGACGAAGTTGCGGTCCACTTCGAAGAAGTGACGCAGCTTCTTGCGGCTGTCGCTGCGACCGAAGCCATCGGTACCCAGGACTTTGAATTCCTTGGAAGGAACCCACTGACGAATCTGCTCGGCGAACAGCTTCATGTAGTCGGTAGAGGCAATGACCGGACCCTTGCGACCGCTCAGGCACTCTTCGACGTAGGTGGTCTGCGGCTTCTGCCCGGGGTGCAGGCGGTTCGAACGCTCGACGGCCAGGCCGTCGCGGCGCAGTTCGTTGAAGCTGGTGACGCTCCACACGTCGGCGCCGACGTTGAACTCTTCGCGCAGGATCTTCGCCGCTTCGCGGACTTCACGCAGGATGGTGCCCGAGCCCAGCAACTGGACGTGGTGCGCCGCTTCCTTGGTGTCTTCCTCGAGCAGGTACATGCCCTTGATGATGCCTTCCTCGGCGCCGGCCGGGATGGCAGGCTGGGTGTAGGCTTCGTTCATCACGGTGATGTAGTAGAAGATGTCCTGTTGCTCTTCGGTCATCTTCTTCATGCCGTCCTGAATGATCACCGCCAGCTCGTAGCCGTAGGTGGGGTCATAGGTGCGGCAGTTCGGGATGGTCGCGGCAAGCAGATGGCTGTGGCCGTCTTCGTGCTGCAGGCCTTCGCCGTTCAAGGTGGTCCGGCCGGCGGTGCCGCCGATCAGGAAGCCACGGGTGCGGCTGTCGCCAGCGGCCCAGGCCAGGTCGCCGATACGCTGGAAACCGAACATCGAATAGAAGATGTAGAACGGCAGCATCGGCTGGTTGTGGTTGCTGTACGACGTACCGGCGGCGATGAACGACGACATGGCGCCGGCTTCGTTGATGCCTTCCTCGAGGATCTGGCCCTTCTTGTCCTCGCGGTAGAACATCACCTGGTCCTTGTCGACCGGATCGTAGAGCTGACCGACGGAGGAGTAGATGCCCAGCTGGCGGAACATGCCTTCCATACCGAAGGTACGGGCCTCGTCCGGGATGATCGGAACGATACGCTGACCGATTTCCTTGTCCTTGACCAGCTGCGACAGAATCCGCACGAACGCCATGGTGGTGGAAATTTCACGGTCGCCCGAACCGTCCAGGATCGCCTTGAGGGTTTCCAGGGGTGGCGTCGGAATGCTGAAGCTCTTGGCCCGGCGCTGCGGCACGAAACCGCCCAGTGCGGCGCGGCGCTCGCTCAGGTAGCGGGCTTCGGCGCTGCCTTCTTCAGGCTTGTAGAACGGCATGCTTTCCAGCTCGTCGTCCTTGATGGGGACGTCGAAGCGGTCGCGGAATTTGCGCAGGCTGTCGACGTCGACCTTCTTGGTGTTGTGCGCGGTGTTCTTGGCTTCGCCTGCACCGGTGCCGTAACCCTTGATGGTCTTGGCCAGGATGACGGTCGGCTGATCCTTGTGGTTCACCGCCTGATGGTAGGCCGCATAGACCTTGTACGGGTCGTGGCCACCACGGTTGAGCTTCCAGATCTCGTCGTCGGACAGGTCGGCGACCATGGCCTTGAGTTCCGGCGAGTTGAAGAAGTGCTCACGGACGAACGCACCGTCCTTGGCCTTGTAGTTCTGGTACTCGCCGTCGATGACTTCGTCCATGCGACGCTGGAGGATGCCGTCGACGTCTTTTGCCAGCAGTGGGTCCCAGAAACGGCCCCACACGACTTTGTTGACGTTCCAGCCACCGCCACGGAACACGCCTTCCAGTTCCTGGATGATCTTGGCGTTGCCGCGAACCGGGCCGTCGAGGCGCTGCAGGTTGCAGTTGATGACGAAGATCAGGTTGTCCAGCTTCTCGCGGCCTGCCAGGGAGATCGCGCCCAGGGATTCGGGCTCGTCGCACTCGCCGTCGCCCATGAAGCACCAGATCTTCTGCTTGCCGGCAGGGATGTAGCCGCGGGCTTCCATGTACTTCATGAAGCGCGCCTGGTAGATCGCCTGGATCGGGCCCAGACCCATGGAAACGGTCGGGAACTGCCAGAAATCAGGCATCAGCCAAGGGTGCGGATACGAAGACAGGCCCTTGCCGTCCACTTCCTGGCGGAAGTTGTTCATCTGGTCTTCGCTGATGCGGCCTTCCATGAAGGCGCGTGCGTAGACGCCAGGCGAAGCGTGGCCCTGGAAGTAGATGAGGTCGCCACCGTGTTCGTCGGTGGGGGCCTGGAAGAAGTAGTTGAAGCCGATGTCGTACAGGGTCGCGCTGGAGGCGAAGCTGGAAATGTGGCCGCCCAGATCCGGGTCGCGCAGGTTGGTGCGCACCACCATCGCCAATGCGTTCCAACGCACCAACGAGCGAATGCGGCGTTCCATGAACAGGTCGCCAGGCATGCGTGCTTCGTGGGTGACGGGGATGGTGTTGCGGTACGGCGTGGTGATGGCGTAGGGGAGTTGTGAACCACTGCGGGTGGCCAACTCGCCCATGCGGGTCATCAGGTAGTGAGCGCGGTCTTCGCCTTCTTTGTCGAGGACCGACTCCAGGGCATCCAGCCATTCCTGGGTTTCGACGGGATCGAGGTCTTGCATGGCTTGCTCCAGGGCGGAAAGGCTTCCAGAATCGAAGCCTGAGTTTGCGACTGGCCTTGTGGGCAGACGATATTGAATTCTTGGATTACCGGCAGCTTTTCCGGCGAGCTGTAGTTTTACTACAAATCCCTGCCCTTTTCATGCCCCTGCGGGCGGTGGGCAGCCGGGTAGACACAGGATACAGGCTTTTGGCCCCCCGTCCGGTTGTGGGTTGGATCGTTACCTGTGATCGAATGTATTCATCTTGAGGCCATGCGTGAGTGACTTGTGCCAACATATTGGAAAAGTCAGCTATTTATCACCTTTGTTCGACAGATCAGGGACAGATGAACCTGTCTATACAGACCTTTACCAGGCTCTTCACGCTGCACAAGGATAGACCATGAACCTGCCTTTGCTGGTCGAAATTCCGGCTGTTCTCACGCCTTTGGTGTCACGCAATCGCGAGTCGTTCCAGGCGGCGGTGGCGGGGGCTGAGGACCTGTTCGCCGATCTCAGCAGCACCACGCACACTGTGGGAGCGGGCTCTGCCCGCGAAGAGGCCCTCCCAGTCACCACCCCCCTCAACTGGCTCACCAAGCGCTGGCAACAATGGGACCGCGTCACCACCGCCAGCGACTTCGTCCTGCAGCAGGCCATCCAGAACCCCGCCATGCTGCTCGGCCTCATCGCCAGCGGCGACCTCGACCGTCCCTTCAGGCCCGGTGAACTGCGCGAGCAGATCGCCCTCGCCGTGGCCCAGGCCGAGAGCGAAGACGACCTTGCCCGCATCCTGCGCCGCCAGCGCGCGCGGCAGCAGGTGCGCATCATCTGGCGCGACCTCAACCGCCTCGCCGACCTGGTGCAGACCTGCCGCGACCTGTCGGACATGGCCGACGCCTGCATCGACCAGGCCTATCAATGGCTGTACCCGCGCCAATGCCAGCAGTTCGGTACGCCCATGGGCCGACGCAGCGGCGAGCAGCAGCACATGGTCGTGCTCGGCATGGGCAAGCTGGGGGCAGTGGAGCTGAACCTGTCGTCCGACATCGACCTGATCTTCGGTTACCCCGAAGGCGGCGAAACCCAAGGGGTGAAACGCCCCCTCGATAACCAGGAGTTTTTCATCCGCCTCGGCCAGCGCCTGATCAAGGCCCTGGATCCGATCACCGTCGACGGTTTCGTCTTCCGCGTCGACATGCGCCTGCGCCCCTACGGCTCGTCCGGTGCGCTGGTGCTCAGTTTCAACGCGCTGGAGCAGTACTATCAGGACCAGGGTCGCGACTGGGAACGCTACGCCATGATCAAGGCGCGGGTGGTGGCCGGCGACCAGCAGGCTGGTGTGCAACTGCTCGATATGCTGCGACCGTTCGTCTATCGCCGCTACCTGGATTTCTCCGCCATCGACGCGTTGCGCACCATGAAGCAACTGATCCAGCAGGAAGTGCGGCGCAAGGGCATGGCCGACAACATCAAGCTGGGCTCGGGCGGCATCCGTGAAGTCGAATTCATCGCCCAGGCGTTCCAGTTGATCCACGGCGGACGTGACCTGAGCCTGCAGCAGCGACCCTTGCTCAAGGTGCTGGCGACCCTGGAGGGGCAGGGCTATCTGCCTGCTGCGGTAGTGGACGAGTTGCGCGAGGGCTATGAATTCCTGCGCTACACCGAGCACGCCATCCAGGCCATCGCCGATCGGCAGACACAGATGCTGCCCGACGATGAGCGGGACCGTGCGCGCATCGCCTTCATGATGGGCTTCGCCGACTGGCCGGCTTTTCACGCGCGCCTGATGCACTGGCGCGGCCGCACCGCCTGGCACTTCGCGCAGGTGATCGCCGACCCGGACGAAGACGCCGAGAACAGCGAGGCAATGGTGATCGGCGGCGAGTGGCTGCCGCTGTGGGAGGAAACCCACGACGCCGATGCGGCCTGCCGGCAGTTGCAGGAAGCCGGTTTCAGCGACGCACGCCAGGCGCTCAAGCGTCTTGAAGACCTGCGCAGCAGCCCGCAACTTCGGGCGATGCAGCGCCTGAGCCGCGAGCGCCTGGACGCCTTCATTCCGCGCCTGCTGGCGCAGGCGGTGGAGCACGCCGACCCGGACCTGATTCTGGAACGGGTGCTGCCGCTGGTGGAAGCCGTGGCGCGGCGCTCGGCGTACCTGGTACTGCTGACGGAGAACCCCGATGCCTTGCGTCGCCTGCTGACCCTGTGCGCCGCCAGCCCATGGATCGCCGAACAGATTGCGCGTTTCCCGTTGCTGCTCGACGAACTGCTCAACGAGGCACGGCTGTTCAACCCGCCGTTGGCACCGGAGCTGGCCGCCGAGTTGCGCGAACGGCTCACGCGCATTCCCGAGGACGACCTGGAGCAGCAGATGGAAGCGCTGCGGCATTTCAAGCTGGCGCACAACCTGCGCGTGGCCGCTTCGGAAATCGCCGGCGCCTTGCCGCTGATGAAGGTCAGCGATTACCTGACCTGGCTGGCCGAAGCGATTCTTGCGCAGGTGCTGGCCCTGGCCTGGCACCAGACCGTGGCGCGCCATGGCGTACCCAAGCGGGCCGACGGCAGTGACTGTGATCCGGCCTTCGTCATCGTCGGTTATGGCAAGGTCGGCGGCATCGAGCTGGGCCATGGCTCGGACCTGGACCTAGTGTTCATCCACGATGGCGACCCGAGCCTGGAAACCGACGGCGCCAAGCCGATCGACAGCGCCCAGTTCTTCACCCGCCTGGGCCAGCGCATCATTCACCTGCTGACTGCACAGACCAACTCCGGCCAGCTGTACGACGTCGACATGCGCCTGCGTCCCTCCGGTGCGGCGGGGCTGCTGGTCAGCTCGGTGGCGGCGTTTTCGCGCTACCAGCAGACCGAGGCGTGGACCTGGGAGCACCAGGCGCTGGTGCGCGCCCGGGTGCTGGTAGGCTGCCGCCAGACGGGCGCCGAGTTCGAGCAAGTGCGTGGCGCCGTGCTGGCCAAACCGCGCGACCTGGATACGCTGCGTGCCGAGGTCAGCGAGATGCGCGCGAAGATGCGCGACAACCTGGGGACGCGGCAGACGGCAGCAGGGCGCGGCGCCAATGCCTTCGAAGCTGGCCAGCGCTTTGACGTCAAGCAAGACGCCGGTGGTATCGTCGATATCGAATTTATGGTGCAATACGCGGCTCTGGCGTGGTCGGGCAAGCACCCGGACCTGCTGCGATACACCGACAACATTCGCATTCTCGAAGGCCTGGAAGAGGCCGGATTGTTGCCCGCCGCCGATGCGGGGTTGCTGCGCGAAGCCTACAAGGCCTACCGCTCGGCCGCTCATCGTCAGGCCCTGCAGAAGCAGGCCGGGGTGATCCCGGGCAACCAGTTCATCGATGAACGGCGCGAGGTGATGCGGATCTGGGGTGAGTTGGGGTTGAGTTGAAGGCGGTACCCACCTATTTGCCCCGTAGGAGCGGTCAGTGGCCGCGAACAGGGCTCCGCGGTTTTTCAGGCACTGCGCGGCGTCTGGTTCGCGGCCGCTGACCGCTCCTACGGGTGACCCCGATCCCCGTAGGAGCGGCCAGTGGCCGCGAACAGGCTGGCACCGAAAACCCTGGCACCACCGCACCACCCGACTGACTGTTCTGGAAAACTATGAGAATTCTGATCATTGGGCCCAGCTGGGTCGGTGACATGGTAATGGCACAGACCCTGTTCCAGAGCCTCAAGCAACGGCACCCCGACTGCCTGATCGACGTGCTGGCGCCTGAATGGAGCCGCCCGATCCTGGAGCGCATGCCCGAAGTGCGTGCGGCCTTGAGCTTTCCGCTCGGCCACGGCGCGCTCGAACTGGCCACGCGCCGGCGCATCGGTAAAAGCCTCAAGGGTCATTACGACCAGGCCATCCTGCTGCCCAACTCGTTGAAGTCGGCGCTGGTGCCGTTCTTCGCCGGCATCCCCAAGCGCACCGGCTGGCGCGGCGAATTTCGCTACGGCCTGCTCAACGACGTGCGCACCCTGGACAAGCAACGCTACCCGTTGATGATCGAGCGCTTCATGGCCTTGGCCTTCGAGCCCGGCGCCCTGTTGCCGCAGCCGTATCCGCGCCCCGAACTGCGTATCGACCCGGCCAGCCGCGACGCTGCCCTGGCCAAGTTCGGCCTGGCCCTGGATCGCCCGGTGCTCGCCCTGTGCCCCGGCGCCGAGTTCGGCGAAGCCAAGCGCTGGCCGTCCGAGCACTATGCCGAAGTGGCCGAAATCAAGATCCGTGAAGGCTGGCAGGTCTGGCTGTTCGGCTCCAAGAAAGACTTCCCGGTGGGCGAGGCGATCCGCGAGCGGCTGATTCCCGGCCTGCGCGAGGAAGCCTACAACCTGTCCGGTGAAACCGCGCTGGCCGAGGCCATCGACCTGATGTCGTGCGCCGACGCCGTGGTGTCCAACGATTCGGGCCTGATGCACGTGGCCGCCGCGCTCAACCGGCCGCTGGTGGCCGTGTACGGCTCGACCTCGCCAGGTTTCACGCCCCCCCTGGCAGAAAAGGTCGAGGTGGTGCGCCTGGGCCTGGATTGCAGCCCGTGTTTCGACCGCACCTGCCGCTTCGGCCACTACAATTGCCTGCGCCTGCTGGAACCCCAGCGGGTTGCCGATGCGTTGCAGCAGGTAGAAGGGCCGGCCACGGTCGAACTGACAGTCAAGGCGGAATGAATTGCGGGTACTGCTGATCAAGACCTCGTCCATGGGCGACGTCATCCATACCCTCCCGGCGCTGACCGACGCGGCCCGTGCCGTGCCAGGCATCCGTTTCGACTGGGTGGTGGAGGAGGGTTTCGCCGAGATCCCGAAATGGCATCCGGCCGTGGATACGGTCATTCCGGTGGCCATACGCCGCTGGCGCAAGAACCTTTGGCAGGCCTACAAAAGCGGCGAATTCAAGCTACTGCGTCAGCGTCTGCGCGCCAACCGCTATGACTTGGTGATCGACGCCCAGGGGCTGCTCAAGAGCGCCTGGCTGACGCGTCTGGTCAAGGCCCCGGTGGCCGGCCTCGACAAGGGCTCGGCCCGCGAAGGCCTTGCCAGTCGTTTCTATCATCGGCGTTTGGCCGTCGCGCGCGGCCAGCACGCGGTCGAACGCGTGCGCCAGCTGTTCGCCCTGGCACTGGGCTATGACCTGCCCAAAGGCACCGGCGACTACGGCCTCAATCGCCTGCAGTGGCGCGACCTGATTCCCGGCCCGGCGTTCGTGGTGTTTTTGCACGGCACCACCTGGGACACCAAGCATTGGCCGGAAGCCTACTGGCGCGAGCTGGCCGAACGCTTGGGGCATGCCCACATCCAGGTGCGATTGCCATGGGGCAGCGACAGCGAACGCGAACGCGCGCAACGCATTGCCGCAGGCCTCAAGAACTGCGTGGTGTTGCCTCGGTTGAACCTGGCCGGGATGGCGCAGATCCTGGCCGAAGCCCGCGCCTGCGTTGCGGTCGACACTGGCCTTGGCCACCTGGCCGCCGCCCTCAATGTGCCGACCATCTCCCTGTTCGGCCCGACCAACGTTGGCCTGACCGGCGCCTACGGTCGTGGCCAGATCCACCTGGCCAGCGATTTCCCACCCTGCGCGCCGTGCATGCAGAAAACCTGTACCTACCAGCCGACGCCGGATGACCAGCGTCGGTTCGATCTCAAACGCGAGTGGCCGCTGTGTTTCACCCGGCTCGACCCCGAGCGCGTGGCAAGCCGACTGAGCACCGTGTTACTGGCCGAGGATCTTCGCTGATGCAACTGGCATTCGTGCTCTACAAGTATTTTCCCTTTGGTGGCCTGCAGCGCGATTTCATGCGCATTGCCCTGGAGTGCCAGCGCCGTGGCCACGGCATCCGCGTCTACACGCTGATCTGGGAAGGCGAGGTGCCCGAAGGTTTCGAGGTCCACGTCGCGCCGGTCAAGGCGTTCTTCAACCATCGGCGCAACGAGAAGCTGCTGAGCTGGATGCAGGCTGACCTGGCCAAACGCCCGGTCGATCGCCTGATCGGCTTCAACAAGATGCCCGGCCTGGACGTCTACTACGCGGCCGACGGCTGCTACGAAGACAAGGCACAGAACCTGCGTCATTCGCTGTACCGCTACTGGGGGCGCTACAAGCATTTCGCCGACTACGAGCGGGCCGTGTTCGGCCGCGATGCGAAAACCGAAATCCTGATGATTTCCGAGGTCCAGCAACCGCTGTTCATCAAGCATTACGACACCCCGCTGGCGCGCTTTCACCTGTTGCCGCCGGGCATCGCCCACGACCGTCGTGCGCCGCCGGACGCGGCGCTGATCCGCGCCGAATTCCGTGGCGAATTCATGCTCGAGGACGACGAGCTGCTGTTGGTGCAGATCGGCTCCGGCTTCAAGACCAAGGGCGTGGACCGCAGCCTCAAGGCCATGGCGGCCTTGCCAGCGGCGCTGCGCAAGCGCGTGCGGCTGATGGTCATCGGCCAGGACGACCCCAAGCTGTTCCAGATGCAGGGCGCAGCGCTCGGCCTGGGCGACCGGGTGCAGTTCCTCAAGGGCCGCAGTGACATTCCGCGCTTCCTGCTCGGCGCCGATGTACTGATTCACCCCGCCTACAACGAGAACACCGGCACCGTGCTGCTCGAAGCGGTGGTGGCTGGCTTGCCGGTGCTGGTTTCGGCGGTGTGCGGCTATGCCCATTACATCGCCCAGGCCGACGCCGGGCTGGTGCTCAGCGAGCCCTTCGAGCAGGAAGAGCTCAACCGCTACCTGCAGCGCATGCTCGAGGACGACAGCGCCCGCGCGGCCTGGTCGGCCAATGGCCTGGCCTTCGCCGACAGCGCCGACATCTACAGCATGCCCGAACACGCTGCCGACGTTATTCTGGAGGCGCGACCATGAAGCTGGTGCTCGACGAGCCGTTCAAGACGCTGTGGGCCGGGCGCGATCCATTCGTCGCCGTCGAAGCGCTGCAAGGCGAAGTGTTTCGCGAACTCGAAGCACGCCGCACGCTGCGCACCGAAGTCGACGGCAAGGGCTATTTCGTCAAGATCCACCGTGGCGTCGGCTGGGCGGAAATCACCAAGAACCTGCTCACCGCCAAGCTTCCGGTGCTTGGCGCCGGCCAGGAGTGGAAGGCCATCCAGCGCCTGCGCGAGGCCGGCGTGCCGAGCATGACGGCGGTGGCCTACGGCGAGCGCGGCAGCAACCCGGCCGATCAGCATTCGTTCATCATCACCGAAGAGCTGGCGCCTACCATCGACCTGGAAGTGCTGAGCCTGAACTGGGCCAAGCAGCCGCCGCAACCGGCGCTCAAGCGCGCACTGATCGCCGAAGTGGCGCGCATGGTCGGCATGATGCACCGCGCTGGGGTCAACCACCGCGACTGCTACATCTGCCACTTTCTGCTGCACACCAACAAGCCGGTCAAGGCCGACGATTTCAAGCTCTCGGTGATCGATCTGCACCGTGCCCAGGTCCGTCCGCGCATCACCCGCCGCTGGCGCAACAAGGACCTCGCCGCGCTGTATTTCTCGGCGCTGGACATTGGCCTGACGCGCCGCGACAAGCTGCGCTTCCTGCGCGACTATTTCCAGCAGCCCCTGCGCCGCGTGCTCAAGGAAGAAGCCGTACTGCTCGGCTGGCTCGACGGCAAGGCGAACAAATTGTACGACCGCAAATTGCGCTACGGGGATGCTCTCTGATGGCGGGCTGGAACCTGGAAGCGGGCTACGAGCACCTGCAGGCCGACTTCGGCAGCCTGGACAGCGTGTTCGCCCTCACCGGCGAGCGCCTGACCCGCGACCCGTTGTCCGAGGTGATTCGCGTGCAGCGCGGTGGGGTCAACTATTACGTCAAACGCTACGTGGGTGCCGGCAAGGGCCTGCGCGCACACCTGGGCAAGCCAAGGGTGAGGGCCGAATGGCAGAACCTCAAGCGCTTCGCCAAGTGGGGCATTCCCACTGCCGAAGTGGTGGCCTGGGGCTTGGAACGCAATGGCGCCAGCTATGACCGCGGGGCGCTGATCACCCGCGAACTGCCCAACACCCAAGACCTGCACCAACTGGCGCTGAGCGACGATCCGCGGTTGCGCAACCGGACCTGGGTCGACCACATCAGCCGGCAGCTGGCACAGCACACGCGCACGCTGCACGACAACCACTTCACCCACAACGATCTGAAGTGGCGCAACCTGCTGGTGGACGACAAGGACGTGTTGTACTTCATCGACTGTCCCAATGGTGCTTTCTGGCGCAGCTTCATGCTGCGCTATCGCATCATCAAGGACCTCGCCTGCCTGGACAAGCTGGGCAAGAGCGAACTGTCCAACACCCAGCGCCTGCGCTTCTACCTGCAGTACCGCCGCCGCGAAAAGCTCAATGCCTCGGACAAGCTGCGTGTGCGCAAAATCGTCAAATTCTTCGAGGGCCGCGAATGAGCGACTTCATCGCCAGCGAGGAGCGCGCCTTGCTGGAGCGCCACGGGCTGGCCACATTCGATGCACTGTGGAACCTGCAACTGGACGCCGTGGACGAACCCAACACCGGCCGTGGCGGCTGGAGCAGCGTGTATCGGCTGGACCTGGAAGGCCGTGGTTTCTATCTCAAGCGGCAAAGCAACTATTTGACCCGTACCCTGGCCCGGCCCTTTGGCGAGCCGACCTTTGCCCGCGAGTTTCGCAACATCAGCCGCTATCGCAAGCAGGGCATCCCGGCGTTGCAGGCGGTGTTCTACGGTCAGCGCCAGGTTCAGGGTGAAACCCGTGCCATGCTCATGACCCGCGCCCTGGACGGCTGGTCCGACCTTGAAGCGGTGCTGCAGCAGTGGCCGACCCTGGCCCCGCAAGAGCGCCGCGCGGTGCTGGTGGCGTGCGGCGAGCTGGGGCGCATCCTGCATTCGGCAGGGCAGGTGCACGGCTGCTTCTACCCCAAGCATATTTTTCTGCGCGCCACGGCCAGCGGCTACCAGGCGCAATTGATCGACCTGGAAAAGACTCGCCCGCTGCTGTTCGGCCAGCGCGACCGCGCCAAGGACCTCGAACCGTTGCTGCGCCGGGCACCGCGCTGGCAGGCCGCCGACATTCGCGTTTTGCTCGCCGCGTATCTGGCCCAGTCCGAAGCCAGCCCCCAGGTCGACGCCTGGCTTCAACGTTTGAGCCGCCGTCGCAACCACAAGGAAGGCCGCTGATGCGCCTGTCTGAACTGACCCAAGCCGGCCGCACTCCCGCGTTGCCCCTGAGCATCACCCTGGCTGACGCCGCCGGCCCCGCCGAGCTGCAACTGCTGACCCTGTTGCGCGTGCTGCCCGGCCAGCGTTACGTCGGTGCCGGTATCTGGCGCGGCCGCACCGTGCTCGCCAAACTGCTGGTCGGCAGCAAGGCCGCCCGGCATTTCCAGCGCGAACTGGAAGGCGTGCGCCTGCTGGCCGAACAACACCTCACCACCCCGCAACTGCTCGCCGACGGCCTGCAGGAAGGCGAGGGCGGCTGGCTGCTGTTCGAGTACCTGGAAAACGCCCACAGCCTGGCCGACGAATGGGCCCGCGTGGAAACCCTGCCACCTCTGGCCGACGAACAGACCGTGGTGCTCAGCGAAGCCCTCGGTGTCATCGGCCAGATGCACGGCAAGGGCCTGTGGCAGCAAGACCTCCACCTGGACAACCTGCTGCGCCACAACGGCCAGGTGTTTCTCATCGACGGCGCCGGCATTCAGGCCGAACAGGTCGGCAAGCCGCTGTCACGGCAGAAGGTCCTGGAAAACCTTGGCGTGTTCTTCGCCCAACTGCCCAAGCACCTTGAACCCTTCACCGAAGAGCTGCTGGTGTATTACCTGCTGGCCAACGGCGAACACGGCCTGCCCATGGAAGCGCTGCAGAAGCAGATCGACAAGGTCCGCGCCTGGCGCCTGAAGGACTATCTGAGCAAAGTGGGCCGCGAATGCAGCCTGTTCAGCGTGCAGGACAGCGCCTCCAGCCTGCGCGCCGTGCGCCGCGAAGAAGAGGCGGCCCTGCTGCCAGTGTTGCGCGATGCCGATGCCCTGCTCGAACAGGGTCATATCTACAAGACCGGTGGCGCCGCCACGGTCGGCCGCGTGCACAGCCAAGGCCGCGACCTGCTGATCAAACGCTACAACATCAAGAACCTGCTGCACTGGGGCAAGCGCTTCTGGCGCCCGAGCCGCGCCTGGCATTCGTGGGTCGAGGGCAATCGCCTGCTGTTCCTCGGCATCGCTACCCCCAAGCCGCTCGGTGTGCTGGAAAAGCGCGTGCTGTGGCTGCGTCGCGAAGCCTACCTGATGACCGAACACCTGGGCGGCCCGGACCTGATCGAAGCCTTCGCCGCCCATGTCGACACGGGTGACGTTCCCGAGGATCAGCTCCAGGCCCTGGACCAGCTGTTCGCCGACCTGATTCGCGAACGCATCAGCCACGGCGACCTCAAGGGCCACAACCTGTTCTGGCACGACGGCCGCTGGGCGCTGATCGACCTCGACGCCATGCAGCAACACGGCAGCGACAGCAGCTTCGCCCCTGCCCACCAGCGCGATCGTGAACGGTTGCTGCGCAACTGGCCGGACGGCAGTGCCCTGCGTGTGCTGCTGGATCAGCGTTTGCCCCGAGAAATGTAGCCGCAACGTACGTCGCGCACGGAATTCAGGACTTTTCCTGCATTTGCGTCGGATGGGTCCTACAGACGTGCTTCCACAACTCCCGGAAACTCCTGTCGCTTGGCGGCCCTGCGTGGGCCAGCGGCAGAGCAGGGGGGTTGGACATGAAACTGGGCTACTTCATCCGGTTGGGCGACAAGACATCGTGTGGCGGCACGGTCCTTGGTGGCGAGCGGGCCGTCACCCTGCTCGGCGTTCCGCGTTCGCGCGAGGGCGATCGCGTGTCCTGCGGAAAAAGCACCGGCGAGTTCCACATCGTCGGCGGCGTCGAGCAGCTCAAGAGCAACGGTCGGCGTGTCGCCGGCAGCCTCGACAGCACCAGCAGCTGTGCCTGCAACGCCCTGCTGATCCCGTCGTCGTTCAGTACCCAGTACGAGTCCCTGCGCCCGGTCAAACCGCGGCTTGCTGCCATGCCCCTCGTGGAGACGGCGCAGAGCTGCGGCCATCCGGACCAGTTGCTGTCGATCACCACCTACATGGCCGGCGAGATCAACCGCAACGTCCGTCACCCGACCATCGCCAGGATCAGGCAGCTCAATCGCTACGATGCCACCCAGGCCTCGTTCACTTACAACGCGCTGCCCTGGCACGCACGTTGGTGGGCACGCGACCCACAAGTGGTCGCCAACGCTTGCAAGAACGAAGCGGTTGCCCTGTGGGTTGGACAAATGGATGACAACCGTGAGTGGAACTACCAGGCCAAGGTCGCGCAGTTGCAGAACTCCACTTGGCACAAGCAAGGCCGATACCTGTATCACGTAGGGTTGTGGGCGGGTATCCATTACGGCTATCTGGGCATGGCTGCTGGGTTTTCCCAAGCTGTGCTGCTCGATGGCATCGATGCACAAACACCGCTGGAACAGCGCCGCACCCTGCGCCACTGCCATGCCACCGCCGAACGCCTGGCCATCAACTCGGCATGGACCTTTACAAGCGCCACCCCGAAGGCGTGGTAACCGCCAAGGCCATGATCAATGCGGTACTCGCAGCCGAGCGGGAAAACTGGAGCAAAGGCAGGCGTGAGCATCGGTGCAGTTCTGGTCTGCGGTCGGGTGCTGGAAGGGCTCGCGAGGGGGGGTTGCAAGCTACTTGAGTGGCGGGGGCGTGTTGGTGGTGGGTGTCAATCATACTCCCGGTTTGCCAGCAGGGTGGAAGTAGAAGTGGGCAACCGCCACTTCTGGACTTCCACTCGCTGGTTTCGCCGCTAATACTGTGAGTGGGACTGGTGGCCGAGCTTTTTACCTGTGAACACTTTCACGCTTTTACTGCTCGCCGCGAGGTGACATTCGTTCATGAGCTTGAAGCTGTGCAGGAAATGAAGATGCCCTTCCTGACTACTCAAGGTCATCTCTTAACCCCCTAAGGCTATCGGTAAGTCATCGTAATCTCGTCCATCATTATTGCGCTACCTCGGTGATGAAAGCGGATTGATGCGATTCGTCGCGGAACTTGTGGCGCATTTATGTACTGGCTACCAGCATAGGCGTAAGACATTGCCATAATGGTACCTGAACTGTCTTTGTATTGAACTTGGCATTCGTTCGTGCCGCTGTTAAGATGCAAGCTAAAGCGGATACCTTTGATTGGAGTAATAAATGTCCAGTCCACTGGATAGTAGCTGGAGTTCTCGGAGTGGCCCCTCGCGCCGAAGTACCTACCTGAAAACATAGGGTAGGGCAGTCCGCTAGCAGGCCCGGTGATTGAAGTTGTAGTGTTAGTGATCGAACTAAAGTAGCGGAATCTGACATTTGTATAAGGTTGGAATTCTCGAGGTTGCTCAAGCTCGAAGTCTTCCTTCACCCAGTCAGGCACATCTGCCCGGACAAATCCCCACGCAACCGAAGACTCGCCGCTGCCGTACAGCGCCTTGGCAGTGAGTGAATGGTTGCCTGCTGCAAGGGCACTCACGCTATGAGTCCAGTTTCCTGTGGCGTTCACCTGTGCAACGCCTTTTGAAATGACTCCGTTATCGAAGATTTCCACTTGCGTATTGGGCGTGGCGGTACCGCTGATCGAAACCGTCAGGTCGGGCGTGGTGCCGCCATTAGGTACTTCCTCAATTGAATCCCGCACGCTGGAAATGACCGGTGCCGTTTGAGCCGCCTTATTGAAGGCCCTTGCTGCCGAAACCAACCCATTGCCATAAAGTCCTTTCGCCGTGATCGAATGCGTCCCCAGTGCCAGGCCCGACAGGGGAGCGCTCCAGTTCCCCCCCGTATCAACGGAAGCGTTGCCCTTGGACGTCGCGCCGTCGAACAGCTCTACTTGCTGGCTGGCAGTGGCCGTACCGCTCACCGTAACGCTGTTGTCGTACGTGGTTCCGCCGGGGCTGATCTCGCTCCACGAATCCCGCACGCTGCTGATCGTTGGCGCGTTGTCGGCCACAGCGACCACCGCATATGCGCGAGAATCGAAGATCGTCGCTGTTGCTTCGTTGCTTCCCCCGTTCATGGCAACCTTGAAGGTCACAGTCAACCTACTCTGATGCCTCAAAGCCTTCAATTCAGCCACAGGGACTTTCACCGTCTTGCTTCCCGAGCTTACCCAGGCACTGTCGACAGCGTCAGGTGGTGCCAGCATCCGTATGTTGTATTCAGTTCCATTCGACCTGTAGCCCTCGAGGGTCAGCCATACCTGTTGTCCCGCAACGATCAGTGGCCAATGACCAACGCGCAGCGTAGCGTCATCTGTCAGGGCACTCACATCGAGGCTTCCACCGATGGCTTCTAGAATCTGCAGGTCGCTGAGCGTATTGGCTGGCAACGTCAGCACCTGCAAACTCAACACCTCCGACACCGGCCTCACCGCCCCACTCTGATTGGCCGCATAAAACACCTCCGCCGTCTTGCCCAGCGAAGCCGCCAGAATCGGCGCAGGAATAGCC
>NZ_JACYVJ010000009.1:0-144289 GCF_014842235.1 Pseudomonas sp. CFBP 13710 | reverse complement strand
TGTTTCGCGGCCGATGACCGCTCCTACGCAGGTTACGAGGTTGTCCGTAGGAGCAGTCCGTGGCCGCGAAGGGCGCACGGCGGTGGGTCAGGGGCACCGCGGCGCCTGTTTCGCGGCCGATGACCGCTCCTGCGCAGGTTACGAGGTTGTCCGTAGGAGCGGTCCGTGGCCGCGAAGGGCGCGCCGCGGTGAGGCAGGTGCACTGCGGCGCCTGCCTGCTGCGAGGACAGCGCGGCCGATAACCGATAAAGTGCGCGGCCTATTCATTTCCCAAGGACCCTGCCCATGCCCAAGACTTTCGACATCGCCGTGATCGGCGCCACCGGGACGGTTGGCGAAACCCTCGTGCAGGTTCTCGAAGAGCGCGATTTCCCGGTGGGTGCGCTGCACCTGTTGGCAAGCAGCGAATCGGCCGGTGCGTCGGTGGCCTTTCGCGGCAAGAACGTGCGGGTGCGTGAAGTCGATCAGTTCGATTTCAGTCTGGTCAAGCTGGTGTTCTTCGCCGCCGGCCCTGCGGTGACGCGCAGCTTGGCGCCGCGTGCTACGGCGGCCGGTTGCACGGTCATCGATCTGTCGGCCGGCCTGGCGACGTCCCAGGCCCCCAATGTGGTCCCGGAAGCCAATGCCGCCGTGCTGAGCGATCTGCCGCTGCCCGTGCAAGTCGCCAGCCCCAGCGCTGCCGCCACTGCGCTGGCCGTGATCCTGGCACCCTTGCGCGCGGTGCTGGATCTGCAGCAGGTGCACGTGACCGCCTGCCTGGCCGTGTCGGCCCTGGGCCGCGAGGCTGTCAGCGAACTGGCCCGGCAAACGGCCGAGCTGCTCAATGTGCGCCCGCTGGAACCGCAGTTCTTCGACCGCCAGATCGCCTTCAACCTGCTGGCGCAGGTCGGTACGCCCGACGCGCAGGGCCATGTGCCGCTGGAGCGGCGGCTGGTCGACGAACTGCGCGAGCTGCTTGGCATGCCAGCGCTGAAGATTTCGGTGACCTGCGTGCAGGCACCGGTGTTCTTCGGCGACAGCTACAGCATCGCGCTGCAGACCGGCTCGACGCTGGACCTTGCGGCCATCAACCAGGCCCTGGCCATGGCGCCCGGGATCGAAACGGTGGAAGACGACTACCCTACAGCAGTGGGCGATGCGGTAGGCCAGGACGTGGTGTACGTGGGTCGTGTACGCACCGGTATCGACGATCCCCAGGCGCTGAGCCTGTGGGCCACGGTGGACAACGTGCGCAAGGGCGCCGCCTTGAATGCGGTACAAGTGGCCGAGTTGTTGATTAAAGGTCATGGCTAAAAGATACTTGCCGACAATTTGCAGACAGTTCGCCCGTTTTGCCCAGCTGTTCGCATGCGACAGCGCAAGCTTCTTCTCGCTTGCCGAGGAATGTTCAGACAAGGATTAGGCCATGGTTCAAGTTCGCAAACTGGTGTTAGCAATGGCTGCCGCTTCGGCGCTGTCCTCCGGTATCGCCAACGCCCTGGAGCTGGGTGAGTTGACCCTCAGGTCCGCGGTGAACCAGCCCCTGCTCGCCGAGATAGAACTGCTCGATGTGCGCGGCCTCTCTGCCGCCGAGGTGCAGCCAGTGCTGGCCCCGGCCGAGGAATTCAGCAAGGCGGGCGTCGAGCGCCAGGCTTTCCTCGACGGCCTGCGCTTCACGCCGGTGATCAACGCCAGTGGCCGCAGCGTCATCCGCGTGACCTCGACGCAACCCTTGTCGGCGCCCTTGGTGAAGTTCCTGGTCCAGGTCAATTTCCCCAGCGGCCGTCTGCTGCGCGACTACAGCATGCTGCTCGATCCCGCGCAGTTTGCCCCGCAGGCGGCCCAAGCGGCGCAGAATGCACCGCAGCCGGCGCTGAGCGCTCCCGCCGCCAGTGCCAACCAGGCGTCCTACACCACGGGTTCGCGTGACACCCTGTGGGAGATCGCTGCGCGCAATCGTCAGGGCAGCTCGGTCCAGCAAGCCATGCTGGCCATCCAGGCGCTCAACCCCGACGCGTTTCTCGACGGCAACATCAACCGTCTCAAGACCGGGCAGGTCCTGCGCATGCCGGACGCCCAGCAGACCGCGGCCACCGCGCCGGGCCCAGCCGTAGCCGAAGTCGCGCGGCAGAATGCTGCCTGGCGCGAAGGCCGTCGCCTCGGTCCGCGGGCGCAGCAGGTCGATGCCACGCGCCGTGGCAACGGTGCTCCGGCGCCGGCCGCCGCGCTGCCGCAAGACAACCTCAGCCTGGTGTCAGGCGCCAGCGAGGCCAACGGCCCGGCGGGCGATGCCAGGGCCCTCGACCAGAAACTCGCGGTGACCCAGGAAGCCCTGGACTCCACGCGCCGTGACAACGAAGAATTGCGCAGCCGCAACGCCGACCTGCAGAGCCAGCTCGACAAGTTGCAGAAACTGATTCAGCTCAAGAACGACCAACTGGCCAAGATGCAGGCAGCGGGCGCCGATGTACCGGTGCCGGCCGAAGCGTTGGCGCCGGCGCAGGCGCTGGCCCCTGCGCAGGCCGACGGCGAGCCTGCCGAGGGCGATTCCGATGCCCCGGTCAACGCCGCGCTGGTTCCGGCACCGGCGGTACCCGGTGCCACCGAGCAGGTCAATCCCGACGCTGCCGCCAGTACGCCGGCCTTGCCTCAGGGCGAGCCGCTGGATGCGACCACCGACCCCGCCGACGACGCGGTTGCCGAGCAGCCCAGCGACAACTCGACCTTGCTGATGGTGGTCGGTGCCAGTGCCCTTGCAGCGCTGCTCTTGCTGCTGTTGCTGCTGGCCCGCCGCCGCAAGGCGCAGCAGGAGGCCGAGAAGCACATGCGCATGGCCCGCGCGCTGGCCGAAGAGCCCGATCACGGCCCGGATCTCGATTTGCCGCCCAACAGCTTCGAAGGACTGGAGCGCCCGGCGGCGACCGTGCACCTGACCCCGGCCATGGTGGCCGCCTCGGTAGCGGGCGCCAGGGCCAGTGCCGCACCGGCTACCTTTGCCGAGGCGCCCGCGCCGACCGTGCTGCCTACGCCGCCGCTGCGCCCCAGCATCGACACCGATGAAGGGCTGTTCGCCGAAGTGGAGCAGAGCATTGCCCGCGGCCGCCTCAATCATGCTGCCGAACTGCTGGAAGCGGCGACCGAGCGCGAGCCCAAGCGCAGCGATCTGCGCCTGAAATTGATGGAAGTGTATGGCCTGCAAGGTGATCGTGATGGCTTCGTCGGCCAGGAGCGGCAGTTGATCGCCACCGGCCAGAACCATGCCGACGTCGAGCGTCTGAAAGCGCGCTTCCCTGCCATGCTGGGCGTTGCCGCCGCCGCTGCCGGTGCAGCCGCCGCGGCAGCGCAGATGGACGCCGAGTACGTCAAGCAGTTGCTGCACGACGAGCCGGGGTCCGCCGACTCGCTGGACGGCACCTTCGATACCGATTTCGACCTCAACCTGGACGACACCCCGGACCCCGCGCCGACGGCAGGCGCGGACATCGACTTCGACACCTTGCTGGCCGAGCAGAAAGCTGCGGCGGGCAATTCGACCGACGAACCCGAGACGACGTTGCCGGAAGATTTCGATCTGTCGTTGGCCGATGACGCCGAGGAGCCACAGGCACCCGAATCGCGCCTGAACGAGATCAATGCCGAACTGGAAAAACTCTCCGACGGTTTTGCCCGCACACCCATGGCCGAGCCGTTCGCCGTGCCCCCCAAGCCTGAAGACCTCCCGCCGATCGAAGGCGAAGACGATTTCGACTACCTCGACGGGGGAGACGAGGCGGGCACCAAGCTTGACCTGGCCCGTGCCTACATCGAGATGGGTGACAACGACGGCGCCCGCGACATTCTCGGTGAAGTGCTCAAGGAAGGCAGCACCGGGCAGCAGGATGAGGCGCGCGAGATGCTTGGGCGCATCAGTCGGTAACGCGGTGCAGCGGTCGCCGTCCGACCCCCAAACCTGCTCCCACATCTGTACATCGAGGCCCTTTTTGTGGGAGCGGGCTCTGCCCGCGAAGGCAGCGCCGCAATTCCATGATCCGGTATAATCGCCGCCATCGCTCAACCAACAGGCTGCAACTTCGTGCAAAACATCGACAACGCGGTCGCCGAATCGGCGGCCGACGGCTTCTATCGCATTGCCTTGGGCGTTGAATACAAAGGTTCGCGCTACCGCGGCTGGCAGCGCCAGGCCTCTGGCGTGCGCACCGTACAGGAAACCCTCGAAGACGCCCTGGGCAAGGTTGCCGCTTCGCCCGTCTCGCTGATGTGCGCCGGCCGCACGGACGCGGGTGTCCACGCTTGCGGCCAGGTGGTGCATTTCGATACCCAGGCCGAGCGCAGCATGAAAGCCTGGGTCATGGGTGCCAACATCAATCTGCCCCATGATGTCAGTGTCACCTGGGCCAAGATCATGCCGCCCAACTTTCATGCGCGTTTCAAGGCCATCGCCCGCCGCTACCGCTACGTCATCTACAACGACCAGATCCGACCCGCCCATCTGGGCGAGGAAATCACCTGGAATCACCGTCCGCTGGATGTCACCCGCATGGCCGCCGCCGCCCAGGCGCTGGTCGGTACCCATGACTTCAGTGCCTTCCGCGCCGGCCAGTGCCAGGCCAAGTCGCCGATCAAGCAACTGCATCACCTGCGGGTCACCCAGCACGGCAAGATGATCGTCATCGACGTGCGCGCCAATGCCTTCCTGCACCACATGGTGCGCAACATCGCCGGTGTGCTGATGACCATCGGCACGGGCGAGCGCCCTGTGGAATGGGCCGCCGAAGTGTTGCAAAGTCGGGTACGCCGAACCGGCGGGGTCACGGCCCATCCCTTCGGGCTGTACCTGGTGCAAGTCGAGTACCGCGATGAGTTCCCACTGCCCGAGCGCTATATCGGTCCGCACTTCCTGACCGGGTTCGACACACTGGCTGACGTCGCCGACAGCATTTGCTAACATCCGCCGTTCCCCAGCCAAGTCGAGGTACTCGCCGACATGTCAGCCGTTCGCAGCAAAATCTGCGGTATTACCCGCATAGAGGATGCTCTGGCCGCTGCGCACGCGGGTGCCGATGCGATCGGGTTGGTGTTCTATGCCAAAAGCCCCCGGGCGGTGAACGTGCAACAGGCACGTGCGATCATCGCCGCGCTGCCGCCATTCGTGACCACCACCGGCCTGTTCGTGAATGCCAGTCGGTGCGAACTGGGTGAAATCCTCGACGCCGTGCCGCTGGACCTGCTGCAATTCCATGGCGACGAAACGCCGGAAGAATGCGAGGGCTACCACCGTCCCTACATCAAGGCATTGCGCGTGCGCGCCGGCGATGATCTGCAGGCGGCCTGCCGGGCCTATCGCAACGCCAGCGGCATTCTGCTCGACACCTACGTGGCCGGCGTGCCGGGCGGCACCGGTGAAGCCTTCGACTGGTCGCTGGTGCCCGCGGACCTGGACAAGCCGATCGTGCTGGCAGGAGGGCTTCACGCCGGCAACGTCGCCCAGGCCGTCGCTCAGGTCAAACCCTGGGCGGTGGATGTCAGTGGCGGGGTGGAGTCGAGCAAGGGCATCAAGGACCATCGCAAAATCGACGCTTTCCTCAAAGCGGTGCGTGGGAGCAGCATGTGACGGCAGGCAGCTCGGCACCGTCCATACGTTTCGCGAAACGCGCGGCACGCAGGTGTGCAGCCTGCGCCACGCTCGCCCACGCATTCGTTTCATATCTGAACACGCTCAAGAGCATGCACGGGACCTGGCCAGGCCAGCAGTCCCCGGTACTGGAGAAATAAAGCATGAGCAACTGGTTGGTAGACAAGCTGATCCCTTCGATCATGCGATCGGAAGTGAAGAAAAGCTCGGTGCCCGAAGGCCTGTGGCACAAGTGTCCGTCCTGCGAAGCAGTGCTGTACCGTCCGGAGCTGGAGAAGACCCTCGACGTCTGTCCCAAGTGCAACCACCACATGCGCATCGGTGCACGTGCGCGTCTGAACATCTTCCTCGACGAAGATGGCCGCGCCGAGCTGGGTGCCGATCTGGAACCGGTCGATCGCCTGAAGTTTCGTGATGGCAAGAAGTACAAGGATCGCCTGACTGCAGCGCAGAAGCAGACGGGCGAAAAGGATGCGCTGATCTCCATGAGCGGCACCTTGCTGGGCATGCCCGTGGTGGCCAGCGCCTTCGAATTCTCGTTCATGGGTGGCTCCATGGGTGCCATCGTCGGCGAGCGCTTCGTG
Organism: Pseudomonas sp. CFBP 13710; assembly: GCF_014842235.1. NCBI lineage: Bacteria > Pseudomonadati > Pseudomonadota > Gammaproteobacteria > Pseudomonadales > Pseudomonadaceae > Pseudomonas > Pseudomonas sp. CFBP 13710. Next base: position 138,094 of record NZ_JACYVJ010000009.1, on the reverse strand, counting down.
CGTGCCGCCAACTACGCCCTGGAAAACCGTTGCCCGATGATCTGCTTTGCCGCTTCCGGTGGTGCGCGCATGCAGGAAGCGCTGATTTCGCTGATGCAGATGGCCAAGACCTCAGCAGTCCTGGCGCGTTTGCGCGAAGAAGGCATTCCGTTCATCTCGGTGCTGACCGATCCGGTCTACGGCGGCGTTTCCGCCAGCCTGGCCATGCTCGGTGACGTGATCGTCGCCGAGCCCAAGGCGCTGATCGGTTTTGCCGGCCCGCGGGTGATCGAGCAGACCGTGCGCGAAAAACTTCCGGAAGGCTTCCAGCGCAGCGAATTCCTCATCGAGCACGGTGCGATCGACATGATCATTTCGCGCCAGGAACTGCGCCCGCGCCTGGGCAGCCTGCTGGCCCAATTCATGGGCCTGCCGACGCCTACCTACGTGGCCGCCCCGATCGAGCCCATTGTGGTTCCACCGGCGCCCGCCAACGTATGACCGAGCGCAGCCTGAGCCAGTGGCTCGCCTATCTGGAGCAGCTGCACCCTTCGGCCATCGACATGGGCCTGGACCGTTGCCGCGAAGTCGCGCAGCGCCTGGGCCTGGGCAAGCCAGCCGAGCGTGTGGTCACGGTGACCGGGACCAACGGCAAGGGGTCGACCTGCGCGTTCATCGCGGCGCTGATGCAGGATCGCGATCTGAAAGTGGGGGTCTACGCCTCGCCACATCTGCTGCGCTACAACGAACGAGTGCTGATCGACGGCCAGCAGGCTACCGATGCCCAGTTGTGCCAGGCGTTCACCGCCGTGGAAGCGGCGCGCGGCGCCACTACCCTGACCTATTTCGAGATGGGCACCCTGGCCGCGCTTTGGCTGTTCCAGCGCGCCGAGCTCGATGCCGTGGTGCTGGAAGTGGGCCTGGGCGGTCGGCTCGATGCGGTCAACCTGGTGGATGCCGATGTGGCCGTGGTCACCAGCATCGGTCTGGACCATGCCGAGTACCTGGGGGATACCCGCGAGTCGGTGGCGTTCGAGAAGGCCGGCATCCTGCGTGCGGGCGTGCCAGCACTGTGTGGCGATATCGACCCTCCGCAGCCGTTGCTCGAGCAGGTTGCCACGTTGGGTTGCCCGTTCTATCTGCGCGGCCGCGACTACGACTTCACCGCGCAAGGCGATCACTGGTCGTGGCGCGGGGTGGATGTCGAAGGCTACCCGGTCGAGCTGCTGTCGTTGCCATTGCCCAGCCTGCCGCTGGAAAACGCCGCGTTGGCCCTGCAGGCCTACGTGGCACTCGATCTGCCGCGTGACGCTGCACGTATGGGTTGGGCGCTGGCGCACACCCGCGTGGCCGGCCGCCTGGACCGTCATCGTGTGAGTTACGCCGGCAAGTCGGTCGAAATTCTTCTCGACGTGGGCCACAACCCGCACGCCGCTCGCTTTCTGGCCGAGCGGCTGGCGCGCCAGCCTCTTGCGGGCCGGCGTCTGGCCGTGTTCGGCCTGCTCGCCGACAAGGACCTGGTCGGGGTGATCGAGCCGCTGACAGCCGTCATCACGCACTGGGCAGTCGCACCGCTGAAAACACCGCGCAGTCGTCCGGCCGCCGAACTCGACGCCGCGCTCCTGAACCTTGGCGCTGCCACGACGTCTCATGGCAGCCTCGCCGATGCGCTCGAAGCGCAGTGCGAAGCCGCAGGCGAGGGTGACGAGATTCTGGTGTTCGGCTCGTTCCACTGTGTCGCCCAGGCTCTGAAATGGATGTATGGCAACGTAGAACGGGAGAACGTGGATGGCATTGCCCAATAAGGTGTTCAAGCAGCGCATGATCGGCGCCCTGGTGCTGATCGCGCTGGCGGTGATTTTCCTGCCGATGCTGTTTTCGCGCGAGGATCAAACCGTGCGCCAGGTTCAGGTACAAGCCCCGGCAGCGCCGCAGGCACCGGCAGCGCCTCAGGTGCAGGTCGAGCCGGTTGCCGTGCCCGAGCCGCAGATCATCGAGACGGAGCCGGTTCCAGCGCAGGCCGCGACGCAGGCTGCCCCGCCTAGCCAGCCGATCCAGTCGGTGCCTGCCGCGCCTGCCACACCTGCCAAGAAGCCGGTGGAATCGGTGCAGCCTTCCGCGCCCATCGCTGCGGCCAAGGTGCCACCGGTCGCCAAGACGGACACCGGCAGCAAGATCGACTCCAATGGGCTGCCGGTCAGCTGGTCGGTGCAATTGGCCAGCCTGTCCAACCGCGCCGGTGCCGACACCTTGCAGAAGAGCCTGCGTGCGCAGGGATACAACGCCTACGTGCGTACGGCCGATGGCAAGAACCGGGTGTTCGTCGGTCCATTGCTCGAGCGCGCTGAGGCCGAGCGCCTGCGTGACGTGATCAACCGCCAGCAGAAGCTGCAGGGGTTCGTGGTACGTTTCGAGCCCGAGCGCGGCTGAGTCTTCGTCAGCCGTGGAGCCGTGGCGCTCCCTTCGCGGCCGCTGACCGCTCCTACGGGAAGCTGTAGGAGCGGTCAGCGGCCGCGAAGTGGCGCGCTGCGGTGCAGACGACAATCGCCGCTTACTCCCGCGCCCGCGCTCTGCTAAAATGCGCCGCCTTATCCGTATGCAGGCCGCACCGTGGCATTTACCTGGGTCGACTGGGCGATCATCGCGATCATCGCCATCTCCGCACTGATCAGCTTGACACGCGGCTTCGTCAAGGAAGCCCTGTCGCTGGTCACGTGGATAGTCGCAGGTGGCGTGGCCTGGCTGTTCGGTGGTTCCCTCGCCGGTTATTTCGAAAACTACATCCAGACCCCATCCGCGCGTGTCATCGCCGGGTGTGCCGTACTGTTCGTGGCCACCCTGCTGGTCGGCGCCATGGTCAACTACCTGATCGGCGAACTCATTCGCGTCACCGGGCTGTCGGGCACCGACCGCTTCCTGGGCATGGTCTTCGGCGCCGCGCGCGGTGGCCTGCTGGTGGTGGTGGCCGCCGGGCTGATGAGCCTGGGGCCCGTTCAACAGGATTCGTGGTGGCAGGAATCACGGCTCCTGCCCCAATTTCTTTTGGTTGCTGACTGGTCGAAAAACCTCATTCTGGGGATGTCCAGCCAGTGGCTCGCCAGCGGAATCAGCGCACCGGCTGACATTCCGTTCAAGGAACACCTCTTGCCGGCCAACAAGGCGCAGTGAGTGGTGCTCAGTTCAGATTCATTAAGTAGGGGTTGCGTCGCATGTGTGGCATCGTCGGTATCGTCGGTAAGTCGAACGTCAATCAAGCGCTGTATGACGCGCTAACGGTCCTCCAACACCGCGGCCAGGATGCTGCCGGTATCGTTACCAGTAGCGATGGCAAGTTGTTCCTGCGCAAGGACAACGGGCTGGTACGGGACGTTTTCCAGCAGCGCCATATGCAGCGGCTGGTCGGGCACATGGGCATTGGTCATGTGCGCTATCCCACGGCGGGCAGCTCGACCTCGGCCGAGGCCCAGCCGTTCTACGTCAATTCGCCCTATGGCATCACCCTGGCGCACAACGGCAACCTGACCAACGTCGAGCAGCTGGCCAAGGAAATCTACGAATCGGACCTGCGTCACGTCAACACCAGCTCGGACTCCGAGGTGCTGCTCAACGTGTTCGCCCACGAACTGGCCGTGCGCGGCAAGCTGCAGCCTACCGAGGAAGACGTGTTCGCCGCCGTAACCGACGTGCACAAGCGCTGCACCGGTGGCTACGCAGTGGTGGCAATGATCACCGGCTACGGCATCGTCGGTTTCCGTGACCCGCACGCGATCCGTCCGATCGTGTTCGGCCAGCGCCACACCGACGAAGGCGTGGAATACATGATCGCCTCCGAAAGCGTGTCCCTGGACGTACTCGGCTTCACCCTGATCCGCGACCTGGCGCCGGGCGAAGCGGTGTACATCACCGAAGACGGCAAACTGCACACGCGCCAGTGCGCACCCAACCCGCAGTACGCACCGTGCATCTTCGAACACGTGTACCTGGCCCGCCCTGATTCGATCATCGACGGTATCTCGGTGTACAAGGCACGCCTGCGCATGGGCGAAAAGCTGGCCGACAAGATTTTGCGCGAACGCCCGGAACACGACATCGACGTGGTCATCCCGATTCCGGACACCAGCCGTACCGCGGCCCTGGAGCTGGCCAACCACCTGGGCGTGAAGTTTCGCGAAGGCTTCGTCAAGAATCGCTACATCGGTCGTACCTTCATCATGCCCGGCCAAGCCGCGCGCAAGAAATCGGTACGTCAGAAGCTCAATGCCATCGAGCTGGAGTTCCGCGGCAAGAACGTGATGCTGGTGGACGATTCGATCGTGCGCGGCACCACCTGCAAGCAGATCATCCAGATGGCCCGCGAAGCCGGCGCCAAGAACGTCTATTTCTGCTCGGCTGCTCCAGCCGTGCGCTACCCGAACGTCTACGGCATCGACATGCCGAGTGCGCATGAGTTGATCGCGCACAACCGCAGCACCCAGGAAGTGGCCGATCTGATCGGTGCCGACTGGCTGATCTACCAGGACCTGCCCGACCTGATCGATGCGGTCGGTGGTGGCAAGGTCAAGATCGAGAACTTCGACTGCGCGGTGTTCGACGGCAAGTACGTCACCGGCGATATCGACGCGTTCTATCTGAACAAGATCGAGCAGGCGCGCAACGACTCCAACAAGAGCAAGTCGCATGCGGTCAGCGCGATCATAGACCTCTACAACAACTGAATGGGAGCAACGGCATGACACAGGAATGGGATGCCGGGCGACTGGATAGCGATCTCGAAGGGGTGTCGTTCGACACCCTGGCGGTTCGCGCCGGCCAGCACCGCACGCCGGAAGGCGAACACAGTGATCCGCTGTTCTTCACTTCCAGCTATGTTTTCCGTACTGCGGCCGATGCCGCGGCGCGTTTTGCCGGCGAAGTGCCGGGCAATGTCTACTCACGCTACACCAACCCCACCGTGCGCTCCTTCGAAGAGCGCCTGGCCGCCCTGGAAGGCGCCGAACAGGCGGTCGGCTTCGCCACGGGCATGGCGGCGATCACTGCCGTGGTCATGAGCCTGTGCAGCGCTGGCGACCACGTGCTGGTGTCGCAGAGCGTGTTCGGCTCGACCATCAGCTTGTTCGAGAAGTACTTCAAGCGCTTCGGCATCGAAGTGGACTACGTACCGTTGGCCGACGTCAGCGGCTGGGAACGGGCCATCAAGGCCAATACCAGGCTGCTGTTCGTCGAGTCGCCGTCCAACCCGCTGGCCGAGTTGGTCGACATCACGGCCTTGAGCGCCGTGGCTCAGGCCAAGGGCGCCATGCTGGTGGTCGACAACTGCTTCAGCACACCGGCGCTGCAGCAGCCGCTGGCGTTGGGTGCCGACATCGTCGTGCACTCGGCGACCAAGTTCATCGACGGCCAGGGTCGTTGCATGGGCGGCGCCGTGTGCGGTCGCAGCAAGGAAATGAACGAGGTGCTGGGTTACCTGCGCACCGCTGGCTCTACCTTGAGCCCGTTCAACGCCTGGATCTTTCTCAAGGGTCTGGAAACCCTGAACCTGCGCATGCGTGCCCATTGCGCCAGCGCCCAGGTGCTGGCGCAATGGCTGGAGGCGCAGGATGGCATCGAGAAGGTGCATTACTCGGGCCTGCCGAGCCACCCCCAGCATGATCTGGCCAAGCGTCAGACCAAGGGCTTCGGCGCCGTGGTCAGTTTCGAAGTCAAGGGAGGCAAGGAGGGCGCCTGGCGCTTCATCGATGCAACCCGCCTGATCTCGATCACCGCCAACCTGGGTGACAGCAAGACCACCATCACCCACCCGGCCACCACGTCGCACGGGCGCCTGTCGCCCGCCGAACGCGAAGCGGCAGGGATTCGCGACAGCTTGATCCGGGTGGCGGTAGGCCTGGAAGACGTTGGCGACCTGCAGGCCGATCTGGCGCGCGGGCTGGCTGCGTTGTAAGCACTTCTTCGCGGCCGCTGACCGCTCCTGCGGTGATCCTTGGCATTGCGCGGATCACCGCAGGAGCGGTCAGCGGCCGCGAATGCTTTCTACACCTTCGTAATCGCTCAATCTGTACCTTTTTCAAAAAAACTTCATACAGGGTATTGACTTAGGTTCGGTACCTGCGTAAATTTCGCGGCCTCAGCGAAGCAAAGGGTGATTAGCTCAGCCGGGAGAGCATCTGCCTTACAAGCAGAGGGTCGGCGGTTCGATCCCGTCATCACCCACCATTTCGTTAGAATGCAGCTGAGAACGCAACGAAGAGCAACACGTGCTGAAACAAGAGAGCACACACTGCGCAGCGGTAGTTCAGTCGGTTAGAATACCGGCCTGTCACGCCGGGGGTCGCGGGTTCGAGTCCCGTCCGCTGCGCCATTTTATACACTGACTCGGTTCGCCGGTTCAGCGATCGAGAACCTCGAAGTTCTGGGTCAAAAGGTTTCAAACGGACGCAAGTCCGAGCGATACGCAGCGGTAGTTCAGTCGGTTAGAATACCGGCCTGTCACGCCGGGGGTCGCGGGTTCGAGTCCCGTCCGCTGCGCCATACAAAGCTTCGAGGCCCTTGAACTCCTTGAGGCAAACAAAGGAAGCGACCTTCGGGTCGCTTTTTTTGTGTCTCGTAACTTCTGAATTGTTCCTTTCAGCTTTTGGCTACGATAGCAGGTGACGCGCAGCTGAAGTAATCGTCCACGGTGACTGGCTCCCCAGCTTCAATATTGCCATCACGGGTTTTGAACCGTACCTGGACAGACATGCCGGGAAATCCATTGAAGACCATCGTAAGCGCCAAGGCTCGCATGTTGTCGGCGCTTCGCAGCTCTGAAGCTATAAGTTGGCTCATCCGCCAGCGGTTGGCTAGATCAGTCATGCCTCGGGCGGTAGCGTGCGAGTTTTCTTGCTCAACGCCAGTTTTATTTGGCGCCGTCAGATCTTCCGCACGATAGGCCCCTTTTCTGATATTGGAGGCCTTCTCGTTATTTAGCTGTTTCCGCAGATCGATTTCACAGCTCAGCTGCTGCATGATCAATGGTCTTATACTGGTGTCCGCCTGAGGCATGAGACTGATCACAACTAAGTCCATGACGATAGAGCTCGCTACTGTGGTGTCTTTGAAGTCCAAGGCCGCAGCTTCCTCTTCCTGGTTGAGCGTAGGCGGCGGACTGAGTTTAGCGAAAATCAAAACAGGTTCTTCCCGAGTGCTCAGCCGTGCCATGACAGGTGGGATGTCGGTGTAGCGGTCTTTGAGGGCTTCGGGAAGTGATACTGTCATCGGTTGCTGGCTGGCATTACGATCTTTGCCAGGAACTCTCCATAGTTTGAGTATGGGCGGAGCCCGCGGAGTTTGATCATCGCTTACCCGAGCACGGTCGGCAGCCTTCCAGCCGAGCGACATGAGCGCTACCCCGTGTGATCCGCCGAGACGGACCAACTGGAAGGGCTCGTCGGTCTCGGATGCTTCGAGTTCGAATCGATCGATCTCGGTGAATTTGCGATTACCCAGTGCTTGCCGGGCCACTACTACATGGGTCTGATAGGTGCTTCCGGCGCTGTCTTCTTCGAACAGGGGTTCATGACCTGCTGTCTTATTCGAAAGTTTTGCACCTCGACCCAGAACCCACGCATGTGTTGCCTGATTGACAGCATTCTTTTCGATCAGCACGTCATGCTGCATGAACCGGTATTTTTGTCGCATCAGCGTCTTTGCATTAAGCGGGTAGTCATCCATAGGCCAGGCAGGACTTTTTCTTCCGTTTTTGCAGATTATCTGGGGCGATTCGGCAGGTTGCCTCACGTCAAACATGATGGATTTCTGCACCACTTTGACAGCGCTTCCCAAAGCCTTACCGTCGCTTGGGCATGGATTTGAATCTATCTCAGGAATACTTCCCCGATGGGTGACCGATAACAGCACAGGTTTGCGGTCGACCATCACGAACTTATGAATAGATGCATCTACGTCCGTACCGCATGGGGAGTCGTATCTGTCAGGGCATGCTTTGAATTGCAAGTCGTACGCGCCTGCCCCGCTTTGTGACGAGGCGAGAGCCTGCACCTCATAAAGTTTAAGCTCGGTGGTTTTCAGATCCTTTCTCGCTATGGAGACGAGACTGGCCATGGCGACTCTGGATCCAGAGTCGGGGTAGCCTGTGAGCTGCGGAGGTGTAGCGATTCTTCGATCGGGAAAAAGCCTAGGCGCCCCCTTTTGCTCGTCGTGGGTTGATGCGGCTGGGTTATTGGTCAGCGCTCTCATCGACATTGTCTGCCGCAGGATGTGAAACGTTCTGATACCCAAGTCGCCGACTGTTGCTTGTGCAGTAGCGTCGTCTACTGCACGCCCCACGACGTAGTCGTCAGCGTGTGTTGGCATAGGGTCGTATTCGAAGTATGTCGATCGTCCCTTGGACTTGAACGAGCCGCCTCCCCCGAGTGTTACTCCAAGAAGGACTTTGCGAGCCTCGGTTTCACACTCGGTATACGCCGCTGCGACGCTCGACCTTGTTTCCTCTCTAGTGGACTTGTTTATCTGACGGCACAGGCGATAAGCGGACTCTTGAAGCATGACATCGCACTGCGCCTGAGTGTATCCATAGGTCGCGTAGCCATGGCGATAGCATAGGTCATGCATAACGCAGGATTGTCTGAACTGTAATGAGATTGGTGCACCTTCAGCGCTGGTTCTAAACGCCAAGGCTTTAAGTGGCTTAGGTATCGAGCAATCCAGTCCGACACCACGGCCACCGAAAATCGCCTCGGTGGCGGCTGACGGGTAATACGTAGTGAACGTCGGGGGGGCTTCGGTCTCTTCCGGCGAAGCGAGGCTTGGATAGACCGTATTGGCGGCGCCAGCTACGATCCATGAGCAGCTCTGCAGGCTGATGATCAGCACGGCTATCATCGCGATGGCCAAAGCGCAGAGGCAAGTGCGTGAGCCGTAGCGCCAGTTGCCCAATCGTGGAGATTTTTGGTAACGGCCCATGGTTATCGCTCCTTAATGTTGGCCGGCGAGTGATTGTTGTGGCGGGAAAGCAGTAGTGGGATGCTTTGCTCTGCGCTTGTCCAGATAGATGAGTATGCGAATCGAATCAGTCACAGTGCGCTGATATTGAAGTGCGAACAGCGCCTCTTCTTGCCTCGGGGTTTTACATCCTGAGCGTTGAGGGCGTCTGGCAAATACGCAAAGTCCGTAAGCGCCCCAGCCATTGGCGGCGTCGGCGTGGTTATCAGATGGATAAATCCAGTAGGCTCGCCAGTCGGTGTCGCTGGTTTGGCCTTCCAATACGGATGGGGAGATGGCGCTTAGCGTTCGCTTGGCAGCATTAGCCAGTAGCCTAGTGGCGGTCACTGGGTCTGTGGTGATTTGGTCGCTCAGTTCACTACACTGTTTGCTTGTCAGGGCAAACGGAGCTGAGTCAACGGGTGCGGTGAAGTTGTCGAAGGGATCGGAACGGTCCCAAAGAGGAAGTTTCATGTGGAAAGCAGGTGCTACATGGGCAGGCACGCTCATGTCCTGTATGTAGTGAAGTACCTGACCCGCTCTATGATAAACATCGTTGATATTCGATTCGCCCCGCAGCGCGATTTCCAAGGCTTGAGAACGCTTTGCGAAAATACGATCAAGGCTACGATTCCCGAAGGCCCATGGTCGCAGGCGGCCCTCGCGGTTGTAAAAGTGCCAGTTAGTGCTGCGGTCATAGAGATTGAGAGGGGCAGTGTCCTCATCCTGTGTTCCAGCCGCCAGCGCTGCTGCTGCGCTTGCTGGCAAGGTGTACCCGCATCCTCGAAAAGCGATCACGGCCTGATTCGCATAGACAGGATGGCGTGCGGCGTCGTAGGCAAAGCTTGTGTCGAGCAAGCCCAGCAAGAACACACAGGGAAGCGCGCGTAGGATATTTGGCCTCGCACGAGAATGTGCTTTACGGAGCAGCCGTGCTGTGAGGAAGATCGACGTCTGCATTCTCGAGGGCTCCTGAGCAAGAGAGGGTATTCGCTGCCTAGTGGCAATGGCAGCGAATAGACATTCTTGAGCGGCTGGAACCCATTTGGGCCAGTCGCATTCGGGCTACGACCGAGGAGTTTTGCTCGACATCAGACTTAAATCAAAGCGTAGCCAATCGCCAAAGAATTGCACGTTGACGCAAGTAAGAAGATGCTCGGAATGGGTAGGGTCTCGCGGTCAGCAATTGGTCGATCCGGCGGGTGTTTACCGATACCCGACATTCTTTGGTGCTTTACGGGTTTGGCAATGTCTATCAATGGATCAATCACGAATTCGGTGTCGTACCCCATGAGCAGCAAGAACCCCTGTATCAGCGTCTGCAAGTTCACTGACGAGACGTGTATTGCCTGTGGCCGCACCAAGCCTGAGTGCAAGGCCTGGAAGAAGATGGACAAAGACGAGCGGCGCGACGTGAACGCGCAGGCGGTGCAGCGCCTGAAAGACATGAAAGGCACCGCCAAGCGGAAAAAGAAGAAAGCCTGAAAAAATCGGCTAGCCTTTGATGCGCAGGCGCCGTGTTGCGCGTATCATTCGCGGCCCTCCGGCGCGCCTGCGCCGAGCAGCATTCAATTCGACCCACCGGGAGGTGCTTACGATGAAAGATCTCGATCAGCAAGACGGCAGCCAGGAAATCGGCCCTGCCGGCGAAAAACTGCAGAAAGTATTGGCCCGTATCGGCGTGGGTTCGCGCCGAGACGTCGAGGCGTGGATCAGCGAAGGCCGAATCAAGGTCAACGCCAAGGTCGCGACCCTCGGCCAGCGTGTCGACCTGCACGACGCCATCACCGTCGATGGCAAGGTGATCAAGCGCGAAGAAGCCTCGGAAACCGTGCGCCGCGTGATCATCTACAACAAGCCCGACGGCGAAATCTGCACCCGCGACGACCCCGAAGGCCGCCCGACCGTATTCGACCGCCTGCCGCGCCCGCGCGAAGGCCGCTGGATCAACGTCGGCCGCCTGGACATCAACACCACCGGGCTGCTGATGTTCACCACCGACGGCGAGTTGGCCAACCGCCTGATGCATCCCTCGTTCGAAATGGACCGTGAGTACGCGGTGCGCGTACGCGGCGAAGTCGACGACGACATGCTGCTGCGCCTCAAGAACGGCGTCATCCTGGAAGACGGGCCCGCTCGCTTCACCGATATCCAGCAGGCACCGGGTGGCGAAGGCTTCAACCACTGGTACCACTGCGTGGTGATGGAAGGCCGCAACCGCGAAGTGCGTCGCCTGTGGGAATCCCAGGGGTTGGTGGTCAGCCGTCTGAAGCGCGTGCGCTTCGGTCCGGTATTCCTCAATTCCGACCTGCCGATGGGTCGTTGGCGCGAGCTGACCCAGGGTGAAGTCGATACCCTGAGCGCCGAAGTCGGCCTGACCGCCGTGGCCATGCCGTCGATGACCACCAAGACCAAGGACAAACTGGAGCGCATGCAGCGCAAATCCTCGCGCCCGATGGGCCGCGGCGAGCGCGTGCGCACCTTGCGTCCTGCCCAGGACGGCGCGCCGTCCACCGACCAACGCCCGGCTCGCCAGCCGCGCGGCGATTCGGCGCCGTCCGGCGAGCAGCGTCCAGCCCGTCAGCCACGCGGTGATTCGGCGCCGGCTGCGCGCAAGGACAGCGGTCGTGGCAGTGCCGTGGCCGAGCGTCCGGCGGACATGAACAAGCGTCCAGCCAGGCCTGCCGGCAAGCCGGGCGCCAAGCCCGCTGCAAAGCGCCCGGGCATCAAGCTGGTGGACGACGCGCCGTCGGGCAATCGTCGTGGCCCGGCCGCTGGCACCGGTCAGCGTCCCGGCTTCGGCCGTCGCAAGCCCAAGCCTGAGTAAGGACAACTGATGTCCACGTGCGCCAACCTTCCAGGGTTGGCGTTTTTTTGTGGGGTGTCGGTGGGGGCCTCTTCGCGGGCAGAGACCCGCTCCCACAAGGTTTGCCTGCGGCGGACCATTGCACTCTTGATACCTCGAACGTCGAAGAAGTGACTTCTCCCTGATGACTGAACCAAACCAGCTCAAGCGTGGGCTGAAGAATCGCCACATCCAACTGATCGCTCTGGGCGGTGCCATCGGTACCGGGCTGTTCCTGGGTTCGGCAGGCGTGCTCAAGTCCGCCGGCCCGTCGATGATCCTGGGCTATGCCATCTGCGGCTTCATTGCCTTCCTGATCATGCGTCAGCTGGGCGAGATGATCGTCGAGGAACCGGTTGCCGGTTCTTTCAGTCACTTCGCCCACAGCTACTGGGGCCGGTTTCCCGGTTTTCTGTCCGGCTGGAACTGCTGGGTGCTGTACATCCTGGTAGGCATGTCCGAACTGACCGCCGTCGGCAAGTACGTGCACTACTGGTGGCCGGAAATACCCACCTGGGTCTCCGCTGCGGTGTTCTTCCTGATGATCAATGCCATCAACCTGACCAACGTCAAGGTGTTCGGCGAGACCGAATTCTGGTTCGCCATCATCAAGGTCGCGGCGATCGTCGGCATGATTGCCCTGGGCAGCTATCTGCTGGTCAGCGGTGACGGCGGCCCTCAGGCCAGTGTCAGCAACCTCTGGGCCCACGGTGGTTTCTTTCCCAACGGTGTAGGCGGGTTGGTCATGGCCCTGGCGATCATCATGTTCTCCTTTGGTGGCCTGGAGATGCTCGGCTTTACGGCGGCCGAGGCCGACAGCCCGAAGACGGTGATTCCCAAGGCCATCAATCAGGTGATCTACCGCATTCTGATCTTCTACATCGGCGCGCTGGTGGTGCTGTTGTCGCTGACGCCGTGGGACGGTCTGCTGGCCAGCCTGAATGCCTCGGGCGATGCCTACAGCGGCAGCCCGTTCGTGCAGGTGTTCTCGATGCTGGGCAGCGACACGGCTGCCCACGTGCTCAACTTCGTGGTACTGACCGCAGCCTTGTCGGTTTACAACAGCGGCACCTATTGCAACAGCCGCATGCTGCTGGGCATGGCCGAGCAGGGCGACGCGCCGCGTGCACTGGCCAAGGTGGATGGCCGTGGCGTGCCGGTTCGGGCGCTGCTGGTGTCGGCGGCGATCACGCTGGTGGCCGTGGCATTGAACTACTTCGTGCCGCAGCAGGCGCTCGAGCTGTTGATGTCGTTGGTGGTGGCGACCCTGGTGATCAACTGGGCGATGATCAGCTACTCGCACCTCAAGTTTCGCCAGCACTTGCAGCGCCAGGGCCAGGTGCCGCTGTTCAAGGCGTTGTGGTATCCGTACGGCAACTACCTGTGCCTGGCGTTCGTGGCGTTCATCCTGATCATCATGCTGATGATTCCCGGCATCCGCGTGTCGGTGTATGCCATTCCTCTGTGGATCGGCGGGATGTACCTGTGTTATCGCCTCAAGTCGAACCCCTCGTCCTGACCGGAGCGCTGCATGCTGGAAATCTCCAACGCCGTCCATCTGCCCGACGCTGAAATCGAACTCAGCGCCATCCGCGCGCAAGGCGCGGGTGGGCAGAACGTCAACAAGGTTTCCAGTGCGGTGCACCTGCGCTTCGACATCGGCGCTTCGTCGCTGCCGCCGTTCTACAAGGAGCGCCTGTTGGCGCTGCGCGACAGCCGGATCACCGGCGATGGCGTGATCGTCATCAAGGCGCAGCAGTTTCGCACCCAGGAGCAAAACCGCGCCGACGCCCTGCAGCGCCTGCGCGAGCTGATTCTGCTGGCCACCAAGGTGGAGAAGAAGCGCCGGCCGACCAAGCCCACGCTGGGCTCCAAGACTCGCCGCCTGGAAGGCAAGACCAAGCGCGGGGCGATCAAGGCCGGGCGTGGCAGGATCGATTTCTAGATCATGCCGTTCTAGACCAGCTTGTCTTGCGCTGGTGGCAGGCTTGCCGCTCGCCGGTATAGATAGAAGGTCAGGCCCAGGCCGGCGCACGCAGCCACGGCGGCAAACAGGAAGATCGCGCTGAAGCCGTAGCCTGCGGCGATGGCGCCTGCCACCGGCCCGGTGATGCCCAGCGACATGTCGATGAACAGCGAGTAGGCCCCCACGGCCGCACCGCGGCTGGACGCCGGCACCAGATTGACCGCTTCGACGCCGAGCGCTGGAAATACCAGGGAAAATCCGAATCCGGTCAACGCCGCGCCAGCCATCGCCAGCTCCTGGCTGGGCGCAAGCCACAGCAGCAACAAGCCCAGGGTTTCCACGCTGAGGCATACGATCGCCACCCGAAAACCGCCGATGCGGTTGATCAGGTTGCCGAACAGCAGCCGGGCGAGGATAAAGCTGGCACCGAACAGGCTCAGGCACAGTGCCGCGTTGTCCCAGGCATTGCTGGCGTAGTAAAGGGTGATGAAGGTGGCGATGGTGCCGAAGCCGATACCGCCCAGGGCCAGCCCGGTGCCATGGGGCAGCACGCGGCCCAGCACGTGCAGGAACGGTAGTCGCTCGCCCGCCACCACCGGTGCGGGAAGCTTGTTCCAGGCCAGGGCGATGCCCACGCCAGCCAGCACGATGATGCTCGCACCCATGCTCCACAGGCCCAGATGCTTGACCATCAGCACGCCCAGCGGCGCACCGATGGCCAGGGCGCCGTAGCTGGCAATGCCGTTCCAGGAGATGACCTTGGCGGTGTTGGCTGCGCCGACGCGGCCAATCCCCCAGCCAATGGACCCCGAGCCCACCAGGCTCTCCGCCGACCCCAGCAGTATCCGACCCGCCAGCAGGCTGGTCAGGCTCAGCGCCGGCCAGCTTTGCAACCAGCCGGCCAGCAGCATGAACAGCCCGCTGATGCCGCAGCCGACCAGGCCGTAGATGACTGCTTTCTTGCTGCCCAGGTTGTCGATGATCTTGCTCGCCTGGGGGCGGCTGAGCAGGGTGGCCAGGTATTGCACGCTGATCACCAGCCCGGCAATGACCGCGCCGTAGCCCAGGTCGCTGTGGACGAAGCCTGGCAATACCGCCAGCGGGATGCCGATGCTCAGGTAGCCGATGAAGGTGAACAGGACGATGGAGACGACTTGCAGCGTGACCGTAATGGGGCGCTGGGAGTGAGGCATAGGTAGATCCGTCGCGGAAGCAGGTGATGGGCGCAGGTGCGGGCAGGCTGGCTGGGTGTCCGGCGCACACGAGAAATGAAGACAGGCTTACGTGACGCTCATGATAGAGGCACGAGGCACAAAAAGAGAGACGGCGATGGGTGGCGCTTCATGCAGATGCTGCTGGCGGGGTTGCTCTGGTGCAGGCCAGCAGCGGGGCCGCAGCCCCGACGCTGGGAGGTGTTCAGCTGTTCGAACAGCCGTTGCCCATGACCTGATATTCCATGATGTGGCGCTTGCCCTGCGAATCTTCGTAAGTCAGGCGTGCCGGGATCACGGCGCAGACGTTGGGAATCGCTGAAGTCGAGATGACGTGAGCAATATCGGGGTGCTGCGAATACTCATAAGGTTCCACCGTGGTTTTTTCGGTGGCAGCCGTGGTGGTTTCATCGGCCAGGGCCATGCCGCTCGCGCCAATCAGCGCCAGAATCAAAAAAGCTTTCATGTCGATTTTCCTGTTTTGCAGTCGTCAGGGTGCACGCAGCCCTTGTGAGGTCACGTGTGAAACTTGAGAGTGGGAAAGTTGCGATCGACAGGCCTTCGTGGGGGGATGCAGTCTTCGTCGATCGCGGTGCCGTTGCTGGCGAAATCGATTCTAGGCGTGCACGGTGGAGGTAAACAGAGCCGGTTCGGATAAACAGTTTTATTCGAATCTGCACTAATCCCGCGGGTCTGGGCGTGCATCGGTGCAAGCAGCGGTACTACCATCGTCGAATGGCTGCACGGGCCAGATACCCTTAAAACAGGTGTATAAAACAACAACTACTCAACCGAGGTATGAAAGATGAGTGCGGCTTCCCTGTATCCCGTTCGTCCAGAGGTGGCGGCGTCCACGCTGACCGATGAGGCGACCTACAAGGCCATGTACCAGCAGTCCGTGGTCAACCCGGACGGTTTCTGGCGCGAACAGGCGCAGCGCCTCGATTGGATAAAGCCCTTCACCAAGGTCAAGCAGACCTCGTTCGACGATCACCATGTCGACATCAAATGGTTCGCCGACGGCACCCTCAACGTCTCCTACAACTGCCTGGACCGCCACCTGGCTGAACGCGGCGATCAGGTCGCGATCATCTGGGAAGGCGACGACCCTTCCGAAAGCCGTCACATCACCTACCGGGAGCTGCACGCCGAGGTGTGCAAGTTCGCCAACGCCCTGCGCGGCCAGGATGTGCACCGCGGCGACGTGGTGACCCTGTACATGCCGATGATTCCCGAGGCGGTGGTGGCGATGCTCGCCTGTACCCGCATCGGCGCGGTGCATTCGGTGGTGTTCGGTGGCTTCTCGCCCGAGGCGCTGGCGGGGCGCATCATCGACTGCCAGTCGAAGGTGGTGATCACCGCCGACGAAGGCCTGCGGGGCGGCAGGAAAACGGCGCTCAAGGCCAACGTCGACCGCGCCCTGACCAACCCCGAAACCAGCAGCGTGCAGAAGGTCATCGTGTGCAAGCGCACCGGTGGCGAGATCGAGTGGAACCGTCATCGCGACATCTGGTACCACTCGCTGCTGGAGGTGGCATCGAGCACCTGCGCGCCGAAGGAAATGGGCGCCGAGGAAGCGCTGTTCATCCTCTATACCTCAGGCTCGACCGGCAAGCCCAAGGGCGTGCTGCACACCACCGGCGGTTACCTGGTGTACGCCGCGCTGACCCATGAGCGAGTGTTCGACTACAAGCCGGGCGATGTCTACTGGTGCACGGCGGACGTCGGCTGGATCACCGGCCACAGCTACATCGTCTATGGTCCGCTGGCCAACGGTGCCACCACCTTGCTGTTCGAAGGTGTGCCCAACTACCCGGACATTACCCGCGTCTCGAAAATCATCGACAAGCACAAAGTCAATATCCTCTACACCGCTCCCACCGCTATCCGCGCGATGATGGCCGAGGGCACCAAGGCAGTCGAGGGCGCCGATGGCTCGAGCCTGCGCTTGCTGGGTTCGGTGGGCGAACCGATCAACCCCGAGGCCTGGAACTGGTACTACAACACGGTCGGCAAGCAGAACTGCCCGATCGTCGACACCTGGTGGCAGACCGAAACCGGCGGCATCCTGATCAGCCCGCTGCCGGGTGCGATCGGCCTCAAGCCCGGTTCGGCGACCAAACCGTTCTTCGGCGTGGTGCCGGCGCTGGTGGACAACCTGGGCAACCTGATCGACGGCGCTGCCGAGGGCAACCTGGTGATTCTCGATTCGTGGCCGGGCCAGTCGCGTACCCTCTACGGCGACCATGATCGTTTCGTCGATACCTATTTCAAGACCTTTCGCGGCATGTACTTCACCGGCGACGGCGCGCGTCGCGACGAAGATGGCTACTACTGGATCACCGGCCGAGTCGATGACGTGCTCAACGTTTCCGGGCACCGCATGGGCACGGCCGAGATCGAAAGCGCGATGGTGGCCCATCCCAAGGTGGCCGAGGCCGCTGTGGTGGGCGTTCCCCATGAGCTGAAAGGGCAGGGCATCTATGTCTATGTCACGCTCAATGGTGGCGAGCAGACCAGCGAGGAACTGCGCCTGGAGCTCAAGAACTGGGTGCGCAAGGAGATCGGCCCCATCGCCTCGCCGGATGTGATCCAGTGGGCGCCGGGGCTGCCCAAGACGCGGTCGGGCAAGATCATGCGGCGCATCCTGCGCAAGATCGCCACGGCCGAGTACGACTCGCTGGGTGACATCTCTACCTTGGCTGATCCGGGGGTGGTGCAACAGCTGATCGACACCCACAAGGAAATGCATCGCGCTTCGGCCTGAGTTGACGCGACCTCGGGGGCCTCTGCCCGCGAAGGGGCCCGCAAGGCTGTTCAGGCAGCGCTGGCGTTACTGCGGTAACGCCATTGCCGCGCCGGGTGCCACCCAAGGCCCCATCGCCTGTCACATGCAACATCTCCCACAACCCCAAGCTTGCCGTCTGCCAAGGCTTTGCCAATAATGGGCGCGCTAATTGCTTGATGGACAGGTTGCGCGTCTTTTTGCTCAGCCACAATCGGCATGGGCTGTCAATCCCTTGGTCTGGGTGTCTCGGTGCTTCTGTAACTACTTGTCGCATTGAAGAAATATCGACTGGCACAGTGCCGTTAAAATGCGCTCACTCGCCGGACCTCGTGGCGTCGCCCGTTCAGCCTCATTTTTCGCATTCTGGGCCTGCGCTCACTTTGCCCATACTGCCCATTTTCGCTGGAGCTCACCCAATGAAGAAACTTGCACTGTTTGGCGCATTGGCACTGTCCGTGCTGTCGGCGACCTCGTTCGCCGATGAAAAGCCGCTGAAGATCGGTATCGAAGCCGCTTACCCACCGTTCGCGTCCAAGGCGCCGGATGGCAGCATCGTCGGTTTCGACTACGACATCGGCAACGCGCTGTGCGCTGAGATGAAGGTCAAGTGCACCTGGGTCGAGCAGGAATTCGACGGCCTCATTCCCGCCCTCAAGGTCCGCAAGATCGACGCCATTCTGTCGTCGATGTCGATTACCGACGACCGCAAGAAGTCCGTTGATTTCACCAACAAGTACTACGCCACTCCGGCGCGTCTGGTCATGAAGTCCGGCACCCAGGTGAGCGACTCCATGGCCGAGCTCAAAGGCAAGAAGATCGGCGTGCAGCGCGGCACCATCCATGACCGGTATGCCACCGAGGTGCTCAAGCCGCTGGGCGTCGAAGTGATGCCGTACGGCTCGCAGAACGAGATCTACCTGGACGTGGCCGCCGGTCGACTGGATGGCACGCTGGCCGATGCCACCCTGTTGCAGGACGGTTTTCTCAACACCGACGCCGGCAAGGGCTACGCATTCGTCGGCCCGTCGGTCAACGACCCGAAATACTTCGGTGACGGCATCGGTATCGCCGTGCGCAAGGGCGACAAGGCCAACGTGGATCGCATCAACGCGGCCATCGAAGGCATTCGCGCCAACGGCGAGTACAAGAAGATCCAGGACAAGTACTTCGATTTCGACATCTACGGCAAATAAGCCGGCAGGCGTCACCTGACTGATGGTGCAAACGGCGGGAAACCGCGGTCTGCACCATTTTTCATTCTTCGGGCGAGGATCTCTACATGTTGAAAGGCTACGGGGCCGTCATTCTCGATGGCGCTTGGCTGACGCTGCAGCTCGCCTTGTCGTCCATGGCACTGGCCATCGTGCTGGGTCTGTTCGGCGTGGCCCTGCGCCTGTCGCCGGTACGCTGGCTGGCCTGGCTGGGTGACCTGTACGCCACGGTGATTCGTGGCATACCCGATCTGGTGTTGATCCTGCTGATCTTCTACGGTGGCCAGGACATCCTCAATCGCGTGGCGCCGTTGGTGGGTTACGACGACTACATCGACCTCAATCCGCTGCTGGCCGGTATCTTCACCCTGGGTTTCATCTTCGGTGCCTACCTGTCGGAAACCTTTCGCGGGGCGTTCATGGCCATTCCCAAGGGCCAGGCCGAAGCCGGCATGGCCTATGGCATGAGCAGCCTGCAGGTGTTCTTTCGGGTGCTGGTGCCGCAGATGATTCGCCTGGCGATTCCCGGTGTCACCAACAACTGGCTGGTGTTGACCAAGGCTACGGCATTGATTTCGGTGGTCGGCCTGCAGGACATGATGTTCAAGGCCAAGCAGGCGGCGGATGCCACCCGCGAACCGTTCACCTTCTTCCTCGCGGTGGCGGCGATGTACCTGGTCATCACCAGTGTGTCGCTGCTGTTGCTGCGCGCCATCGAAAAACGCTACTCGGTGGGCATCAAGGCGGCTGAGCTATGATCTTCGATTACAACGTCGTCTGGGACAGCTTGCCGCTGTACATGAGCGGTATGCTGGAAACCTTGAAGCTGCTGGCGATTTCGCTGTTCTTCGGTCTGCTGGTGGCGCTGCCGCTGGGTTTGATGCGGGTGTCCCGGCAGCCGCTGGTCAACGGCATCGCGTGGCTCTACACCTACGTGATCCGTGGCACGCCCATGCTGGTGCAGCTGTTTCTGATCTATTACGGTCTGGCCCAGTTCGAGGCCGTGCGCAACAGCGTGCTCTGGCCCTGGTTGTCGAGCGCCACGTTCTGCGCCTGCCTGGCCTTCGCCATCAATACCAGTGCCTACACCGCCGAAATCATCGCCGGCAGCCTGCGGGCCACGCCACCGGGCGAGATCGAAGCGGCCAAGGCCATGGGCATGTCCAGGGCCGGGATGTACCGGCGTATCCTGCTGCCCTCGGCACTGCGCCGAGCGCTGCCGCAGTACAGCAACGAAGTGATCATGATGCTGCAGACCACCAGCCTGGCTTCGATCGTGACCCTGATCGACATCACCGGCGCAGCACGTACGGTGAACGCCCAGTACTATCTGCCGTTCGAGGCCTACATCACGGCGGGTGTGTGCTACCTGTGCCTGACGTTCATTTTGGTGCGCCTGTTCAAGCTGGCCGAGCGCCGCTGGCTGGCCTACCTGGCACCGCGCAGGCACTGAACGCGTGCAGCAAAAACCTTTTCGCCACGGGCCGCTGGCCCGTGACTGACCGATTTGCGAGACCCTTGATCATGTACAAACTCCAAGTTCAGGACCTGCACAAGCGCTATGGCTCGCACGAGGTGCTCAAGGGTGTCTCGCTGGCGGCGAAGGCGGGCGATGTGATCAGCATCATCGGCTCCAGCGGATCGGGCAAGAGCACGTTCCTGCGTTGCATCAACCTGCTCGAACAGCCCCACGCGGGCAAGATCCTGCTCAACGACGAAGAACTCAAACTGGTTGCCGGCAAGGATGGGGCGCTCAGGGCGGCCGACCCCAAGCAGCTGCAACGCTTGCGTTCGCGCCTGTCGATGGTGTTCCAGCATTTCAACCTGTGGTCGCACATGACCGCGCTGGAAAACGTCATCGAAGCGCCCGTGCATGTGTTGGGCGTATCGAAAAAGCAAGCGCTGGAAAAAGCCGAGTACTATCTGGCCAAGGTGGGGGTCTCGCACCGCAAGGATGCCTATCCGGGGCACATGTCCGGTGGCGAGCAGCAGCGTGTCGCCATTGCCCGTGCATTGGCGGTGGAACCCGAGGTGATGTTGTTCGACGAACCGACTTCGGCGCTCGACCCGGAACTGGTGGGTGACGTGCTCAAGGTGATGCAGGCCCTGGCTCAGGAAGGGCGGACCATGGTCGTCGTGACCCACGAGATGGGTTTCGCCCGTGAAGTGTCGAACCAGCTGGTGTTCCTGCACAAGGGCCTGGTCGAAGAAACCGGCGACCCGCGCGAGGTGCTGGCCAATCCGCGTTCCGAGCGGTTGCAGCAGTTCTTGTCCGGCAGCCTCAAGTGATCGCCGCTTGAAACATCTGCCGGGTGTTTTCCTGCGAGCAGGTCGAGCATGCCTGGCGCAGTGCCATTTCCCATTCGGTTTTTGATACTTAAGGTTTCGGTCCGCATCAGATGACAGCCCAACGAATCGGTTTCCTCTATTGGCCCAGCACGCGAGCCCTGACCCTGGCGCTGGCCGAAGAGGCCCTGCGAGTGGCGCAGAAGGTGCACCCGGAAGTGACCTACGAGTTGCTTTTCCTGCAGGCCGAGCCGCCGGTTCCAGGCGGCTGGCAGCTGCCCGGTGAGGCGTGGAACGGTCGCCTGGAGGGTTGCCAGAAGCTTTTTCTGCTGGCTGACGAGCCACCGTCGGCGCTGGCCCCGGCACTGGCCACTGCGCTCAAGCAGACGGTCCGGGCCGGATGCCTGGTGGGCGGGCTTTCGGCGGGGGTCTACCCGCTGGCGCAGTTGGGGCTGCTCGATGGCTACCGCGCGGCCGTGCACTGGCGCTGGCAGGATGATTTCGCCGAGCGCTTTCCCAAGGTCATCGCCACCAGCCATCTGTTCGATTGGGACCGCGACCGCATGACGGCTTGCGGGGGCTTGTCGGTGCTCGACCTGCTGCTGGCGGTACTGGCCCGCGATCACGGCGCCGAACTGGCCGGGGCGGTGTCCGAAGAGCTGGTGGTGGAGCGTATCCGCGAGGGCGGCGAGCGCCAGCGCATTCCGTTGCAGAATCGTCTGGGGTCCAGCCATCCGAAGCTGACCCAGGCGGTGTTGCTGATGGAAGCCAATATCGAAGAGCCGCTGACCACCGACGAGATCGCCCAGCATGTGTGTGTTTCGCGGCGCCAGCTGGAGCGCATCTTCAAGCAGTACCTGAACCGCGTACCCAGCCAGTACTACCTCGAGTTGCGCCTGAACAAGGCGCGGCAGATGTTGATGCAGACCAGCAAGTCGATCATCCAGATCGGCCTGTCGTGCGGGTTTTCCTCGGGCCCGCATTTTTCCAGCGCCTACCGCAATTTTTTCGGCGCCACCCCCCGCGAGGATCGCAACCAGCGTCGCAGCAGCAGCCCGTTCGAATTGTCTTCGGTGCCCGCCGAGCGAGGTTGACCCTCGCTCCGGGATGCGCCGTGCCTGGTGAAGCGCGGTGTGGCTTTCGCGGCCACGGACCGCTCCTACGGGAGTACACGCAGAACCCTTGTGGGAGCGGTCATCGGCCGCGAATGGGTGGTGCGGTCGATCTGACACAACACAGCCGTCAGCGCCTTTCTATCCCTATATGTCGCATTCGCGACAACCCCCGTAGAATGGCGGTTTGGCGCTGTAACAAGTTGTCGCATGGCGGCAATGCCGCGCGTGCACCAGTCCTTACAATCCCCTATCGCTCGCCCATTCTGCGCTGAGCGTTCCTTGACAGGAGACTCCGATGTCCGTTGAGCAAGCCCCCGTGCAACGTGCCGATTTCGACCAGGTAATGGTGCCCAACTATGCACCGGCCGCTTTCATTCCCGTGCGCGGTGCAGGTTCCCGGGTGTGGGATCAGGCTGGTCGCGAGCTCATCGATTTCTCCGGTGGCATCGCCGTCAACGTGCTGGGGCATGCGCACCCGGCATTGGTAGGCGCGCTGACCGAACAGGCCAACAAGCTGTGGCACGTGTCCAACGTCTTCACCAACGAGCCCACCCTGCGCCTGGCCCGGAAGCTGGTCGATGCCACCTTTGCCGACCGGGTGTTCTTCTGCAACTCCGGCGCGGAAGCCAACGAGGCCGCCTTCAAGCTGGCCCGGCGTGTGGCGCACGACAACTTCGGTCCCGAGAAATACGAGATCGTTTCGGCTCTCAACAGCTTCCACGGCCGCACGCTGTTCACCGTCAGCGTGGGTGGCCAGCCGAAGTACTCCGACGGTTTCGGCCCGAAGATCACCGGCATTCGCCACGTCCCCTACAACGACCTCGAAGCGCTGAAAGCGGCGGTGTCCGACAAGACCTGCGCCGTGGTGCTGGAGCCGGTCCAGGGCGAAGGCGGCGTGGTACCGGCCGATCCGGCCTACCTGCAAGGCGCTCGCGCGCTGTGCGACCAGTTCAATGCCCTGCTGGTGTTCGACGAAGTGCAAAGCGGCATGGGGCGCAGTGGCGAGCTGTTCAGCTACATGAACTACGGCGTCACCCCGGACATCCTCTCCAGCGCCAAGAGCCTGGGGGGCGGTTTTCCGATCGGGGCGATGCTCACCACCGATGCCCTGGCCAAACACTTCGCGGTCGGCGTGCACGGCACCACCTATGGCGGCAACCCTCTGGCCTGCGCCGTGGCCGAGGCGGTGCTCGATGTGGTCAACACACCCGAAGTGCGAGCCGGGGTCAAGGCACGGCACCAGCACTTCAAGACGCGCCTGGAGCAGATTGGCCAGCGCTACGGCGTGTTCAGCGAAGTCCGTGGCCTGGGCCTGCTGATCGGTTGCGCCTTGAGCGACGCCTGGAAAGGCCGCGCCAAGGACTTTTTCAATGCTGCCGAACGGCACGACCTGATGATTCTGCAGGCCGGCCCGGACGTGGTGCGTTTCGCCCCGAGCCTGGTCATCGACGAGGCCGACATCGACGAAGGCCTGGACCGCTTCGAACGCGCCGTGGCGCACCTGACCCAGGCCTGATCGGCCCGTTCGTGGCGTTGGCTCAAAGCCAGCGCCACCTCTGCAATCGACCCGCTGCAATCGACAAGGAGTGGCACCATGCTGGTAATGCGCCCTGCGCAAATGGCTGACCTGGCCGAGGTTCAGCGCCTGGCTGCCGACAGCCCCATCGGTGTCACTTCGCTGCCCGACGATGCAGGCCGGTTGAGTGACAAGATCGCCAAGTCCGAGGCGTCCTTTGCCGCCGAAGTCAGCTTCAACGGTGAGGAAAGCTATTTCTTCGTTCTTGAAGACCTGGGCACCCAGCGCCTGGTCGGCTGTTCGGCGATCGTCGCTTCCGCCGGCTACTCCGAACCCTTCTACAGCTTTCGCAACGAGACCTTCGTGCACGCCTCGCGCGAGCTGAAGATCCACAACAAGATTCACGTGCTTTCGCAGTGTCATGACCTGACCGGCAACAGCCTGTTGACCAGCTTCTACGTGGTGCCCGAACTGGTCGGCAGTATCTGGGCCGAGCTCAACTCGCGGGCACGCCTGCTGTTCATGGCCAACCACCCGGAGCGCTTTGCCGATTCGGTGGTGACCGAGATTGTCGGCTACAGCGACGAACACGGCGACTCACCTTTCTGGGACGCGATCGGACGCAACTTCTTCGATCTCAACTATGCCGAGGCCGAACGCCTGTGCGGCATCAAGAGCCGGACGTTTCTCGCCGAACTGATGCCGCACTACCCGATCTACGTGCCCTTGCTGCCCGACCAGGCGCAAGAGGCCATGGGCCAGGTACACCCGCGTGCGCAGGTGACGTTCGACATTCTGATGCGCGAAGGCTTCGAAACCGATCACTACATCGACATCTTCGACGGAGGGCCCACCCTGCATGCCCGGGTATCGGGCATTCGCTCGATCGCCCACAGCCGCGTGGTGCCGGTCAAGCTTGTCGCGGCGTCGGACGAGCGCGGCGGCCCTGGCCGTCCCTACCTGGTTTCCAACGGTCTGCTGCAGGATTACCGCGCGGTGCTGCTGGAGCTCGACTGGGTGCCCGGCAAGCCGGTCGGGCTGGACCTGGCCACCGCCGAGGCGCTGGGTGTGGGCGAGGGCGCCAGCGTGCGTCTGGTTGCAGTTTGATACCTGGTTGAACAGGCCGAGTTCTGCAGGTACCACGCGGTGCCTGCTCGAGGAGAAAGCATGATCGTTCGTCCCGTACGCAGCAGTGACCTGCCGGCGCTGATCGAGTTGGCCCGCAGCACCGGCCCCGGCCTGACCACCTTGCCAGCCAACGAAGAACGGTTGGCGCACCGGGTCGGCTGGGCCGAGAAGACCTTTCGCGGCGAAGCCGGGCGCGGCGATGCCGATTACCTGTTCGTGCTCGAAGACGATGACGGCACGGTCGTGGGCATTTCAGCCATTGCCGGTGCCGTGGGCCAGCGCGAGCCCTGGTACAACTACCGGGTGGGCCTGACCGTGAGCGCCTCGCAGGAGCTGAACATCTATCGCGAGATTCCCACGCTGTTCCTCGCCAACGACCTGACCGGCAATTCGGAACTGTGCTCGCTGTTCCTGCGCGAAGGTCACCGCAAGGGCCTGAACGGGCGCTTGCTGGCCAAGGCGCGGCTGCTGTTCATCGCTCAGTTTCCGCACCTGTTCGGGCGCAAGGTGATCGCCGAGATGCGCGGCATTTCCGATGCCGACGGCCGCTCGCCGTTCTGGGAAAGCCTGGGCCGGCATTTCTTCAAGATGGAATTCAGCCAGGCCGATTACCTGACCGGCGTCGGCAACCGCGCCTTCATCGCTGAATTGATGCCCAAGTTCCCGCTCTACAGCTGCTTCCTGTCACCGGCTGCGCGCGAGGTCATCGGCAAGGTCCACCCCGACACCGAGCCCGCCCTGGCCATGCTCAAGGCCGAAGGCTTCAGCTACCAGGGCTACGTCGACATCTTCGACGCCGGGCCGGCGGTGGAATGCGAGACCAGCAAGATTCGCGCGGTCCACGACAGCAAGAGTCTGGTTCTGGCAATCGGCACCCCCGGCGACGATGCCCCACCGTTTCTGATCTACAACCGCGAACGCGAAGAGTGCCGCATCACGGCGGCGCCGGCGCGCTTCGCTTCCGGCACGCTGGTGGTCGATCCCCTGACCGCACGCCGCCTGCAGCTGAGCGCGGGTGACCAGGTGCGCGCGGTACCCATGACTCCGCCCGTTCGGGAGGTGCTTTGATGAATACTTTGTTTATCGACGGCCAATGGCTGCCTGGTGAAGGCGAGTTGCTGACGTCGCTCAATCCAGTGGGCCAGGCTGTGGTCTGGCAGGGGCGCAGTGCCAGTGCCGACCAGGTGGCCCTGGCCGTTCAGGCCGCGCGGCATGCCTTCGTCGGCTGGGCGAGCCAGCCGTTGTCGGCGCGCATTGCCGTATTGCAGGCGTTCGCCGAGCGACTGAAGGCCTGTACCGATGAGCTGGCGCAGTGCATCGGCGAGGAAACCGGAAAGCCCTTGTGGGAAGCGGCCACGGAAGTGACCAGCATGGTCAACAAGGTGGCGATTTCGATCCAGAGCCATGCCGAACGCACCGGCGAGAAGAGCGCGCCGCTGGCCGACGCCACGGCGGCCCTGCGGCACAAACCCCATGGCGTGGTAGCGGTGTTCGGTCCCTACAACTTTCCCGGGCACCTACCCAACGGCCATATCGTGCCAGCATTGCTGGCAGGCAACTGCGTGCTGTTCAAGCCCAGCGAGCTGACGCCCAAGGTGGCTGAACTGACCACGCGCTGCTGGGCCGAAGCCGGGTTGCCGGCCGGCGTGCTCAACCTGCTGCAGGGCGGCCGCGACACTGGCATGGCGCTGGCCGCCAATGCCGGGCTCGACGGGTTGTTCTTCACCGGTTCCAGCGCTACTGGCAACCTGCTGCACCAGCAATACGGCGGCCAGCCGGGCAAGATCCTGGCGCTGGAGATGGGCGGCAACAACCCCCTGGTGGTCGAGCAGGTGCAGGACCTGGATGCTGCGGTCTATACCATCATTCAGTCAGCGTTCATTTCTGCCGGTCAACGCTGCACCTGCGCGCGGCGCCTGCTGGTACCCGTCGGCGAGTGGGGGGACCGGCTGCTCGAGCGTCTGGTGCAGGTGTGTGCCACCCTCGAGGTCGGCGAATACGACCGCACCCCAGCGCCTTTCATGGGCTCGGTGATCTCCCTGCCTGCGGCGCAGGCGCTGCTCCAGGCCCAGCAACAGCTGCTGGACAACGGTGCCGTCAGCCTGTTGAGCATGACCCAGCCCAGGGCGGATGCTGCCTTGCTCACGCCGGGCATTCTCGACGTCACCGGCGCCCACGGGCGTCGCGACGAGGAGCTGTTCGGCCCATTGCTGCAAGTGGTGCGCTACGTCGACTTCGACGCGGCCATCGCCGAGGCCAATGCCACTCAGTACGGCCTGGCTGCCGGACTGCTGTCGGACTCGGAGGCGCGTTACCGCGAATTCTGGTTGCGCAGCCGAGCCGGCATCGTCAACTGGAACAAGCAACTGACCGGCGCTGCCAGCAGTGCACCGTTCGGCGGCGTCGGCGCGTCCGGCAACCACCGCGCCAGTGCCTACTACGCCGCCGACTATTGCGCCTACCCGGTGGCCTCGCTGGAAACCCCCACACTCGGTTTGCCCGCGACCCTGAGTCCGGGCATCACGCTGTAGGCGGTCGTTGCACCCTTGCGTACAAGAACAGATCCACGGAGCCGAACCGATGAAACCCTGTGAAGTGAATTTCGATGGCCTGGTGGGGCCTACCCACAACTACGGTGGGTTGTCCTACGGCAACGTGGCGTCGCAGAGCAACAGTCAGCAAGGCTCGAATCCGCGCGAAGCGGCGCGTCAGGGCCTGGCCAAGATGAAAGCGCTGATGGAACTGGGCTTCACCCAGGGCGTTCTGGCGCCGCAGGAGCGCCCGGACGTGGCAGCATTGCGCCGCCTGGGCTTCGCCGGCAGCGATGCCGAGGTGATCGCCCAGGCCGCGCGTGATGCCATGCCGTTGCTGGTGGCCAGCTGTTCGGCCTCGAGCATGTGGGTGGCCAACGCTGCCACTGTCAGCCCCAGCGCCGACACGGCCGATGGGCGCGTGCATTTCACCGCGGCCAACCTCAACTGCAAGTTCCACCGCAGCATCGAACACCCCACCACCAGCCGGGTACTGCAGGCGATGTTTGCCGACGCCTCGCACTTCGCCCACCATGAAGCACTGCCTGCCGTCGCCCAGTTCGGCGACGAGGGCGCCGCCAACCATACCCGGCTGTGCCGGGACTATGGCGAGGCTGGCGTGCAGTTTTTCGTCTACGGCCGCAGCGCCTTCGACGCACGAGTGCCCGCGCCGCAGAAATATCCGGCGCGCCAGACTTTGGAAGCGTCCCAGGCGGTGGCTCGGCTGCATGGGTTGAGCGAGCAGGGCGTGGTTTTTGCCCAGCAGAATCCGGCGGTCATCGACCAGGGGGTGTTCCATAACGACGTGATCGCGGTCGGCAACGGCGAGCTGTTGTTCCATCATCAGGACGCCTTCCTCGACAGCGACCGCGTGCTGGCCGAACTGCAAACCAAGCTCGCCGCGCGCGGTGGTCGGCTGCAGGCGATCAGCGTGCCGCGCGCCGACGTTTCCGTGGACGACGCCGTGCGCACCTACCTGTTCAACAGCCAGTTGCTCACCCGCGCCGATGGCAGCATGCTGCTGGTGGTCCCGGAAGAGTGCCGCGCCAACCCGCGGGTCTGGAGCTACCTGGAGCAGCTGACCGGGCAGGGCACAGGCATTGCCGAGGTCAAGGTATTCGACCTCAAGCAAAGCATGCGCAACGGCGGCGGCCCGGCATGTCTGCGCCTGCGCGTGGCGCTCAAGGCCGAGGAGCTGGCGGCGGTCAACCCAGGCGTGATCCTGACGCCCGCGCTGCACGACACCCTGAACGATTGGGTCGAACGTCACTATCGCGACCGTCTGGTCGAAGCCGATATGGCCGACCCGCAACTGCTGATCGAATGCCGCGAGGCATTGGACGAGCTGACCCGGATCCTCCGGTTGGGTTCGGTCTATCCTTTCCAGCTCTGATTCAACGAGCTTTGATTTTTTCCAACTCTAAACAGCATCGAGGTACACCTATGTCCGACGCCCTGCGCTTGATTCTCGAAGACACCGACGGCACCCAGCTGGAAACCTCCTGCACGCGCTTCTGCGTGGTCTGGCAGGGCAAGGAAGTCTGGATCCAGCATGACGGCCGTGGCCAGTTGCTGATCGGTGTGGACGTCGAGGAAGGCGACGCCGAATACGCCAACCTGTTGCTGCGCCCGCTGGCGACCAACCTGGTCAGCCTGCAGCTGGAAATGGAGCCGGCCGACGCCGCTGCCGAGGACGAAGACGGCCACGTTCACGGTCCCGACTGCAACCACTAAAACCTCATCTTTCAGGGACGCCGCCCCATGCTCGCTCTTGGCAAACTGCTCGAACTGACCTTGGCCGGCCATGAGCCGACGCAGAAGATCCAGCTGACCACCGGCGGCGTCTGCCTGCGCTGGCTGGGAGAAGGCGCCCTGGAGGTGCGGCCACCTGCCGCCACCGACAGCGGCCTCGACCTGCTGCTGTCGGCCGGTGTGCACGGCAATGAAACCGCGCCCATCGAGCTGCTCGACAGCCTGCTGCAGGCCATCGCCCGGGGCCAGCTGATTCCTCGCGCGCGCATTCTGTTCCTGTTCGGCAACCCCGAAGCCATGCGCCGGGGTGCGCGCTACATCGAGCGCGACGTCAACCGGCTGTTCAACGGCCGGCATGCCGCTGCCAGTGGCAATGAAGCCTTGCGCGCCTGCGAACTGGAACGCCTGGCCACGACTTTCTTCAGCCTGCCGCAACGCACGCGCCTGCATTACGACCTGCACACGGCCATTCGTGGCTCACGGATCGAGCAGTTCGCGCTGTACCCCTGGAAGCAGGGGCGCGAGCACTCCCGCAAAGAGCTGGTACGCCTGCAGGCGGCAGGCATGCGCGCGGTGTTGCTGCAGAACAAGTCCTCCATCACGTTCAGCGCGTTCACCTACGAGCAGCTGGACGCCGAGGCGTTCACTCTGGAACTGGGCAAGGCGAGGCCGTTCGGGCAGAACGCCGAGGTCGATCTGACGCGTCTGGACGCCAGCCTGCGCGAGCTGATCGAAGGCCGCGAGGCGGACCTCGATCAACCGCTGGTGCAGCTGGAGCTGTTTTCAGTGTCGCGCGAGGTCATCAAGCACACGGACGCTTTCCGCCTGCACCTGGATGACGACATCGAGAATTTCACCGAGCTGGCGCCAGGCTATCTGCTGGCCGAAGACGGCGCCGGGCAGCGCTGGGTGGTAGAAGAGCAGGGCGCACGGATCATCTTCCCCAACCCCAAGGTTGCCAATGGCCTGCGCGCCGGCATTCTCATCGTGCCGACTCCGCAGGCCTGAGGCTCAGGCGCTTTTCTGCTGCTGCTGCAGGCGACGCAGGGCGCGTACTTTCTGCACGGTATCGGCCACGGTGCGTGCAGCTTCCGCGCCTTTGTGCAGGAAGTGATTGAAGAAGTAGGTGTGGTGCTGTTCGCCGTCATGGAAGTGATGCGGGGTCAGTACCACCGAGAATACCGGCACTTCGGTTTCCAGCTGAACCTGCATCAGCGCGCTGACCACCGTCTGGGCGACGAATTCGTGACGGTAGATACCGCCGTCTACCACCAGGGCAGCGCCGACCACGGCGGCATAGCGCCCGCTCTTGGCCAGCAGCTTGGCGTGCAGCGGAATTTCGAAGGCGCCGCCGACCTCGTAGAAATCGATGTCGGCTTCCTGATAGCCCAGCACGCGCATTTCCTCGACGAAGCCTTTGCGGCTCTGATCGACAATATCCTTGTGCCAGCAAGCCTGGACGAAAGCGATCCGTTCGTGGGTGTGGCTTTTGCTGTCAATTGCAGTGGGTTGCATCTGTTCACTCCTGTTCAAGAAAAAAACAGGGCATGTGGATCGAAGGGGATCTATGGGTACATGCGCATGGCACGGCCCTGCGTTGGCCTTTTGAAGGTGTCGCAATCCCGTTCTCTCTTCATCCGGACTATGACCGTCGGCCCCGGGATCACACCGGGTCTGCTGACCTTGCAGGCCGTTGCCGGCTTGCAAGCGCTCGCGGGCTCGGCGCATTGCGCGCCATTACCGCCGGTGGGGAGTTGCACCCCGCCCTGAGAACGTTTGCCACCCCAGTGGGTGGCGCAACTTTTGTAACATATTTGCGGGCGAGCTGAACAGCGCGCGAGCAAATGTTTCGACAAGGCTTGATTCATGGCCCTGCAATCCGCAGTAATAGAAGCTGACACGAACCCGAGGCCATCATGTCCATCATCGACCTGCGCAGCGATACCGTTACCCAGCCTACTCCCGCCATGCTGGCGGCCATGCACGCGGCGCCCACCGGCGATGATGTCTATGGCGAAGACCCGACCGTCAACCGACTCGAAGCCGAACTGGCAAAACGCCTGGGGTTCGCTGCGGGGCTGTTCGTGCCCAGTGGCACCATGAGCAACCTGCTCGGCCTGATGGCGCACTGCGAGCGTGGCGAGGAATACATCGTCGGCCAGCAGGCCCATACCTACAAGTACGAGGGCGGCGGTGCCGCCGTGCTGGGTTCGATCCAGCCACAACCGCTGGAGTTCCAGGCCGACGGCACGCTGGACCTGGATCAGGTCAGGGCGGCGATCAAGCCCGATGATTTCCACTTTGCCCGGACCCGACTGCTGGCGTTGGAAAACACCGTGCAAGGCAAGGTGCTGCCGTTGAGTTACCTGGCCCAGGCCCGCGACTTCACTCGCGAGCATGGGCTGCAACTGCACCTCGATGGCGCCCGGCTATACAACGCGGCGGTCAAGCTGGGTGTCCCGGCTGGTGAAATCACCCAGTACTTCGATTCGGTCTCGGTGTGCCTGTCCAAGGGGCTCGGCGCGCCGGTCGGTTCGGTGCTGTGCGGCAGCCTGGACTACATCGCCAGGGCACGACGATTGCGCAAGATGGTCGGCGGCGGCATGCGCCAGGCCGGAATCCTCGCCGCCGCCGGCCTGTACGCGCTGGATCATCAGGTGCAGCGCCTGGCCGAGGATCACGCCCACGCCGCGCGTCTGGCCGAGGGTCTGCTGGCGCTGGGTTACACCGTCGAGGCAGTGCAGACCAACATGGTCTATGTACACCTGGATAGCCGCGCCGGCGCGTTCAAGGACTTCGCGGCCACCCGCGGTGTCACCGTGAGTGCCGCGCCACGCCTGCGCATGGTCACCCATCTGGACGTGGATGCGGCGCAGATCGAGCAGGTCATCGACGTATTCGCCGATTTCGCCCGCACCTGAGCGTCCTGCTGTCCAATTGAGTGGGCCAATCGTATAAACACGCTGTACCCCGGCCGCAGGGCCTATATAATGCGGCCCTTTGCCGTCGCACCGCCTGCCGGGCGTGCGCACTGGCCTCTGGCCGCAGCCTGTCGTGGAAGAACCTATGAAAAGCGCAGAAATCCGTGAAGCCTTCCTTCGCTTCTTCGAGGAGCAAGGCCATACCCGAGTCGCCTCCAGCTCCCTGATCCCGGGCAACGACCCGACCCTGCTGTTCACCAACGCGGGGATGAACCAGTTCAAGGACTGCTTCCTGGGCCAGGAAAAGCGGGCCTACACCCGTGCCGTAAGCAGCCAGAAGTGCGTGCGTGCCGGTGGCAAGCACAACGACCTGGAAAACGTCGGCTACACCGCCCGCCACCACACCTTTTTCGAGATGCTCGGCAACTTCAGCTTCGGCGACTATTTCAAGCGCGACGCGATCACCTACGCCTGGACCTTCCTGACCTCCGAGCTGTGGCTGAACCTGCCCAAGGAAAAACTCTGGGTCACGGTCTACGCCAGCGATGACGAAGCCTACGATATCTGGACCAAAGAGATCGGCGTGCCGGCCGAGCGCATGGTCCGCATCGGCGACAACAAGGGCGCGCCCTATGCGTCCGACAACTTCTGGACCATGGGCGACACCGGCCCGTGCGGCCCCTGCACCGAGATCTTCTACGATCACGGTGCCGACATCTGGGGTGGCCCACCCGGCTCGCCCGAGGAAGACGGCGACCGCTACATCGAGATCTGGAACAACGTGTTCATGCAGTTCAACCGCACCGCCGACGGGGTGTTGCATCCCTTGCCGGCGCCCTCGGTGGACACCGGCATGGGCCTGGAACGGGTCAGCGCGGTGCTGCAGCATGTCAATTCCAACTATGAAATCGACCTGTTCCAGAGCCTGCTCGACGCATCGGCCAGCGCCATCGGTTGTGCCAACCAGGCCCAGGCGTCACTCAAGGTCGTGGCCGACCACATCCGCTCCTGCGGCTTCCTGATCGCCGACGGCGTACTGCCGTCCAACGAAGGCCGTGGCTACGTGCTGCGCCGCATCATTCGCCGCGCCTGCCGTCACGGCAACAAGCTGGGTGCCCAGGGCAGCTTCTTCTACCAGATCGTCGCTGCGCTGGTCGCCGAGATGGGCGATGCCTTCCCCGAACTCAAGGGCCAGCAGGCGCACATCGAACGCGTGCTCAAGGCCGAGGAAGAGCAGTTCGCCAAGACGTTGGAGCAGGGCCTGAAGATCCTCGAGCAGGATCTGGCCGAGCTCAAGGGCAGCGTCGTTCCAGGTGATGTGGTGTTCAAGCTGTACGACACCTACGGCTTCCCGATGGACCTGACCGGCGATATCGCCCGCGAGCGCGAGCTCACCCTGGACGAAGCCGGCTTCGAGCGCGAGATGAACGCCCAGCGCGAACGCGCCCGTTCCGCCAGCTCGTTCGGCATGGACTACAACAGCCTGATCAAGGTCGACGTTCCGACCGTGTTCCTGGGTTACGACGCCACCCACGGCAACGGCAAGGTGGTTGCGCTGTACAAGGACGGTGCCGCCGTCGACGTGCTCAGGGAAGGCGAGGAGGGCGTGGTGATCCTCGACCAGACTCCGTTCTACGGCGAGTCCGGTGGCCAGGTCGGTGACCGTGGCTACCTGCTGGCCGGCGGTTCGCGCTTCGATGTGCGCGACACCACCAAGACCAGCGGCGCCTTCCTGCACCATGGCGTGGCCGTATTGAGCGATCTGGCGGTCGGTGCCGAGGTCAGTGCCGTGGTCGACCAGACCCTGCAACAGGCCACCGGCCTGAACCACTCCGCCACCCACTTGCTGCACGCCGCCCTGCGCCAGGTGCTGGGCGATCACGTACAGCAGAAAGGCTCGCTGGTCGACAGTCAGCGTCTGCGCTTCGATTTCAGCCACTTCGAGTCGATCAAGTCCGAACAGATCAAGGCCCTGGAAGACATCGTCAACGCCGAGATTCGCAAGAACACCCCGGTGCAGACCGAAGAGATGCCGATCGACGAGGCGCGCAAGAAGGGCGCCATGGCCCTGTTCGGCGAGAAGTACGGCGACACCGTGCGCGTGCTGACCATGGGTGGCGACTTCTCGGTGGAGCTGTGCGGGGGCATCCATGCCAAGCGCACCGGTGACATCGGCCTGCTGAAAATCACCAGCGAAGGTGGCGTCGCCTCGGGCGTGCGCCGCATCGAAGCGGTGACCGGCGCGACCGCCTTGAACTACCTGAACCAGGCCGAAGAGCAGCTCAAGGAAGCCGCGCAACTGGTCAAGGGCAGCCGCGACAACCTCATCGACAAGCTGGCGGCCGTGATCGAACGCAACCGCGCCCTGGAAAAGCAGCTGGAACAGTTGCAGGCCAAGGCCGCCAGCGCCGCTGGCGACGACCTTTCTTCCTCGGCGGTCGAGGTCAAGGGCGTGAAGGTGCTGGCCGCGCGCATCGACGGTCAGGACGGCAAGGCGCTGCTGGCGCTGGTCGACCAGTTGAAGAACAAGCTGGGCCAGGCCGTCATCCTGCTCGGCGGCGTGCACGACGACAAGGTCGTGCTGGTGTCCGGGGTGACCAAGGAGCTGACGGCCCGGCTCAAGGCCGGCGATCTGATGAAACAGGCCGCGACGGCCGTCGGTGGCAAGGGCGGTGGTCGCCCGGACATGGCTCAGGGTGGCGGCATCGATGCCAGCGCCCTGGACGCTGCGCTGGCCCTGGCCGTGCCTTTCGTCGAACACGCGATCTGATTCAACCCTCGCAGGGCTCGTGCTGTGCACGGCGAGCCCGGTGTTGTATTTAATGGGCGCCCTTCACGGGCTGAGGCGGCTTTGAAATGGCTTTGATCGTACAGAAATTTGGCGGCACCTCGGTTGGCACTGTCGAACGTATCGAACAGGTTGCCGACAAGGTGAAGAAATTCCACGATGCCGGCGATGACCTGGTGGTCGTGCTTTCGGCCATGAGTGGCGAGACCAATCGCCTGATTTCGCTGGCCAAGCAGATCAGCGACCAGCCGGTACCTCGCGAACTGGACGTGATCGTCTCGACCGGCGAGCAGGTGACCATCGCGCTGTTGGCCATGGCGCTGATCAAGCGCGGCGTGGATGCGGTGTCATACACCGGCAACCAGGTGCGCATTCTGACCGACAGCGCGCACAACAAGGCGCGCATCCTGCAGATCGACGACCAGAAGATCCGTGCCGACCTCAAGGCCGGCCGGGTGGTAGTGGTGGCAGGTTTTCAGGGGGTCGACGAAAGCGGCAACATCACCACCCTGGGTCGTGGTGGTTCGGACACCACCGGCGTCGCCCTGGCGGCCGCGCTGAAGGCCGACGAGTGCCAGATCTACACCGACGTCGATGGTGTCTACACCACCGACCCTCGCGTGGTTGCCCAGGCCCGGCGCCTGGACAAGATCACCTTCGAGGAAATGCTCGAAATGGCCAGCCTCGGTTCCAAGGTGCTGCAGATCCGCGCGGTGGAATTCGCCGGCAAGTACAACGTCCCGCTGCGCGTCCTGCACAGCTTCCAGGAGGGTCCGGGTACCCTCATTACCATTGATGAAGAGGAATCCATGGAACAGCCGATCATTTCCGGCATCGCCTTCAACCGCGATGAGGCCAAGCTGACCATCCGTGGCGTGCCAGACACCCCCGGCGTGGCCTTCAAGATCCTCGGCCCGATCAGCGCGGCCAACATCGAAGTCGACATGATCGTGCAGAATGTTTCTCACGATAACACCACCGACTTCACCTTCACCGTGCACCGCAACGACTATCAGGCGGCCCTGGCCGTGCTGGAACAGACCGCCAGCGAGATCGGTGCGCGGCAGGTGGTCGGCGATGCCAAGATCGCCAAGGTGTCGATCGTCGGTGTCGGCATGCGCTCGCACGCCGGCGTCGCCAGCCGCATGTTCGAAGCCCTGGCCAAGGAAAGCATCAATATCCAGATGATCTCCACTTCCGAGATCAAGGTCTCTGTGGTCATCGAGGAAAAGTACCTGGAGCTGGCCGTGCGCGCGCTGCATACGGCCTTCGAGCTCGATGCCGCCCGACAGGGTGAGTAACAGGCAGTGAGAGAAGGGCGCGGCTAACCGCGCCCTTCTTTGTTTTCGGGCTATGTCCATGGCTTTCCCACCATGGGTTCGTGCCCTTGTTTGCAGACTGTGTTGTCCCTGAAATGAAAGCGTAAGGAGAAAGGTATGCTGATTCTGACTCGCCGGTGCGCGGAAAGCCTGATCATTGGCGACGGCGAAATCACCATCACGGTGCTTGGAGTGAAAGGTGGCCAGGTACGAATCGGGGTGAATGCACCCAAGGAAGTGGCCGTCCACCGCGAAGAAATCTACCTGCGGATCAAGAAAGAGAAGGACGACGAACCAAGCCATTAATTTTTATCGTTTTTTATGTTTGCAAACGGGGAAGAAGGTGGTTAATATACGCCCCGTGTTGCGGAGAGCTGGCCGAGTGGCCGAAGGCGCTCCCCTGCTAAGGGAGTACACCTCAAAAGGGTGTCGGGGGTTCGAATCCCCCGTTCTCCGCCATTATTTGCGTAGTACGTTGAACCTGGTTTTTTTCGTAAGTTGTTGAAATTACTGAAAAAAGTGCTTTACAAAAGAATTCGACGGCCTATAATGCGCGGCAACAAATGCACTCGTAGCTCAGCTGGATAGAGTACTCGGCTACGAACCGAGCGGTCACAGGTTCGAATCCTGTCGAGTGCACCAATCAAGAAGTTGTTTTCAGCAATGTCTGCAGCTTCTGTTTCAACCAGTGGTAGCCTGGTCCAACAAAATACCACCTGCACTCGTAGCTCAGCTGGATAGAGTACTCGGCTACGAACCGAGCGGTCACAGGTTCGAATCCTGTCGAGTGCACCATACAAGTGAAAAGCCCGCATTTATTGCGGGCTTTTTGCTTTCCGCGTTTTGCGTTTTTTGGACGGTGGCGTCTGCTCCCCGGCCAGATACCTGGGCTTTCGCTTTTTCTTCGAACGGCTGGCTTTTTTCGTTGCCGACTGCGACGCCGCGGCTGGCGCAGCCAGGGGCGTGCGCGTTCCGTCTTCGACGATGGTCACCGACAGAGGGCGGGGCGCAGCCTTGCGCGCCATGGGTTTTCTTCCGGACGAGGGATTCAGCGCGCGCTGATAGGCCCAGGGCTGGGTTTCGGGGCAGTTCGAGTGGGTGAACGTGATGTGGCCCTGAGGGCCTTCGCAGCGTTGCACCACGGCAGCGTTGGCCGAGTGATGGGCCGCCAAGGCCAGCAGCAAAAGAGTGGAGGAGGGTATGCGCACCGGTGTTCGTCCTTGGTTGCGGTTCATGTCGTCCTGCAGCCTAGCCACGACTGTCGTTGCACGCATTGTGCTTTGTTTACCGAATGCGTCGTCCCACCCCCGTACTGCGCGAACATCGAGCGCCGCACGCAAGCAGTTGTTTCACTCAGTTTTTTTCACTATGAATCCGTACAAGTTGTGTATGATTGCGCCCGTCAGCCCCGCCGGGGCTTTGGAAAATTTCCATGGACTTACCCAGTAGTTACTCGCTGAAGCTGTATACCAATCAAGAATCGACTGATTGATTCTCCCGGCGTGCCCACTGCTGGGAGTGGAGTTCGCCTATGTCTGAAGTAGAAGCAAAGAAAACGCAAGAAAGCCTGCAGGATCGCCTGGCCCAGGTCGTCGACCTGTTGCAGCGCCAGCGTATCGTCGAAAGTCTGGCTCACCGCCAGGAAGGCCAGCACAACGAGCTGGTCGAGAATCTGGTTCACCGGCAGAACCTGGTCGAGTTGCAGCGCAAGCTCGATGATCTTCACTCCGCCGACGTCGCCTACATACTCGAAGCCTTGCCCCTGGAGGAACGTCTGACGGTCTGGCAGTTGGTCAAGGCCGAGCGTGATGGCGATATTCTTCTGGAAGTGTCCGACTCGGTGCGCGAGACGCTGCTCGCGGACATGGATGACCACGAGATTCTCGCTGCGGCCAAGGAAATGGACGCCGACGAGCTCGCCGACCTGGCCTCCGAACTGCCGCGCGACGTGGTTCACGAGCTCATGGAAACCCTCGACGCACAGCAGCGCGAGCGCGTGCGTTCGGCCCTCAGCTACGAGGACGAACAGGTCGGCGCGCTGATGGACTTCGAGATGGTCACCATCCGCGAAGACGTCAGCCTGGAAGTGGTGCTGCGCTACCTGCGCCGTCTCAAGGAGCTGCCGGGCCACACCGACAAACTGTTCGTGGTCGACTCCGACGGCATTCTCAAGGGCGTACTTCCGATCAAACGCCTGCTGGTCAACGACCCGGACAAGCAAGTGGCCGATATCATGGCCAGCGACACCGTGAGTTTCCATCCCGATGAAGACGGCTACGAAGCGGCGCAGGCGTTCGAGCGTTACGACCTGATCTCTGCGCCGGTGGTGGACAAGCACGGCAAGCTCATCGGCCGCTTGACCATCGACGTGATGGTCGACCTGATTCGTGAAGAAAGCGAAAGCGAAGCGCTGCGCACCGCCGGTCTGCGCGAGGAAGAGGATATCTTTGCCTCGGTATGGCGTTCGCTGCGCAACCGCTGGTCATGGCTGGCGATCAACCTGATCACGGCGTTCATGGCGTCGCGGGTGATCGGCCTGTTCGAGGGCTCGATCGAGAAGCTGGTGGCCCTGGCGGCGCTGATGCCGATCGTGGCCGGTATCGGCGGCAACTCTGGCAACCAGACCATTACCATGATCGTGCGGGCCATGGCCCTCGACCAGGTCAGCCATGGCAACGGCAACACCAAGCGGCTGATGCGCAAGGAGCTAGGCGTGGCGCTGGTCAACGGTGTGGTCTGGGGCGGTGTGATCGGGGTGGTGGCGTATCTGCTGTATGGCAGCTGGTCGCTGGGCGTAGTGATGACCGCGGCGATGACCCTGAACCTGCTGCTCGCCGCGTTCATGGGGGTGTCTATTCCGATGGCCCTGGCCAGGTTCGGGCGCGATCCGGCGATGGGCGCCAGCGTGATGATCACCGCTGTCACCGACAGTGGCGGCTTCTTCATCTTCCTTGGCCTGGCCACTGTGTTCCTGATGTAGCGAGCTGCAGCGACGTGCCTCGACAGCCGGTTTTCATTCGCCGGCGAGGGCGTCGCGCAGCGGTTCATGGCAGGCGGTTCACGCCTGCAATCCCCCGAAGAGTTTCACCGCCAGCGGCTTGCCGATGGGCCCGCGCCAGATGCGCTGTGCATCGCTGCCGTGGGCCTCTTGCCAGCGCAAGCCGAGCGTGCGTTGCTCGGGGCGCTTGATGTGCGCCTTGTCGAACTGCTCGAAGGCAGCCCGCTCCCGACGATAGTGAAAGTGCGCGTACCACAGGGGCACGGGCGGCTGGACGCCGATGTCGCGGATGACGTACTCCTGCAGGAAATCAGCCTCATCCCTCGCGCTCGCGATGTCGCGGCGCGTCCCCACCTGCACGATATCGACCTGGCGCTGTTCGACCAGATAGTCCAGATAACCCTCGGTCGGCGTTTGGCTGTTCATGGCCTGACGAATCCGCAATGCCCGGCCCTTGGCTCGGAGCTCTCTGGCGCGGGCGCGCAGGCGTTGAGCAAGTTCGTGCGCCGGCGCCTGCTGTTCGATCGCGTGGGCACGCAGTTCCAGCTGCCGGCCCTGATTGACCATGAGGTCTTCCAGATTCGCGGGCGCCTCCCCTGGCAGCGCATAACGCTGCACCCGCCGTTCATGGGCGGGGGTGGCGTCGAGCCAGGCCTGGCCCTCGGCGATCAGCGCGGGCAGGGGGCGCGATGGAGTATGCGCCGAACCGTCTGACGGGGCATCTTGCAGGCGCCACTGGCCCGCCACGCGCCGATAGGTTTCGAGCCTGCCGCCCGCACCGGTCAGGGTGAAAATCTGCTCGCCGTCTGCCGCCTGGCCAGCGTCACCGATGAAGAAATCATGTTCGTGGGTTTCGAACACTCGTCGCGTGGCGCGACTCGCGGGTTTCGCCCGCTGCGCCCCACTGCTCAGTTGCGGCATCGTCCGGTCGGCATGTTCGATCAAGCGATTCAGGGACTGGATCATGCCTTCGAACGGAGCAAGCTCGAAGCGATCCGGACGGTTGCGTACCCACGTGTTCAGCTGGTTGCGGTACTCCACGTAGATCTGCCGTGAACTGCGCAGCACATTCTGCCTTTCGCGCAGCCCGGCGGCGGTTTCCAGCAGCTGGAAATGGCTTTCCAGGCCATGGTGGAAGCGGTTTCTCATGGCCTGGGTGTCGAGCAGGTGGAACATCTGCGCAATATCGCTGGCGTTGGCGGTCTTGTGCGCCAGTTGGGTCAGGTTGGAGGCCCGGGCAATCTCCAGGTCGACCTCGGCCGTGCCCTCGAGCACCTCACGCAGGGGCGCGCGTTGGCTGCGCTGGGTCACGCGTTCGGCCCAGCTGCATGCCTGCTGCAGGCGCTGTTCCATGAGGCCGAATTGCTCGTCCAGGGCCAGGCGGCTGCGGCGCTGTTCGAGCATCTGCCGTTGTGGCAGATCGAACAGTTCGCCGGCAGGACGGGTTTGATTGAGGGTGTCGGTCAGTTCGGTGATCCAGCGCCTGGCCAGGTTCGCATGGTTGATCCTGCGCCCGGCAACGATATAGGCCACCTCGCTCTGGAACTGCCGGTTGCGCTTGAGAAAGTCGCGCGACACATAGCCCTCATGCTCTTGCAGCAGTCGGTACAGCGCCTCGCCCCGGGCGATGTCACTGGCGCAGGCGGCTTCGGCACTGGCCCGTTGGCGCGGGTCGGCCGCGTGTTCCATGATCAGCGCTTCGTTGCGGTTCAGTTGCTCGCGCAGCAGCTTGTTGTGGTGGTCGATGCTGCTGGACAGTTCGAAGTGGCGACGGTACTGGCGATCCACCAGCCAGCGTGGCAGGCGTTCGCGGATGGCGGCGGGCCAGAGCGGTTGCAGGCCATCCGCCGCGCGGTGGCCCAGGTAGCCGAGCACGCCACCGCCGCCGGCCAGACCGTGCTCCACCAGTGTGCCGTACAGCGCTCCGTGGGTTTGCCAGTGCCCGGTCGGGTCCAGTGCGATGGGCTGTCGGTAGGTCTTGCCCGTGGTGCCGTGCAGCCGCCAGGTCTGGGGGCTGGCGTGCAGCGTGACCTGGTAGGGCAGGCCGTCGCGCAGGATGAAATCGCCTTTGGCGTGGCGATAGATGCCCCGGTACAGGCCATGGCTGGCGGGCTGCAAGCCACTGAGGTCCAGCGGGAGGGTGTATTGGTAGCCGGCAAATGGGTTGGGCAGGCCGGTCGGGGCGTGCTGGGTCGGGCCGGGGGCGCCTGCACGCCGCGCCAGCATCGACCAGTGGCGATTGCGCGCGAGCATGCGGCCGCCACCAGGTACCGAAACGGCGCCCGGCAGGACGTCCATGGCCGCGTCGATCAGGGCGCAGAGCAAGGCCTCCAGCTGGTTGAGCGCTTCGCCGAGCTCGCCGCCACGCAGCGCCCCGACCGCTGCATTGGCGGCCGTCCAGGCGTCGAACAAGGCCACGGCAGTGCCTACGAACGGCAGCACGCCGATGGCCATTTTCAGGTAGTTGAAGACATTGTCATGGGCCAGCGCCGCTTGCTGCAGATACAAGGCGTCGTTGCTGCGCCCGCGTCGGCGCTGGGCTTCGACCAGCCGGCCCATGTGCGCGTCGAGCAGATGGCTGGCGAGCGAAGTCGTTGCCGGCCAGGGGCGACCGATGCCGATCAAGCGGTCGAAGCCGCGCAGGCCTGCCTGTTCGATCCGCGCCTTGTGGCTGGCGGCGTTGCCGACGATGGCCCGATCGGCCAGATAGTCGGCCATCTTGCCGTCGAACGTCAGGGCGAACAGGCGCAGACGCGCTTCTTCCAGGCTTGCGAACTCGCGCAGGCAGCGCTGGTCGGGGGCGTCGGGCAAGTACAGCAGGGTCTGGCCACCCTTGCGATCATGAATGAAGATGACCCCGGACAACGTGGTGGGGGAATCGTCGGTATCGCTGCCGCCGGCCATCAGCCGAGCCGGCAGCAGTTGCACGTCACGGCCACCTGCCTGATAGGCCAGAGCGCTGCCGGCGTCGGTGGCAAGCAATGCCAGGGCGATGCCGCTGCGGCTGATACTGCCTTGATGGCGCGCGTACTCGCTTTGCATGTGCAGCATCAGCCGCACCGGTTCGAGCAGGCACTCACGTTGATGGGCCAAGGCGTACGGGGCCTGGTCCGTGCGGCCGAGAAACGCTTGGCGGATCTTGTCTTCGCACGCTTGCGCCACATTCAGGTCGGTGATCGTTCGTCGCAGGTAGTTCAGGTCGATACCTGCCGCCACTCGCACGCATTGTTCGTTATCGGCACCGGTCACCTGCACGCGCATGAAGCCCAGGCGCTGCAACATGTCGGCATCGATATTGTGCTGCGCCAGACGGCCGAGCGGCCACGGTGTGCGCTTGGCATCGGGTGTGGGCACGCTGTGCTGGGGTGTGCCGGGCGCCCCGGAGCCGGCCACCGGGTGCCTGCGATGGACTACCCGGTCAGGGATATCGATCACCACCGCGACGTCCTCGGTCAGGTTGAAATCGCTGCGCAGTCGCTGCTGCAGCAGCGCGTCGGCGTACTGGTCCAGGTCCGGCAGATCACGTTCCAATTGACGATTCGACGCGCGTGCGGCGCCGATGTACTCGCTGATCAGCGACTTGAGGCGCAGCCGATCATCGGCCTCCAGGGTTTTCAGCCAAGTGGGCAGGCCGCTTTCCAGGCGGTCACTGAAACCCTCCTGGGTCAGTTGAACATAGGCCCGGTCCCGCGCGGCGTGAGTGGGTACCAGCAGTTGCTCGCAGGTGTGTGTGGTGAGTCGTTGCAAGGCTTCCAGGCGCTGCGCCGAGTGAGTCGCGGCGGGCAGCTTTTCGATGAGCTCGCTGGCCTGCGCCTCGCAGGCGTGCAATTGACCTTGCAGGCCGTAGTCGAAGATATCGCCCGCGACCGGGGACAGCTTCAAGGTGATGGCGTCTGCGCTGCTGTCCAGGCGCAACAACGAACGCTTGAGCTGGGCCAGCGATTGGAAGGCCTGCAGCCCGCCGCCCAGCCCCGGCCAGTACAGCATTACAAAGCCTGTGCCTTCCAGGGCCTGCGGGTGCATGAATGCCGTCACGCCGTGCAGTTCATGGACATGGGTGGTGGTGCCGCTGCCCGTCACGTTCGACATGGACAGGGTCAGGGCGCAGGCAATACCGGCCTCGGCACCGCGCTTGCTGGCTTGCGGATGCGACACCATGGCGCGCATCAGTTGTACCTGAGCCGTGGTCAACAGGCCCAGCGCCTGTTGCACGGCCACTTCGGCGCGCAGACCGTCCAGACGGGCCTGGTAAAGCGTCGAATAGTGCACGTTGGGCAAGTAGCGCAGACGATAGAGGTCCTCCAGCCTTGCAGACTGGAGCAACCCTGCCGCAGCCTGGGCTGCGCGCTGCTGGGTGCCGGTGAGGGTCGTCAGCAATGCTTTCAAGCGCACCCACCCGGGACTGTCTGCGCCCGCGCGAAGCTCATCGCCGAGCAGGTCCAGCATTGACTGGTGCTGGCGCTTGACCTCGGCCCATCGCTGGCTCTGGGGAATGTCCGGACTCAGACTGCCGAAGGCTGCAAAATCATCGCT
Organism: Pseudomonas sp. CFBP 13710; assembly: GCF_014842235.1. Classification (NCBI taxonomy): domain Bacteria; kingdom Pseudomonadati; phylum Pseudomonadota; class Gammaproteobacteria; order Pseudomonadales; family Pseudomonadaceae; genus Pseudomonas; species Pseudomonas sp. CFBP 13710. The sequence goes on along the minus strand of NZ_JACYVJ010000009.1, from coordinate 94,228 downwards.
CGGCTGCGCCGGTTCGGGTGCGTCGAACGAGGCCAGGCGGGCGAATGGCGGTTCGCTGGCCGACAGCATCGCGGCTTCGCCGGGGCTTGCGCTCGAGTTCCGTTCACGGGCGGCGAGGAAGGTGCGTGCCTCTTCCACATAGCGCCTGCCGCAGTCGTCCAGCCATTGCTCGCAGGCGCTGGCCAATTGTGCTGGCGGATAGCTCAGCTCGATCGCGGCATCGGTCTGCTCCGTTGCCCGAGTCCATATCTGCGAGCGGTGTTTCAGCAGATAGGTGTGCAACGCGGGCCGATCAGCGAATGCGATCAGCGCCGGATCGCCGCAGGGCAGATAGAGCAGCTGCGCCGCAGGCCCGTCGCCGACCTGGGTCAGCAGCAGTGCACCAGGCGCTTGCAGTCTCGCGCCCTCGGCCCTGTGCAGAGCAAGGGTGTGCACATGGATCGACGCTGTTGCGGCGGTGTTGGCGCCTTCCAGCAAGGTCAGCAGTGGCAGCAGTTGCGCGTGGCTCAACTGTCCGTGGTAGTAGGCCAGGCGTGCGGCTGCCTGCAGATGGTCGAGGAAGGCCTGCTCGGCTGCAGCGCGGCGCGAGATGGCAGTATGCGCAGCGCGGCCGTTCCAGTAGTCGAGCCAGCGCTGCTGCAGCGCCTGCTCCCGCGCAGGCGCCGCGTTGGGCGTCGAGCGGGCATCGCGGGCGCGCGGGGCGCTGCGCAAGAGTGCTTGCAAGCGTGCGCGCGCGCGTTCCCAAAGCAGGGAGCCTTCCTGCAACAGGTGGTCGTGGCGCATCGGATAGATGCGGTATGCGAGCGGGCGAGTAGTGAAGGTGTGATTGGCATCGCGCATGTAACCCGGTTCCTGAGGTCGAGGTGATGACCGGTGCGGTCATCGCGCTCGACATTACGAACCTTGCGCGCCAGGCCAGGGCGCTACTTAGATAGTCCATTGAGGGGATAGTCCACTGAGGGGATGGCCCGCTGAGGGCGTTTCCAGCAGCAGGCGATCAACGTACCGCGCTGACGCCGTCCAGGGTCGAAAACGAGGTGTCCTTGGCCGTGAGGAGAAAGTCGCGCATGTACGGAGCGTCGAGCATATCGGTACGCACGGCCGCGTACAGCGTGGCGAACAGGCCTTTGTCGCCCAGGCGCTTGGCCTTCACATAGCCCCGTGAACTGTACTCGTGCAACGCCCAGTGCGGCATGCCACACACGCCTCGGCCGCTGGCCACCAACTGCATCATCATCACCGTCAGTTCCGAGGTGCGCACTTGCGCCGGCTCGATATCGGCCGGCTCCAGGAAGCGGGTGAAGATGTCCAGTCGATCGCGCTCCACCGGGTAGGTGATGAGTGTTTCACTGGCCAGGTCTTCCGGCACGATGAAGGGCTTGCCCGCCAGCGCGTGCTGGTTGGCCACCGCCAGCATGGCTTCGTAGGTGAACAGCGGCACATAGGTAATGCCGGGCAGTTCCAGCGGGTCCGAGGTGACCACCAGGTCGAGGTCGCCGCGGGCCAGGGCTGGCAGTGGCGCGAAGGCGAAGCCGGAGGCCAGGTCCAGTTCCACTTCCGGCCAGGCATCGCGGAACTGGTCGATGGTCGGCATCAGCCATTGGAAGCAGCTGTGGCATTCGATGGCCATGTGCAGCCGACCCGCCGTGCCACCGGCCAGCCGGGCGATGTCGCGCTCGGCACCCCGTAGCAGTGGCAGCGTGGCATCGGCCAATTGCAGAAGGCGCAGCCCGGCGCTGGTGAAGCGAATCGGCTTGGTCTTGCGCACGAACAGCTGCAGGCCCAGGCGCTCTTCCAGCTCCTTGAATTGATGGGAGAGTGCCGATTGGGTCAGGTGCAGACGCTCGGCGGCTTCCACCAGGCTATCGGCCTCGCGCAGGGCGTGCAGGGTTTTCAGGTGACGGATTTCGAGCACCGGGGTCTCCATGAGCAGAACTTGTGATCAACACGAAAAGATTGAGTTTGTCTCATGTTGCCCAGGTTGTCGACAATGGCGCCATCATTTACAAGGAGCTGCACCCATGGCACTGGCCCACACCCTCGGCTTTCCTCGCATCGGCGCCGACCGCGAACTGAAGAAGGCGCTCGAAGCGTATTGGAAAGGCGACATCGACCAGGCAGGGCTGCGCCTTGCAGGGCGCGAGCTGCGTGCCCGTCACTGGCAGCTGCAGGCGCAGGCCGGTGTCGAGTTGCTGCCGGTGGGCGACTTTGCCTGGTATGACCAGATGCTCGCCCATTCGCTGGCCTTCGGCGCGGTGCCCAGTCGATTCGCCAAGGCCCTGGGCAGCGACGGCCGGCCCACGCTCGATACCCTGTTCGCCATGGCCCGCGGTGCCAACACCTGCTGCAACGGCGAAGCAGGCCAGGCGCAGCACGCACTGGAGCTGACCAAGTGGTTCGATACCAATTATCACTACCTGGTGCCCGAGTTCAGCGCCGACCAGCGCTTCCTGCTCAGCTGGGAGCAATTGTTCGAGGAAGTCGACGAGGCCATCGCCCTGGGGCACAAGGTCAAGCCGGTGCTGATCGGGCCGCTCACCTACCTGTGGCTGGGCAAGACCAAGGGCCAGCCCTTCGACAAGCTCGATCTGCTCGAACGACTGCTGCCGGTGTACGGTGAAATCCTCTCGCGCCTGGCCAGGCAGGGCGTCGAGTGGGTGCAGATCGACGAACCGATCTTGTGTCTGGATCTGCCCCAGGAATGGAAGAACGCGTTCGAGCGCGCTTATCACATCCTTCAGTATTCGCCGCTCAAGAAGCTCCTGGCGACCTACTTTGGCGGCCTCGACGATAACCTTGGCCTGGCGGTGGGCCTGCCGGTGGACGGCCTGCACGTCGACCTGGTGCGTGCACCCGAACAGCTGCCTGCCGTGCTCGACCGTCTGCCGACCTACAAGGTGCTGTCGCTCGGAGTGGTCAACGGTCGCAACGTCTGGCGCTGCGATCTGGCGCAGGCACTGGTGTCGCTGCACCAGGCCCGCGAGCGCTTTGGTGCCAACCTGTGGGTCGCAAGCTCGTGCTCGCTGCTGCACAGCCCGGTCGATGTGCGCCGCGAGGACCGGCTCGATGCCGAACTCAAGGGCTGGCTGGCCTTCGCCGTGCAGAAGTGCGAGGAGATCGCCGTACTTGGCCAGGCGCTGAACACGCCCGATGCTGCGCAGGTACGCCAGGCCCTGGCACAGAGCCAGGCGGTTCAGGCCAGCCGGCTGCAGTCGCCGCGCATTCACAAGCCTGCCGTGCAAGCGCGTCTGGCTGCGGTCACGGCCGCCGACTGTCGGCGGCCGTCGGCCTTCGCCGCGCGCATCGAAGTCCAGCGCGCGCAATTGCGCCTGCCGGCGTTTCCCACCACCACCATCGGTTCCTTCCCGCAAACCGCGTCGATTCGTCTGGCCCGCCAGGCCTACAAGGCCGGCAAGCTCTCGGCCAACGACTACACCGATGCCATGCATTGCGAGATTCGTCATGCGATCCAGGTCCAGGAGCGCCTGGGCCTGGATGTGCTGGTGCACGGCGAGGCCGAGCGCAACGACATGGTGGAATACTTCGCCGAGCAACTGGACGGCTATCTGCTGACGCAATTCGGTTGGGTGCAGAGCTATGGCTCGCGCTGCGTCAAGCCTGCGGTCATCTACGGCGACATCAGCCGCGACCACGCCATGACCGTGGACTGGATCACTTACGCCCAGCGGCAGACGGCCAAGTGGGTCAAGGGCATGCTGACCGGCCCGGTGACCTTGCTGGCATGGTCGTTCGCCCGCGAAGACCTGCCCCGGGAAGTCCAGGCTCGGCAGTTGGCCCTGGCGGTTCGCGACGAAGTGCAGGACCTGGAGCGCGCGGGGGTACGCATCATCCAGATCGACGAAGCGGCATTTCGCGAGGGCCTGCCGCTGCGCCGAGCGCAGTGGCCTGCCTATCTGGAGTGGGCCGTGCAGGCGTTCCGCCTGTGCTCCAGTGGCGTGGCCGATGCCACGCAGATTCATACGCACATGTGCTACAGCGAGTTCAACGACGTGATCCAGGCCATCGCGGCCATGGATGCCGATGTGATTACCATCGAGACGTCGCGCTCGGACATGGAGCTGCTGGAGGCGTTCGAGGCCTTCGACTATCCCAACGACATGGGTCCGGGGGTATACGACATCCATTCACCGCACGTGCCTGACACCGAGCAGATGCTGCGCCTGTTGACCTTGGCCGCGGCGCGGATCCCGGCCGAACGGCTGTGGGTCAACCCTGATTGCGGGTTGAAGACCCGTGCCTGGCCCGAAACCGAAGCGGCGCTGATCAACATGGTGGCGGCGGCGCGCCAGGCCCGTCAGCGGCTGGCCTGAGATCGGGCGGAAGACCGTATGGCGGAGTTCATCAAACGGTCACAGAACTGTGGCAGCGCGCTGCATGAAAAGTCATCAGACTTGCGCCTCAATGGGGTTCTGCGTTCTGGTGTAAGTCATGCGTCTATTGGTGTTCCTGGCCGCGCTGCTGTGCGGACAGTGGGTTTTTGCAGCTGCGCGCTGCGATGTCGATGTTCCGCTTCAACACGCTCCGCTGGCTCAGGTCAGCCTGGCCTATCAAAGTATCGGACGTGCGCAGGACCCTGCGCTGTTGCTGGTGATGGGGCTGGGTGGACAGTTGATCGATTGGCCCGACGAGGTGGTCAGCGCCCTCTGTGAGCAGGGCTTTCGAGTGATTCGCTTCGATAATCGCGATGTCGGCCTGTCTACCTGGTCACAGGCGCCGCCGTCGGCCAACCTCACATTCGAGGTGCTGCGCTACAAGCTGGGCTTGGCGGTGTCGGCCCCGTACAGCCTGACCGACATGGCCGACGACGCACTGGGGCTGATGGACGCCCTGCAGGTGCAGCGTTTCCACGTGCTGGGCGCCAGCATGGGTGGAATGATCGCTCAGCGTCTGGCCGATCGTGCGCCGCAGCGGGTGCAGAGCCTGACCTTGATCATGTCCAGCTCGGGTGCGCCGGGCCTGCCCGAGCCGCGCCCGGCGTTGCTGCAATTGCTGGCCAAGCGCAGCGCGCCGAACCGTGAACTGGCACTGGAGCAGCAGGCCGATTTGCTGGCGGCGCTGGGCAGCCCGCAGGTCGCCGACGACCGCGCCGAATTGCTGCATCAGGCACAGCTGTCATACGATCGGGCGTTCAATCCGCAAGGGGTGCAGCGGCAGATCCTGGCGATTCTTGCCGAGCCCAGCCGCGTGGCGCTGCTCAATCGCCTGCGGGTGCCGACACTGGTGGTGCACGGCACGGCCGATCCGTTGTTGCCGGTGATGCACGGGGTGCATCTGGCGGCGCATATCCAAGGCAGTCAGTTACGGCTCATACCGGGGTTGGCGCATCGTTTCCAGGAAGCCTTCAAGGCGCCGCTGCTGGGTGCGGTGCTGCCTTACCTGGCGCAGCAGCGCCAGCGCGAGGGGGTGTTGGCGGGGTTGTAGCTGACTGGGTGTCGGGGAGGGCCTCTTCGCGGGCAGAGCCCGCTCCCACAGCGGCTCCGTTTAGTCCAAACCCTTGTGGGAGAGTGCAGCGCCCGCGAAGAGGCCCGCAAGCCAATCACCTATCTCAGTTCAGCCCGTATTTCTTGACCTTGTCGAACAGGGTGGTCTTGGCCATGCCCAGCTCGAGGCTGGCCTGGCTGAGATTGCCCGCCGTACGCTGCAGGGCCTCGGTCAGCAGGTTGCGCTCGAACGCTTCCACCGCTTCGGAAAAGCCCAGGCTGACCACGGTGGCTGCACCGTTCTTCTTGAAGGCCGGCAAACCCAGTGCGTAGCGCTCGGCCACGTTGCGTAGCTCGCGGACGTTGCCGGGCCAGTCATGGCTCATCAGGCGCGACAAGGTTGGTGCATCGAGCTCGGGCGGCTCGCGGTCGAAGCGCAGGGCGGCCATCTGCAGGAAATGCTCGAACAGCTCGAGAATGTCTTCACGGCGCTCGCGCAGCGGCGGTAGTTCCAGCGTCACCACGTTGAGGCGGTAATACAGGTCGCTGCGGAACTGGTTCTGTCGGCTCAACGCGTCCAGGTCGGCCTTGGTGGCGGCGATCAGGCGACAGTCGACGGCAATGCTCTGGTTCGACCCCAGGCGTTCCAGTGTGCGCTCCTGCAGTACCCGCAGCAGCTTGATCTGCAGCGGTATCGGCATGCTTTCCACTTCGTCGAGAAACAGCGTGCCCTGGTCGGCATGCTCGATCTTGCCGATGCGGCGCTTGCCGGCGCCGGTGAAGGCATTGGCTTCATGGCCGAAGATCTCGCTTTCGAACAGCTGTTCCGGCAGGCCGCCGCAATTGAGCGCCACGAATGGCTGTGGCTGGCGCCGGCTGAAATCGTGCAGGCAGCGGGCGACCAGTTCCTTGCCGGTCCCGGTTTCACCCTCGATCAACACGTTGGCCGAGGTGTCGGCGACGTTGGCGATCAGCTCGCGCAGGTTGTGCATGGCGGGCGAGCGGCCAATGATGCGGCCTTCCAGCGAACTGCGTTCGGCCAATTGACGGCGCAGCGAACTGACCTCGCGCGCCAGCCCGCGTCGCTCCAGCGCGCGGCGCACCACGTCCACCAGGCGCTCGGGCGAGAAGGGCTTCTCCATGAAGTCATAGGCGCCGCTGCGCATGGCCCCCACGGCCATGGAAATGTCGCCGTGGCCGGTGATCAGCACCACGGGCAGGCTGGGGTCACGCGCCTTCAGCTGGCTCAGCAGTTCCAGGCCGTCCATGCCGGGCAGGCGGATATCGCTGACCACGATGCCGGCGAAATCGTCGCCGATGCAGGCCAGCGCGGCCTCGGCGCTGGCCACGCCCTGGCTGGGAATGTCTTCCAGCGCCAGGGCCTGCTGGCAGCCGAGCAGTACGTGGGGGTCGTCTTCGACGATCAGGACGGTCAAGGCGTTCATGGCGACTCGCTGGGCGACGCTGCCGCAAGCGGCAGGCTGAGAATGAAAGTGGTGCCACCGTCGGCGGGGTGCTCGACGGCCAGGTTGCCACCGGCGGCCGCCGCCAGGCTGGCCGACAGGGTCAGCCCCAGCCCCAGCCCGTGCTCGCCGGGCTTGGTGGTGAAAAAGGGCTCGAACAGATGCTTGCGTGTCTCGACGTCGATGCCGTGGCCATTGTCGCGCACCTGCACGGCGTAGCGCCCACCCTCCATGCGGCCGTCCAGCCAGAGCGTGGGCTGCGGCTGGCCGGCAGTGGCATCCAGGGCGTTGCCGATCAGGTTGACCAGAATCTGTTCCAGGCGGGTCTGGTCGATCGCCAGCTGCATTTCGCTGCAGTTGCGCTGCACGTTCAGGCCACTGGCCTCGATGCGACTGGCGAGCACCTGCAGCGCACCGTCCAGCGCCTTGTCCAGGCTGGCCTGGCCCTTGTCGTCGCCGCGGCGGGCGAAAGAGCGCAGGCTGGCGGTGATGCGCCCCATGCGGTCGATCAGTTCATTCATGGTGCTCAGGTTGGTGCTGGCCGTGTCCAGCGCACCGCGTTCCAGAAAGCGCACGGTATTGCCCGACAGCGTGCGCAAGGCTGCCAGCGGTTGATTGAGTTCGTGGGCGATACTGGTGGACATCTGGCCGATGGCGGCCAGCTTGCCTGCCTGCACCAGCTCGTCCTGGGCCTTGCGCAGGGTTTCCTCGGCCTGGCGGCGTTCGCGAATCTGGCCCTTGAGGCGTTCGTTGCTGGCGCGCAGGTCCTGGGTACGTTCGGCGATGCGCCGCTCCAGATGGCTGTTGGCCTGTTCCAGCGCTTCACGGGCGGCAAGGCGGGTGGCCAGCACCTTGCGTCGCTCGTTCCAGGCAATCAGCAAGAAAGCTAGCAGGGCAAAGGCCACGGCCACGAGCACGCCCTGCACGATGGCTTCGTGCCGCAGGTCCTGCATGGAGGTCAGCAGCGTGAACCGCCAGGGCGTGTCGGCCAGGCGCCGCGACTGCGACAGGTAGGTGACGTCGATGTCCTTGCCCGGCTTGTCGGTGTGGGTGGTGAAGGTGAGCAACTCCACCCCATCGGCCAGACGCTGGCGAGCGAGCGGTTCGAGCTCGTTGAGCGGCCACCAGTAGTACTGCAGGCTGCGCGCCAGGCGCTCCTTGATTTCCGGGGTCAGCGGGCGCACCGACTTCAAGCGTCGCGCCGGATCGCTGGAAAGAATGATGATGCCGTTCTCGTCGCTGACGAAGGCCTCCAGGCGAGCCTTCTGCCAGCGCTCTTCCAGTGCTTCCAGGCGCACCTTGATCACGGCCACGCCGATCAGCTTGCCGTGCTCCTCCAGGCCGTGGGCGAGGAAGTAGCCGGGCTCGCCGGTGGTGCTGCCGATGCCGTAGAAACGCCCGGGCTGGCCGCGAATGGCGGCCTGGAAATAACCGCGGAATGACAGGTCCTCACCGAGAAAGCTGTCGGCATCGCGCCAGTTGCTGGTGGCCTGTACACGGCCGGTGGTGTCGAGCACGTAGATGGCGCGGCTGCGGCTGCGCCGATTGAGGCCTTCCAGGTAATCGTTGACCGCCTGGCGGTGCTCGCCGTCGGGCTCGTTGAGCAGGGTCGAGACACTGTCCTCGAGTTCCAGCAGGCTGGGCAGGTAGGTGTACTTGGTGATTTCGCTTTCGACGGCGCGCGCGTGCAGTTCAAGCTGCCGTTCGCCGTTTTCGCTCAGGGCGCGAATGCTGTTGTGCTCGCTGACCAGAAAACCCACGTAGCCCAAGCCCAGCGTCAACAGCAGGATCAGCGGCGGCAGGAACAATTGGCGAATCAGGCGGGGCTTCACGATCAGGTCAGGCTTTGTGGCGGGCAGGCATTTCATCACAGTCGCCTTCAAGCAGCCAGCGTCCTGCGCCCGGCAGAGCGGGCGCAGGACGGCCGGTCATCAGTGCTGCAAGATCTTGGCGAGGAACTGCTGGGCGCGATCGGACCGCGCGCTGACATCGCCGAAGAATTCTTCCTTGGGGCAGTCTTCGACGATCTGTCCCTGGTCCATGAAGATCACCCGGTTGGCCACCTTGCGGGCAAAGCCCATTTCATGGGTCACGCACATCATGGTCATGCCTTCGTGGGCCAGTTGCACCATCACGTCGAGCACTTCGTTGACCATTTCCGGGTCGAGCGCCGAAGTCGGTTCGTCGAACAGCATGACCACAGGGTCCATGGCCAGGGCGCGGGCAATCGCCACGCGCTGCTGCTGGCCGCCGGACAGCTGGCCGGGGTGCTTGTGGGCGTGGGCGGAGAGGCCGACCCGTTCGAGCAGCTGCAGGCCCTTTTTGGTGGCTTCTTCCTTGCTGCGGCCCAGCACCTTGATCTGCGCGATGGTCAGGTTTTCGGTGATGGTCAGGTGCGGAAACAGCTCGAAATGCTGGAACACCATGCCTACGCGCGAGCGCAGCTTGGGCAGGTTGGTCTTGGGATCGGCGATGGACGTGCCGTCGACCACGATGTCGCCTTTCTGGAAAGGCTCCAGCGCATTCACGCACTTGATCAGGGTCGACTTGCCCGAACCCGAGGGCCCGCACACCACGACCACTTCACCTTTCTTGACGTCGGTGCTGCAATCGGTGAGCACCTGGAAGTCGCCATACCACTTGTTGATATTCTTGATGGAGATCATACGGCTAACCTTTTTTGCAGACGCTTGACCAGAAGGGAGGCGCTGAAGCTGATGAGGAAGTACACCACGCCGGCGAAGATCAGGAATTCGTTGGCCCGGCCAATGATGTCGCCGCTGGCGCGCGCCGAGTTGAGAAAGTCCACCAGGCCCACGGTGTAGACCAGCGAAGTGTCCTGGAACAGGATGATGCTCTGCTGCAGCAGCAGCGGGGTCATCTTGCGGAACGCCTGGGGCAGGATGATCAGGCGCATGGTCTGACCGTAGTTCATGCCCAGCGCTTGCGCGGCACCCATCTGGCCCTTGGAGATGGACTGCACGCCGGCCCGCACGATTTCACAGAAGTACGCGGCCTCGAACATCATGAACGCCACGAGGCATGAGGTGAAGGCACCGACCGGGGTGTCTTCGCCGGTGATCCAGCGCAGCACGAAAGGCACCGCCAGGTAGAACCAGGTGATGACCAGCAGCAACGGAATGGAGCGGAAGTAGTTGACGTAGGCACCGGCGAAGCGCGACAGCAGCTTGTTCGAAGACAGGCGCATCAAGGCCAGCACCGTGCCCAGGGCAATGCCGCCGATGACGCCCAGCACCATCAGCTGCAAGGTCATGACCATGCCGTTCCACATGCCCGGCAGCGCCGGAATGATTCCACTGAAGTCCATCATTTACCTCCCAGGGAGATCAGCCCAGGCACGGCGAGTCTGCGCTCGAACACGCGCATCAACAGCATCAGGCTCATGTTCAGGGTGAAGTAGATCAGCGTGGCCAGGGTGAAGGCCTCGAACAGGTTGGCCGAGAACTCCGCGGTCTGCTTGGTTTGCGCCAGCAATTCCATCAGGCCGATCAACGATGCCACCGACGAGTTCTTGAACACGTTGAGGAATTCGGAGGTAAGCGGTGGAATGATGATGCGGTAGGCCTGCGGCAGCAGCACGTTCCAGTAGATCTGCGGCAGGCGGAAGCCCATTGCCCTGGCGGCCGATTCCTGACCGTGGGGCAGCGCCTGAATACCGGTACGCACCTGCTCGCAGACACGCGCCGCGGTGAACAGGCCCAGGCACACCACCACACTGAGGAATGCCGAGGTGGTCGGGTTGAGGTCCTGCTTGTACCACTCCTGCATGCCTTCGGGCAGCAGGTCGGGGACCAGGAAATACCAGATGAACAGCTGCACCAGCAACGGCACGTTGCGGAACAGTTCGACGTAGCAGGTCGCGATGCCCGAGACCCAGCGGCTCGGTACGGTGCGCATGACACCCAGCACGGAGCCCAGCAGCAGGGCGATGATCCAGGCGACCACGGCAATGGCGATGGTCCAGCCCAGGCCGGAGATGTACCAATCCAGGTAGATCTCGCTGCCGACGCCAGTGGACTTGAAGAAGACGCTCCAGTCCCAGTTGTAATTCATGGGGAATACCCCTCGGAAATTGATTCACGGGCACAGGCTTTCACTCGAACGCCGGGCGGCGCTCGAGTGAAGGCAGGGTGGTGCTTACGACTTCTTGTCGGGAGCCGGCTTGTCGTTGGGGTTGGCGATCAGCGCCTTGAGCTCGTCGCTCATGGGGAAGCCCAGGTTCAGGCCCTTTGGCGGGATCGGCTGGCTGAACCACTTGTCGTAGATGCCGTTGATGTCGCCGGAAGCGAAGGTGGCCTTGATCGCGTCGTCGACCGCTTTCTTGAACGGCTCGTCACCCTTGCGCACCATGCAGCCGTAGATTTCATAGGACTGCGGCGTGCCGGTGACTTCCCAGTCGGTGGGCTTCTTGGCCTTGGCCATTTCGCCGGCGAGCAGGGCGTCGTCCATCATGAAGGCGACGGCGCGGCCCGATTCGAGCATCTGGAAGGACTCGCCATGGTCTTTTGCCGAGACGATGTTCATGCCCATCTGCTTGTCGGCGTTCATGGACTTGAGGATACGCTCGGAGGTGGTGCCGGCGGTGGTGACGACGTTCTTGCCTTTCAGATCGTCGAAATCCTTGTAGGAGGAATCTTTCTTGCTCAGCAGACGGGTGCCGATCTCGAAAATGCCTACGGAGAAATCGACCTGCTGGGCGCGTTCGGCGTTGTTGGTGGTGGAACCGCATTCCAGGTCGATGGTGCCGTTCTGGACCAGCGGGATACGGGTCTGCGACGTCACCAGGTTGTACTTGACCTTCAGGTCGGGCATGTCGAGGTCCTTTTTCAGGGCCTCGACTACCTTGAGCTGGATGTCGTGCGAGTAGCCGACCGGCTTGCCGGACGCATCGGCGATGTACGAGAAGGGGATGGATGCGTCGCGGTGACCGAGGGTGATGGTGCCCGAATCCTTGATTTTCTTCAGAGTGCCGGTGAGTTCGGCAGCCAATGCTGGAGTACTGATCAGCGCGGCGGCAATGGCGGCGCTCAGGAGTTTTGGAACGATACGCATCAATGAATCCTCGACTTTGTTTTTTTTATCGAGCCCGCAGGCCCTCGGGGTACGGCGAAATCCGGCGGCTGGGTAGTTACCGGCTTCGTTGAAGAGTGTAGAGCATGAGTCGTGCCAAAGGCGGGGATGTGGCTCGCAGCCAAGCCGGCTGGGGAGGTTGGGCATGTAGCAGGGGATGAGGAGCGAAAGCTTCGTTCGGAAAACCGAATATCCTTGGGTGCCATAGACGGATTTCCGAGTCGCTGCAGGCATTGGCGGGCGGCGAGCCATCTACCCGCGAAGAGGCCTTCGGATCACTCCCCCAAAACTCAAAAACGTGGCTTCACGGCCTTCCAGTCCGGCTTGTACTTGGCCATCTGCCGCACATCGTCGCGAGAACGAATCCCGCAGCGCAGAAACTGCTCATGCAGCATGCCCAGCTGATCGCGATCCAGTTCCAGCCCCAGCCCCGGTGTCTTGTTGATCTTCACACACCCGTCGACGATGGGCAGCTTGCCGCCCTTGATCACTTCTTCATCCGGCTCCTGCCACGGATAGTGCGTGTCACAGGCGTAATCCAGGTTCGGCACCGACGCCGCCACATGGGCCATGGCCATCAAGCTGATGCCCAGGTGAGAGTTCGAGTGCATGGACACGCCCAGGCCCCAGGTGTGACACATGCTCGCCAGCACTTGGGTATCGCGCAGGCCCCCCCAGTAGTGATGGTCGGCAAGCACGATCTGCACACTGTTGCGCTCGACGCTGCGGCGAAACTCGGCGAAGTCGGTCACCACCATGTTGGTCGCCAGGGGCAGCCCGGTGCGCTTGTGCAACTCGGCCATGTCGTCCAGCCCGGGGCAGGGGTCCTCATAGTATTGCAGGCTGTCGCCGAGCAGTTCGGCCATGCGGATCGAGGTCTCCAGTGACCAGTTGCCGTTGGGGTCGATGCGCAGCGGGTGGTCGGGGAAGGCTTTCTTCAGGGCCAGAATGCACGCCACTTCACGCTCGGGTTCAAGGGTGCCGGCCTTGAGCTTGATGCTCTTGAAGCCATACTGCTCGATCATGCGCCTGGCCTGGGCGACGATCTGCTCCTCGTTCAAGGCCTCGCCCCAGTTGTCCGCAGGGTAGGGCGAGTCGACGTGCTCGGCATACTTGAAAAACAGGTAGGCACTGAACGGCACTTCGTCACGCACCGCGCCACCGAGCAGATCCACCAGCGGGCGGTTCAGCGAGCGCGCCTGCAGGTCGAGCAACGCCACCTCGAATGCCGAATAGGCGTTGGTCACCGCCTTGCTGGCATGGGAGCCCGGTGCCAACTCGGCGCCGCTCACGCTGGCCGGCTTGTGCCTGGCGACAGTGCTGGCGACGATCTGGCGCAGACCGTTGAGGTTGAACGGGTCCAGGCCTGGCAGTTGGTCCTTGATGGCCATCTGAATGGCCAGCGCCGGTGCGTCGCCGTAGCTTTCGCCCAGCCCCACATAGCCGTTGTCGCTCTCCACCTCGATGATCGAGCGCAAGGCATAGGGTTCGTGGATGCCGCTGGCGTTGAGCAGTGGCGGGTCGCGGAAAGCGATCGGGGTAACGGTTACGCGTTTGATTTTCACAGGCATTCTCCTCGGGATGCAGGCCCCGCCTGGCGGGGCGTTCCTTGTCAGTGCGCAGCGGCAGGTTGCAGTGGCTTGTCATCGGGCTTTTGCCCGCGGGGTCGGGTGCGGGCGAAAAACACCACGATCGCGGCCAGCACGGAGGTGGCGGCCAGGCCATACAGGCCGCCCTGGATCGACCCGGTCTTCTCTTCCAGAAAACCGAACACGGTCGGGGCGACGAAGCCGCCCAGGTTGCCCACCGAGTTGATCAGGGCCAGCACGGCGGCAGCGATGCGTGCGTCCAGATAGGCTTGCGGGATCGGCCAGAACAACGCCGAGGCGGCCTTGAAACCTACCGCTGCAAAACAGATGGCAACGAAGGCGAACACCGGGCCGCCGTAGGTCGACATGAACATGCCTGCGGCTGCGATCAGCAAGGTCGTTGCCACCCACGCCTGCTGATGCTTGAAGCGCGCAGCCAGGGCCGCGAAGCCGTACATGGCGGCAATCGAAATGATCCAGGGAATGGAGTTGAACAGGCCCACTTCGAAGTCGGACACGTTGCCCATCTTCTTGATCATGCTGGGCAGCCAGAACGTGGCGCCGTAGATGGTCAGGGCCACCGAAAAGAAGATGAAGCAGAACACCAGGATCTGGGTGTCGGCGAGCAACTTGAATATCGACGGCTTGACCACGTGCTCGGCTTCACGGGCACGTTGCTCGTCGGCGATGACGCGGCTCAGGGTCGTCTGCTCGGTAGCGGTGAGCCACTTGGCTTCGTGGATGTGCGACTGCAACCAGTAGTAGACGAACCCGCACAGCGCCACCGAAGCGCCGCCCTCGATCAGAAACATCCACTGCCAGCCATGCAGGCCCAGCCCGGTCACGCTCAACAGGGCGCCGGTGATGGGTCCGGAGATGATCGAAGCGATGGCCGAACCACTGAGGAAGATCGCCATGGCCTTGCCGCGCTCGCTGGCCGGCAGCCATTGGGTGAAGTAGTAGAGCACGCCGGGATAGAAGCCCGCTTCGGTGACACCGAGCAAAAAGCGCATGACGTAGAAGCTGGTTTCGCCCTGTACGAAGGCCATGCCCATGGCCACCAGGCCCCAGGTGAACATGATCCGCGTAAGCCAGGCGCGGGCACCGAAGCGTTGCAGGAGCATGTTGGAGGGCACTTCGAACAGTGCGTAGCCAACGAAGAACAGACCTGCACCCAGGCCATAGGCGGCGGCACCGATACCCAGATCGGTTTCCATGTGGGTGCGGACGAAACCGATGTTCACCCGGTCAATGTAATTGACGATGAACATTACGACGAACAGTGGCAGCACATGCCGCTTGACCTTGGCCACCGCGCTGGCGAGCACGCTGGGGTCGATGGCACCGGATTGAACGTTCAAGGGCGACTCCGATGGTTATTTTTTTCTTGGAGGGCTCGATCATGAACTTGGGGTATTGTTTCAGTCCAATTCAAGTTGGCACTTGATTGATACCGAGGTTGAATCAATGTTCGAACTCAGCCAGCTCCGTTGCTTCACCACCGTGGCCACGGAACTCAATTTCCGCCGCGCCGCCGAACGCCTCAACATGACCCAGCCGCCCTTGAGTCGGCAGATTCAACTGCTGGAGCATCACCTGGGCGTGGAACTGTTCACCCGCAGCACGCGCAGCGTGGCACTCACCGCGGCCGGCCGGGCTTTTTTCGTCGAGGCGCAAAACCTGCTGGAGCGAGCGCAGCAAGCGGCGGTGTCGGCCAGGCGTTTTGCCGAGGGCGATATCGGCTCGGTGAATATCGCCTTCGTCGGCAGCGCAGTGTACGAATTCCTGCCCAAGGTCATCGCCGAGGCGCGGCTCAAGCAGCCGCAAGTGAAGATCGACCTGTCGGAAATGAACACCTACCAGCAACACGAAGCCTTGCGTGCCCGGCGTATCGATCTGGGCATCGCGCGCGCACCGTTGCTCGACAGCGGCTACCTGACCGAATGCCTGGTGCGTGAGCCGTTCGTCCTGGCTACCCCGGCCGGGCACCCGCTGGCCGACGCAGGCGTGGTGCGCGTGCAGGATCTGGACGGCCAGCCGTTCCTGATGTACTCGCACTCGGCCTATCCGC
This sequence comes from Pseudomonas sp. CFBP 13710, assembly GCF_014842235.1. Taxonomy (NCBI): domain Bacteria; kingdom Pseudomonadati; phylum Pseudomonadota; class Gammaproteobacteria; order Pseudomonadales; family Pseudomonadaceae; genus Pseudomonas; species Pseudomonas sp. CFBP 13710. The sequence continues at coordinate 78,573 of NZ_JACYVJ010000009.1, read as the reverse complement.
CGTTCAACGAGCTGCTCACCGGAATGCTGCGTTCGGCTCAGGTGACCCCGCAATACGTGCAGTGGCTGGGTTCATCGCTGACCATTCTGGCGCTGGTCAATGCCGGCATGGGCGTTGCGCTGGTGCCACGTTGCGCCACCAGCGTGGTGTTCAAGAACGTGGTGTTTCGCGATATCGATCTGGGCGAGGGCGTGCAGAGCGAACTGCATCTCATCTGGCGCGAGAACAACGACAATCCGGCGTTCGCCATGCTGCTCGAGGCCATCAGGAGTGCGGCGCGTAATGGATGGGGCGGCGATATTCACTGATCATAAATTGATCAAGGTCGGCAAAGCCTTGCGGTACGTGGCCTGCGGCCTGTTCTCCCAAGCTTATCCACAGGCAGGTGCACGCCGAATGTGCATAAACCCTTGAAACAGCTCGTTTTTTGAGCAGGCCGTGAAAACGCTTGCGGGCCGTGGCCTGCAGGGCATTGCACCCAGGTTATGCACAGGCTCATGCATGTTTTCAGGGGATAAGCTTCGGCCTGCCGACAGAGCGTCCCAAGTGCCGGCGCACTCGGGACTTCACGCGTCTGTCAGCGGTTGCGTGCGTCCTTCGCATCCATTTCGGCGTTGCGTTCGTGCACTTTCTTGAGCTGCTCATCGGTCAATGGCAGCTTCTGGGCACTTTGCTTGAGCACCATCAAGCCACCGACGATCGAGCCGATGGCCACCAACAATATCAACCAGGCATACCAGGGCATGGGACACTCCTTGCGCGGTGCGCCGAGAATGCGCGGCGCTTGTGAAGGTTGGAGCGACAGTGGGTCGCAGTGGTTCCATCATAGCCCTTGGCGATCGCGCCGGGGCGTTGCTTCGAGCCGGTGGTGGTGGCTGTGCAGGGCGCCCGCGACCGGGCAAAATCCGCTACAATGCGCGCCGATTTCGACCTGCCTCCGAGAACCCGCCATGTCCGTCTGCCAGACTCCCATCATCGTCGCCCTGGATTACCCGACCCGCGAAGCGGCCCTGAAGCTGGCCGATCAACTGGATCCCAAGCTGTGCAGGGTCAAGGTGGGCAAGGAGCTGTTCACCAGCAGCGCCTCGGGCATCGTCGAAACCTTGAACGCCAAGGGCTTCGAGGTGTTCCTGGACTTGAAATTCCACGATATCCCGAACACCACCGCCATGGCCGTCAAGGCTGCTGCCGAAATGGGCGTGTGGATGGTCAACGTCCACTGTTCCGGTGGCCTGCGCATGATGACGGCTTGCCGCGAGGTGCTGGAACAGCGCTCTGGCGCCAAGCCATTGCTGATCGGCGTCACCGTGTTGACCAGCATGGAGCGTGAAGACCTTGCCGCCATTGGCCTGGACATCGAGCCGCAGGAGCAGGTATTGCGCCTGGCGGCGCTGGCGCAAAAAGCCGGCATGGATGGTCTGGTCTGTTCGGCGCTGGAAGCGCAGGCCTTGAAGGCAGCCCACCCGGCCCTGCAGCTGGTAACCCCAGGCATTCGCCCGGCCGGCAGTGCCCAGGATGACCAGCGGCGCATCCTCACACCCCGCCAGGCGCTGGATGCGGGTTCCGATTACCTGGTGATCGGGCGTCCGATCAGCCAGGCTGTCGATCCAGCCCAGGCGTTGGCCGATGTGGTTGCGCAGATCAACGGCTGAGCTTGCCCGCGTTGAGAATCAGCAACGTCAGTACGCCGGCAATGATCCCCCAGAACGCCGAGCCTACCGAAAACAGCGTCAGGCCCGAGGCGGTGACCATGAATGTCACCAAAGCGGCCTCGCGCTCCTTCGGCTCGCTCATGGCCTGGGTCAGGCCATTGATGATGGAGCCGAACAACGCCAGTGCGGCGATCGACAGCACCAGCTCTTTGGGCAGGGCGGCGAACAGCGCTGCCAGGGTGGCGCCGAACGTGCCGGCAATTGCATAGAACACGCCGCACCAGACCGCCGCGGTATAGCGTTTCGCAGGGTCTTCGTGGGCATGCGGGCCCGTGCAGATGGCCGCGCTGATGGCCGCCAGGTTGACCCCATGCGAGCCGAACGGCGCCATCAGCAACGAGGCGATACCTGTCACCGAAATCAGTGGCGAGGCCGCTACCTGATAACCATCGGCGCGCAGTACGGCAATACCCGGCATGTTCTGCGAGGTCATCGCCACCACGAACAGGGGAATGCCGATGCTGATGGTCGCAGCCAGGGAAAAGGACGGCGTGGTCCACTGCGGCACGGCGACCTGCAGGCTGAAATGGCTGAAATCGAGCAGGCCGAGCGCGCCGGAAACCAGCGTGCCGATGACCAGCGCCGCCAGCACCGCATAGCGCGGCGACAGCCGTTTCACCATCAGGTAGGTGAAGAACATGCACAGCACCAGGGCTGTGCGATGCTGCGCGGCGACGAATATCTCGCTGCCGATCTTGAACAGGATACCGGCCAGCAGCGCTGCGGCCAGCGAAGCTGGCAGGCGCTTGAGCAGGCGGTCGAAACTGCCGGTCAGGCCGCAGATCGTGACCAGCACCGCGCAGGTGATGAACGCGCCGATGGCTTCGGGGTAACTCACGCCGCCCAGGCTGGTGATCAGCAGGGCCGCGCCCGGTGTCGACCAGGCGACCGTGATGGGGGTACGGTAGCGCAGCGACAGACCGATGCTGCACACCGCCATGCCGATCGACAGTGCCCAGATCCACGAGGATATCTGCGCGGTGGTCAGGCCGGCGGCCTGGCCGGCCTGGAACATCAGGACCAGCGAGCTGGTGTAGCCGGTCATCATGGCGATGAAACCGGCCACCACGGCAGATGGCGCGGTATCTGCCAACGGGCGCAGCGGGGCGACGGTGGTGGGGTTGGGCATGGCGGTCCGATCCTTGTCCTGAGCAGCGTCGGTCAAGGTTAAGCCAAGGTGTACAGGCGCATGCGGTACAGCGGCGCGATCAATCGGCGATACAGCTGGGCGACAGCACTCAGGCTGCCGCGAAGCGGGTGTTCAGGTAATCGATGATCACTTTGGAATCGTACATCCAGGTGACCTTGCCGGCCTCCTCGATACGCAGGCAGGGCACCTTGATCTTGCCACCCTCGGCCAGCAGGGTATCGCGCGCCACCGGGTCGTTCTTCGCGTCGCGCAGGGGTACCGGCACATTGAGCTTGTGCAGGGTGCGGCGGGTCTTCACGCAGAACGGGCAGGCGTGGAACTGATAGAGGGTCAGCCCGCTGGCAGCGCGGTCGACCTCGGCCTGCGCTTCGGGGCTGCGCTTGCGACGCGGTGGGCGGGTGAGCAGGTCGCCCGCCACGATTACCTGGCCCAGTCCGATACGCAACGCTTTCATCAACATGTGGCAGCCCTCGAGGTTGGGGTACGGCTTACTTGATCAGGCTGAGAAATTCGCTGCGGGTCGCCGCGTTGTCGCGGAACTCGCCCAGCATCACCGACGTGATCATCGAAGAATTCTGCTTCTCGACGCCACGCATCATCATGCACATGTGCTTGGCTTCGATGACCACGGCGACACCCAGTGCACCAGTGACCTGCTGCACCGCATCGGCGATCTGCCGGCCCAGGTTTTCCTGGATCTGCAGGCGGCGAGCGTACATGTCGACGATACGCGCCACCTTGGACAGCCCGAGCACCTTGCCGCTGGGAATGTAGGCAACGTGAGCACGCCCAATGAACGGCAGCAGATGATGCTCGCACAACGAATAGAGTTCGATATCCCTGACCAGGACCATTTCGCTCGCGTCGGAGCTGAACAGCGCACCGTTGGTGACTTCATCGAGAGTCTGCTCGTAGCCGCGGCACAAGTACTTCATGGCTTTGGCGGCGCGTTTGGGCGTGTCGAGCAGGCCTTCGCGGTTAACGTCCTCGCCGAGTTGGCCAAGGATCTCGGTGTAGTTCTGTTCCAGGGACATGATCAAACCTGTGGGGAATATTTCGCAGACGCGAAGGGTACGGCTCCGCTCGCACGGGTGCAAGCGAAGCGTTATTCGTCGCGGCCTTCGAGCATGGTGCGCTTGAGCATCACGTACACCGCGCCGGCGCCGCCATGGCGTGGCTGGCAGGAGGTGAAACCCAGCACCTTCGTGTGCTGACGCAGCCAAGTGTTGACGTGGCTCTTGATCATCGGCCGCTTGCCGTCCAGGCGCACTGCCTTGCCATGGGTCACGCGCACGCAGCGGATTTCGAAACGGGTGGCTTCGGCGAGGAATGCCCAGAGCGTTTCGCGGGCTTTCTCCACCGTCATGCCGTGCAGGTCGAGGCTGCCTTCGAAGGGAATCTGGCCGACCTTGAGCTTGCGCATCTGGCTTTCCTGGACGCCGTCGCGCGCCCAGTGCAGGTCGTCCTCGGGGCCGACGTCGATGACGAACTGATCGGACAGCCCGTCGACCGTCGTGCCCTGGGTACCCACCGTGGCTGCCTGGCGCAGTGCCTGCAGCTTGAGCTTGTCGGCTTTCGGCCTGCCGGTGTCGGCGCGATCGTGCTGGATGCGCCGCACGCCGCGCATCTGGTCCTTGAACAGGGAAAATTCGTCGTCTTGCATGAAGGTCTCCACCACGGGAGCGCTAGTCTACGCGACTCAATCGTGCTTTTTCATCAGGTGCGGGGCCAGGCCGAGTTCACGGCTGCGGCGCATTCCCCGGCGGCTGCGGCGCCAGAGCCACAGGCCAAGATAAAGCACCAGCAGCCCCATGCCAGCGAGTATGGCCGCGCCGCTGGTGGTGGTGTCCAGCCCGATTATCTGCGGCGGATGCCCCAGCAGGGTGGCGACGCCGGCCATCGCCAACAACAAGCCAAGGGTCAGCAGCACGGCGCCCAGCCCCGCGCCCAGCCGATAGCGCCAGCCACCGGGAGCACGTTTCCTGAGTCTGCGCGCATTGAAACCATGGGATGACTTCATTGATTCCTCGGTGGCGATCGGGCCGGCTGGGGGTCAGAGCAAGTCGCCGGTCATGGCAACCGCGGCGAAGTTGTCACGCATGATGGCCATTTCAGCTTCCTGCACCTTGGCCGCGGCAAGCACGCCATCGCCCTGGGGCAGGTCGCGGGTCGCGCAGGCGTCGGCCACCAGGGTGCAGCGATAACCGTAGTCCTTGGATGCACGCACGGTGGTGCTGACGCTGGAGTGGCTCATGAATCCGCAGACGATCAGGTCCAGGTGGCCATAGCTCTGCAGCAGCTCGTGCAGCCCGGTGTTGTTGAAGGCATTGGGCATGCGCTTCTCGACCACGGCTTCGTCGCCCTGCGGTTCGAAACCTTCGATGAACTCGCCGCGCCGGCCCTGGGGATCGAACAGCCCGCCAACGGTGCCCAGATGGCGGATATGCACCACCGGCCGCTTGGCCGCACGTGCCGCAGCTACCAGGCTGGCGATGTTGGCCAGCGCATCGTCCATGCCGGACAGGGCCAGGTCGCCACTGAGGTATTCCTTCTGCGCATCAATGATGATCAGGCTGGCGTTGGCGATCCGGGTGGGCGGGAAACCGCGGCCACTGAGTTGGAACATCGTCTTTGGAACGGACATCTGGGGCTCCTTTGGCTAGGGCTTTTGCCGCATTGTCCTCTGCTCGAGCCGTTCTGTGAATCGGATTGAGCGAACATCGCGAAAATCACCCACGGGCCTCTGTTAATATTCCGGCTTGATTCGACCGAGGAGCTTTTGTGATCACTTCCCGCTTGCGCACCGTGCGCGACCACATCCGTTGGGCCGTCAGCCGTTTTCATGGCGAAGAGCTGTTCTTCGGCCACGGTACCGACAACGCCTGGGACGAAGCCCGTCTGTTGGTGCTGGGGGCGTTGAACCTGCCCTATGAAATTGCCGACAGCTACCTGGATTGCCGCCTGGAAGACGACGAGATCGTGCGTGTGCAGCACCTGCTCAAGCGGCGCATGGAAGAGCGCGTGCCGGCCGCCTACCTGATCGGCGAGGCCTGGTTCTGCGGCATGTCTTTCATTGTCGATGCGCGGGTGCTGGTGCCACGTTCACCGATCGGCGAGCTGATCGAGAACAGCTTCGAGCCCTGGCTGAGCCAGCCGCCAGCGCGCATCCTTGACCTGTGCACCGGTTCGGGCTGCATCGGCATCGCCTGCGCCGACGTTTTTCAGGACGCCGAAGTAGTGCTGGCCGACCTGTCGTTCGAGGCGCTCGAGGTGGCCAATCAAAACATCGAGCGGCATGGCCAGGAAGAGCGTGTCTATACGGTGCAGGGCGATGGTTTCGAAGGCCTGCCGGGGCAGCGTTTCGACTTGATCGTGTGCAACCCGCCCTATGTCGATGCCGAGGACTTCGCCGACATGCCCGCCGAGTACCAGCACGAACCCGAACTGGGCCTGGCCTGTGGCGACGACGGCCTGAACCTGGTGCGGCGCATGCTGGCCGAGGCGGCTGATCACCTCAACGACAGAGGCCTGTTGATCATCGAGGTCGGCAACAGCCAGGTGCACGTCGAGGCACTCTACCCGGAAGTGGACTTCAACTGGCTGGAGTTCCAGCGCGGCGGGCATGGCGTGTTCATGCTCAGCGCGGCACAGTGCCGTGAGCATCAGGCGTTGTTCGCTTCGCGTATCTGAAAACGCATGAACTGTAGAGCGGGTTGCGCTCGCGAACGTCTGCAGCGGTTTGGCTCGATACCGCAGTGACGCCTTCGCGGGCAGAGCCCGCTCCCACACAGTTTTTGCGAGTGCCGCTGTCAGCGGTGGGTGGCGATCCAGATCAGCAGCGCGGCCTGGAAAACGGCGAAGGCAATCAGGCAGGCGATGGTGAAACGCAGGCCGCTTTCCTCGCGCGCGAATTTCCCGATACGTTCCTGCTGCCCATGCAGCTTGAGTTCCATCTCCTGCAACTGCTGCTCGGCCATCTGCAGCATCTCGCTGGCCGCCAGCACCTCGACCACCTGCACTTTCTCCGCGTTCCAGGTGCTCAGCAACTGGCTGACGGCAATCGGGTGATACTGGCCCTTGAGGCGTTGCACATCTGCGTATTCGACGTTCAAGCCTTGGGTGCGCAGTGCGTGATCACGACGATCCAGGCCCGCCGGTTGCAGCGCCTCCTTGCTCGACAGCGCCGCGCCTTGCAGCGTGTAGTGCGGCCAATGACGCTGCAGCCAGGCGGCGGCTTGGGCCATGACGAAGCGCCCCAGGCCACGGTTGACCGGTTCCAGTTGCAGGCCTGCGTCACTGCCCAGGCTGACCTGCCGCAGCTGATGATCGACCCAGACATCCAGCCGGTTCTGCTCGCTGCGCACGCGCTGGGCAGGCAGCTGGATGTCGAGGCGCAACAGGCTCAGGGCAGGGTCGTGGCGCTCGGCCATGCCGAACTGCACGAAACGCAAGGGGCGCGGGCCGCTGGCACGGTCGGCGGGCAGGGGCGCCAGGCGCAGCATCCTGAACTGCTCGGGGGTCACCTCGGCCCACGGCCGCGGCGGCGCTGCAGGTTCTTCGACGACGGCTTCTGGCGGGGCTTGTTCGGTCATGGCGCGATCCTCTTCACGGACCTTGTATCGGCCATGCCTGCCCACTCTTGAACGCTGCCATGGGTCCCCTGGCGCGTTGCGTCAAAGCCCGTCGATGAATTTCACTACTGCCTGACCCAGTTCCGCCGCCAGCGGACGCTTGTGGTCACGATACGACTTGAGTTGCGAAGGCAGGTCCATCGGCACGATACGCAGCACGTGGTTCATGCCAGGAATCAGCGCCAGCTGCGCATCGGGCTTGGCGCGTTGCAGTGCCTGCGCATCGCCAATCCCGACCTGGATGTCGTTGCTGCCCTGCACGATGAGGGCGGGGATCTTCAAGGCGGCGAAGGCCTGCGCAGGGTCCTGGCGCAACAGCGAAATCAGGTAAGGCTGCACGCTGGGGCGAAACAATACCTGCAGGGGCTTGGGCACGTCCGGGTCATACTGCCCGGCTTCCAGCCGCTCGATCAGTTGGTAGCTGCGCGGTTGCAGTTCGGCTGGCAGGCGTTCGCCGATCTGCTCGCGCAACACTTCGCCCAGGGGACGACCGCTGCCCGACAGCGAAATCACCGCATCGGCATTGGCGCGCGGCGCTGCCAGGGTGGCGATCAGCGCACCTTCGCTGTGGCCCAGGATGATCAGCGGGCCGAAACGCGGGTCGCGCTTGAGCTGCGCGCTCCAGGCCACGGCATCGTCGACGTAGCCTGCCACGCTCAGATCACGCTCGTCGGGGGTGGCCTTGCGCCCGGTGGCCACGCCGCGTTTGTCATAGCGCACGCTGGCAATGTTGTTCTGCGCCAGTAGCAAGGCGAGCTTCTTCAGGCTGTCGTTGCGACCCGCCTCGGGATTGTTGCCGTCCCGGTCGGTCGGACCGGAGCCGGAAATCATCAGCACCACCGGCACCGGCCGATCCGCGCGGGGCACCAGCTGCGAGCCGTACAGCTTGCCCTGAGCGGTCTGCAGCTCGATCGGGCGCCTGGCAATATCAGGGGTGGCGGCCAGTGCAGCGGTGCTGCTGACGAACAGTATCAAGGCCACCAATCGGAACGTCATCTGCAACATCATCGAGCCACTATCGAGGGAAGTGCGCTTTGGACTGGGGCGTCCGGCTAAGGTTCAGGGATGAACTGGCCGTCGACCCTGCGTATACTGGCGCTCTGTCTGATTCGGTTGATTTCGCGGAGCGCCCTGCATGTCCGGCAATACCTTCGGCAAGCTGTTCACTGTCACCACCGCTGGCGAAAGCCATGGCCCGGCGCTGGTCGCCATCGTAGACGGCTGTCCGCCAGGGCTCGCAATTTCCGTGGACGACCTGCAGTGCGACCTCGATCGACGCAAGCCGGGCACCAGCCGGCACACGACCCAGCGTCAGGAGCCCGATGAAGTCGAGATTCTTTCCGGGGTGTTCGAAGGGCGTACCACCGGTACCTCCATCGGCCTGCTGATTCGCAATACCGATCAGAAATCCAAGGACTACTCGGCGATCAAGGATCTGTTTCGCCCGGCCCACGCGGACTACACCTACCATCACAAGTACGGCGAGCGCGACTACCGTGGCGGTGGCCGCAGCTCGGCGCGCGAAACGGCCATGCGCGTGGCCGCAGGCGCGATCGCCAAGAAGTACCTGGCCACCCAGGGCATCCAGGTCCGCGGCTACATGAGCCAGCTGGGCCCGATCCCGATTGCTTTCAAAAGCTGGGACGGCGTGGAAGACAACGCCTTCTTCAGCCCCGATCCGGACAAGGTCCCGGAGCTGGAGGCCTACATGGACCAGCTGCGCCGCGACCAGGATTCGGTCGGCGCCAAGATCACCGTAGTGGCCGAAGGCGTCATGCCGGGGCTGGGCGAGCCGATCTTCGATCGCCTGGACGCCGAGCTGGCCCATGCCTTGATGAGCATCAACGCCGTCAAGGGCGTGGAAATCGGCGCCGGTTTTGCCTGCGTCGCCCAGCGCGGCACCGAGCACCGCGACGAGATGACGCCCGAAGGGTTCCTCAGCAACCATGCGGGGGGTGTGCTGGGTGGTATCTCCTCGGGCCAGCCGATCGTTGCCCACCTGGCCCTCAAGCCAACGTCCAGCATCACCACGCCGGGTCGCTCGATCGACGTCCACGGCCAGCCGGCGGACGTCATCACCAAGGGCCGCCATGACCCGTGCGTGGGCATCCGCGCCACGCCCATCGCCGAAGCCATGATGGCCATCGTGTTGATGGACCACCTGCTGCGCCATCGCGGGCAGAATGCCGAGGTCAAGGTCGACACTCCGGTACTGGGCCAGCTTTGAGCGCGGTGCCGCCGCCGGCGGGGCATTCGGTCCCGTATTGGCGGCTGTCCACTTTCTACCTGTTCTACTTCGCCCTGCTCGGGTCGACGGCGCCGTTCCTGGCGCTGTACTTCCACCATCTGGGCTTCGACAGCGCGCGCATCGGCGAGCTGGTGGCGATTCCCATGCTCATGCGCTGCGTGGCGCCCAACCTGTGGGGCTGGCTGGGCGACCGCACCGGTCGACGCCTGGCCATCGTGCGCATCGGCGCGGTCTGCACCCTGGCCAGTTTTTCCCTGATCCTGGTGGACACCGGCTACGCCTGGCTGGCAATGGTCATGGCCCTGCATGCCTTCTTCTGGCACGCGGTACTGCCACAATTCGAAACCCTGACGCTGGCACACCTGCAGGGGCAAACCGCACGTTACAGCCAGGTCCGCCTGTGGGGCTCGATCGGCTTCATTCTGGCGGTGGTGGGCCTGGGCCGGGTATTCGAGAGCCTGAGCCTGGACACCTATCCCTACGCGTTGCTGTTGATCATGGCCGGTATCGTCGCGGCCAGCGCGTGGGTGCCGGATGTGCCCGCCGGCGAGGGCCCTCGCCGCACGACCGGGGAGGGCTTCATGAAACAGCTGGTGCGCCCCGGTGTATTGGCGTTCTATGGGTGTGTGGGCCTGATGCAGCTCAGCCACGGCCCGTACTACACGTTTCTTACCTTGCACCTGGAGCAGTTGGGCTACAGCCGTGCAGTGATCGGCATGCTTTGGGCCGTCGGAGTCGTGGCTGAGGTCTTGATGTTTCTGGCCATGAGCCGGATTCTGGCGCGCTTTTCCCTGCGTCATGTGCTCATCGCCAGCTTCCTTCTGGCGGCCGTGCGCTGGCTGCTGCTGGGCAGTTTCGCCGAACACCTGTGGCTGCTGGTGCTGGCGCAGCTGATGCACGCCGCCACCTTCGGCAGCTTCCACGCGGCGGCGATCCATTTCGTGCAGCGCAGTTTCGGCGCCCATCAGCAGGGTCAGGGGCAGGCCCTGTATGCCGCACTGGCCGGTGTCGGCGGGGCCCTGGGGGCGCTCTACTCCGGCTACCTGTGGCAATCCCTGGGCGCCACCGGCACCTTTGCCCTGGCCAGCCTCGCCGCGTTCGCTGCCGCGTTGATCATGCTCAGACGCACACCCCATGATCTGCCACCTGTGGCCAGTCACTGAAACCATTCGAGGAATTTGCATGAGCCGCCTGAGCGTCTATCACCACAGCACTGCGGACATCCCCAACAAGGTGCTGAGCCATGCCGAAGACATTGCGGCCACTTTGGCCGAGCTCGGTGTGCGCTTCGAGCGCGCCGGATCGACGCTGCCCGTGTCGTTCGAGGCAAGCCCCGAAGAGATCGTCGCGACCTGCCGCGCCGAGGTCGACACCTGGATGGCCCAGGGTGGCTACATGAGCGTGGACGTGCTCAGCCTTGACGATAGCAACGTGCAGCACACCTCAACGCAGGCCGAACTGCTGCGCGAGCATCGTCTTGTCGGTGAATGGGTGCTGTGCGTGCTGGCGGGCCGCGCGCTGTTGAACCTGCACGTTGGGGGTTACGTGTACGCGCTGCTGTGCGAGCGCGATGATCGCGTCGTGGTTCCAGCGGGCATGGCCCACTGGCTGGACATGGGCGAGCGGGGGCGGTTGATTGCGTTGCGTGTGTTCACCGATTCATACGGCTGGTGCCCGGAGTACGTGGTGCAGCCAGCGAACGATCTGTTTCCAGGGTTGGACGACTGATCCGGCTTTTATCGAGGCGAAAAAAAACCCGATACCAGGATGCGCCAGGTATCGGGCTTTAGAAGAAACAGAGGTCAAGCAACAGCATTCAATCAAACAGCAGGGGTCAAACGAACAGCGGTTCAGCGAATACGTGCCAAGCAACGCTTGCCAGGCAGATCAGCTCGCGCTGATCTCGCGTTGATCAGGCCGAGTGGTAGGTCGGCAGGGCGAAGCGGTTCTGGCTTTGCAGCATATTGATCGCTGGCAGCTGGCTGGCTTCGCCGGCCAGGTCGCGACGAATCGCGCTGATGACCCAGGTCAGTTGCTCAGGGGTGTGCAGCTGAGCGTAGGAAATCGAGCGTTTGATCTGTTTGCCATCGGTATCACGCAGGGTCAGCAGGACAGCACCATCCGGACGCGGCTGGGTGGTCACTTCGTACTCGGAGAAAACGGAAACGAATTTTTCGTGGAGGAAGTTCATGTGCAGCTCCTAGCAAGTTGGCAGGCATGTCTAGGTAGTTGCAGCGAGTGTGCCAAGTTTCGTTAAATATAAAATCCTTGTAAATCAACAGCTTGTGAATATCGCAAAATTCGGGCTCCGTGCAATTTGCATGAATGGTCGTCGGGCATGCTGCATTTTGCGCGGCGTGGTGGGTCTGACGGTAAGTCGCCCGAAGGGAATGACAGGCACAGCACGGATTTTTTCCCGCGTCACTACTGTCTATGACCACAAATCGCCAATAAATTCCCGCTTCCAGGGGCGATAGCCAGGCTCTGTTGCAGGCTTGAAGCCCAGCGGGAACACTGCCTACCGTGAACCATTTGCCAGGAGGTTTTGCCATGACCCAACCCGACGCTCGCCAGATGAACGACGAAGAAGCGGCCGAGTTCGCTGAACAAGTGTTCGACGTCGCTCGCAACGGTGATGCACAGATGCTCGAGCGCCTGCTGGAGAAGGGCCTGCCGCCCAATCTGCGCAACCACAATGGCGATACCTTGTTGATGCTGGCGACCTATCACGGCCACCTCGATGCGGCACGCGCGCTGCTGCAATACAAGGCCGACCCGCTGATTGCCAACGACAAGAACCAGCTGCCCATGGCTGGCGCCGCCTTCAAGGGCAACCTGCCGATGGTGCAGTTGCTGATCGAGCAGGGCGCCCCGGTCGATGGTGCATCGGCCGATGGCCGGACCGCGCTGATGATGGCCGCGATGTTCAATCGCACGGAAATGGTCGAATACCTGCTGGCGCAAGGCGCCAACCCGAACGCGGTGGACGCCCAAGGCATCGATGCGCTGGGCGCCGCGCGTGCCATGGGGGCCACGCTGACCATCGAACAGCTGCAGAAGCTGGCGGCCTGATACCCGCCTGGCTGAATTGCGGCTATCCTTGCGGCCTTTTTCCAGCGCCGCAGGGGTTGCCTCATGAAACAGTCACTTGTCGAACTCATCGGTAAAATCGGTTCGGGCTGCATGCGCGATGAAGACATCGAACGCATTGCCGATGAGGCCGCCCAGGCCTACGCCGATCCCCAGGCCTTCCTGGCCGCCAACCCCGACATCAACTACGACGACAGCTTTGCCATCCCGCTGGGCGAATGGGTGGTGGTGGGCAGCCTGCCCGACACGGTCATTTTCCAGGCCGACACCTACCCCGAGCTGCTGCAGCAGATCATCGACTCGTTCGGGCCCGATGTGACCTTCAACATCAAACCCAAGCAGCTGAGCAAGGTCGAGGCGCTGACCGCACTCAATCGTATCCAGGTGCAACTGGGAGCCATGAGCAAGGAGGAGGGCGGCTATGTGCTGTTCAACTTCAGCCAGCCGCTGGACGATGAACTGCAGATGGTGCTGGTGTACGGCAAGGATGTGGATCGGGTGATGGCGCTGGGTGCCGAATTGCACATCGTGGCGGTACCTGCCCTGGAGGCATTGCGCGTCGCACTGCACGTCTGAACGCTAGTTCCAGCTTTCGCTCGGTTGCCACGGAACCCCTGCGACACGCCGCTATCCTAGTTGATGCATGCCATCCACAAGGAGTATCACATGGGTTCCACTTTCAATAGCCTGATCGGCCTGATCATCCTCGCGCTGGACATCTGGGCGGTCATCAACGTCATCAAGAGTGGTGCCTCGACCGGGGCCAAGGTCCTGTGGGTACTGCTGATCATCCTGCTGCCGGTATTGGGCCTGATCATCTGGGCAATCGCCGGTCCACGCGGCAACGTGCGGGTCTGAATACAACAGGTCGAACCTGCAACGGGTTCGACCTGCCAGCCCTACCGACGTATCATCCTCGGCCGGACCGCCGTTTCGCGGCCGCAGCAAAGAATCTGAACGGAATTTTCACCTGTCTTCACGGACAATCCGCGCCCAGATTTCACCTTCGCGTCACGCATAGACCCTAACCGACAGACCTCAACGGACCTTTCCCACACATGGCTACTCCGGACGCCTTGAGTCAAAAGCAGGCCGCGCGCGGCACCCTGCAACCGACCGTCAAATCGCACCTGGCTTATACCCTGCTCAGCGGCCTGGCAATCATGCTGATGCTCAGCGGATTGCGCCTGGCCTTGCTGATGTACAACCGCGAGATGATCGGTGATACGCCTGCCAGCACCTTCGTCGAAGCTTTCCTCAATGGCTTGCGCTTCGACCTGCGCCTGGTGGTGTACCTGCTGATTCCACTGCTGCTGGCGGTACTCAGCGCTCGCGCCATGCGCTGGCGCGGGCTGTTCCGCGCCTGGCTGACGGTAGTGTCCAGCGTGGTGCTGCTGTGCGGCCTGATGGAGATGGACTTCTACCGCGAGTTTCACCAGCGCCTCAACGGCCTGGTGTTCCAGTACGTGAAGGAAGACCCCAAGACCGTGCTGAGCATGATCTGGTATGGCTATCCCGTGGTGCGCTATCTGCTGGCCTGGGTCTTCGTGACCTGGCTGCTGAGCCTGGTGTTCAAGGGCTTCGACCGCCTGACCCGTCCGCGCTTCGCCACGGCGGCCAGCGTCGGCAAGCCGGTGGCGCCGTGGTATGCACGCGTCGGTGTGTTCGTGGTCATCCTGCTGATTGCCGTGGTGGCCGCGCGCGGCACCTTGCGCCAAGGTCCGCCGTTGCGCTGGGGCGACGCCTACACCACCGATTCGAACTTCGCCAACCAGCTGGGCCTCAACGGCTCGCTGACATTGATCGCCGCCGCGAAAAGCCGCATGTCCGAAGACCGCGACAATATCTGGAAGGCGACCCTGCCGCAGGACGAAGCGCAGAACGCCGTCCGTGAAATGCTGCTGACGCCCCACGACACCCTGGTGGACAGCGACACCGCCGCCGTGCGCCGCAACTTCCAGCCGCCTCAGGCCAACACCCTGCCGATCAAGAACGTGGTGGTGATCCTGATGGAGAGCTTTGCCGGCCATTCGGTGGGCGCGTTGGGCGCCGAGGGCGGCATCACGCCGTACTTCGACAAGCTGGCCCAGGAAGGCCTGCTGTTCGATCGCTTCTTCTCCAGCGGTACCCATACCCATCAGGGCATGTTCGCTACCATGGGCTGTTTCCCCAACCTGCCGGGCTTCGAATACCTGATGCAGACCCCCGAGGGCAGCCACAAGCTCTCCGGCCTGCCGGAGATGCTCAGCGCCGCGCGAGGTTACGACGACGTGTATGTCTATAACGGCGACTTCGCCTGGGACAACCAGTCCGGATTCTTCAGCAACCAGGGCATGACCACGTTCATCGGCCGCAACGACTTCGTCAATCCAGTGTTCTCCGATCCGACCTGGGGCGTGTCCGACCAGGACATGTTCGACCGCGGCAACGAAGAACTGGCCAAGCGCGGCGCCGCCGGCAAGCCGTTCTACGCACTGCTGCAGACCCTGTCCAACCACGTGCCCTACGCTCTGCCGGCGAATCTGCCAGTAGACAAGGTCACCGGGCGCGGCAGCCTGGACCTGCACCTGACCGCCATGCGCTACTCGGACTGGGCCTTGGGCCAGTTCTTCGAAAAGGCGCGCAAGGAGCCGTACTTCAAGGAAACCCTGTTCATCGTACTGGGCGACCATGGCTTCGGTAACCAGAAGCAGATCACCGAGATGGATCTGGGCCGCTTCAACGTACCGCTGCTGATGGTCGGGCCGGGCATCCAGGAGAAATTCGGCAAGGTCAACCACACCGTCGGCTCGCAGCCCGATGTGGTACCGACCATCATGGGCCGCCTGGGCGGCGCCAGCCAGCACCAGTGCTGGGGACGCGACCTGCTCAACCTGCCTGCCGGCGACCCCGGCTTCGCCGTGATCAAGCCTTCGGGCAGCGAGCAGACCGTGGCGATCATCAAGGGCGACCGCATTCTGGTCGAGCCCCGTGACATGGACACGCGGCTGTATCGCTATCAGCTGGGCCGTGAATTCGACGCCCAGCTGATCCCCGATGCCGACGATGTGCCGCAATTGCGGGCCAAGCTGGACTCGTTCATCCAGACCGCGACCAAGAGCCTGCTGGACAACACCGCAGGTGCGGTGGAGAGCAAGCAGGAGTAAGTACCTGGTGTACTGTAAAAGGCCCTTCGGGGCCTTTTTTCATGGCCGTGTCGGCGCTGCGTGGCACGCCTCCGGCAATCCGCTGGCCGGAACGAATCCCCGCCGCTGCGAGTCAACGTTGTGTGAGCGTATCAAGCAGATTCCTGCCTGAATTCCGTCGAGGAGATGTACACCGATGAAAGAGTGGAAAATCAGCTTCGTCAACAAGGATGGCGTGCTGGACAGCATGGCTATCCGTGCTGACACCTGCCCGTCGATCGAAGAGGCGGCAACGCTCGTTCGCTCCAAGCTGTACCCCGTCGCAGCCGGACTGGATGAAGTCAATCTTCCCGACAACGTTGCCTCGCCGGTTGCCAAGACCCTCAAGTCGCAGCACAGCGTGGAAATCACGGCCATCACCGAAGTCGCTTGAATTTCATCTGATCCGGGCCATTGGCACGGGCCCGGCCTTCGCGCTACTCTGCGGGCAGGGTCCCCACGGATCCTGCTGCTCGTTTTCGTACCATGCTTCTTGCAACAGGCTCGATTCCAGGCGCCGCGTCCTCGACGCTGCACCGCACCCATTCCTTGTTCCGAGGAGGTTCTGGAAGTACTGAAAGTCTATCCGTCGTTATTGCTGAGGGAGACGATTCATGAGCACAACCTATCAAGAAGACATCAGCAGCAATGTATTGCGCCGCATGAAAGAGGGCGGTTTCGATTTCGCACGCATTCATCCTATCGAGTTCTATGCGGTCTTTCCCGATGAAGACCGGGCGCGGACGGCTGCCGGCAAGTTTCGCGGCGAGTCGCTCAATGCCCAGATAAGCGAGCGCGACGACGGTGCCTGGCACCTGGAGTTGAGCAAGCTGATGTACGCGACCTACGGCGGCATCGGTGAATTCGAGCAGGATTTCGAAGCCGTGGTCGAGCCTCTGGGAGGTGAAATCGAGGGGTGGGGCGTGAAGCACGAGGTCCAACGCCCGCAGGCCTGAAACCAGGTGAACCACGGCAGCGCCGTGGTTCACCTGTTCAGCGAATCACAGGCAAAAAAAAGCCGCTCACAAGGTGGCGGCGAAAGGGAATTCGGTGACTCGCAATGGGGCGCCAAGCTTTTGCCGGTGCCGATGAATTAAATATGCACTAACGCTGCAAGCTATTGAATTCAACTCTGTCTATGCTGGTCATAGCCTCAAGCCGCTTGAAATATCCGCTTCGCAATGAAGCGTATGTCAGCGGCGTTCGGACGTTGCCGCACAATAACGGTGCACGGTTCCCGGCTGGGAATTCCAAGCGCTTGATTTAATGGCACATATGCCGATGGCACGGGCCTTGCGAAGGCTCTTGGGTCCGGGTGACAAGGAGTACGGCATGAGCCGCACCTATTATGATGAGATGTACGATGCCGATGGCCAAGTTCGCCCGCATTACCGGGAGTTCGCCCGTTGGTTGGCCGATACGCCGCAGGAACTGCTTGCCCAGCGTCGACGCGAGGCCGATTTGTTGTTTCATCGAGCCGGCATCACCTTCACCTTGTACGGCGACGAGCAGGGCACCGAACGGCTGATTCCCTTCGACACCATTCCACGCAGCATTCCTGCCAGCGAATGGCGCATCGTGGAGCGTGGCTGTATCCAGCGCGTCAAGGCGCTGAACATGTTCCTCGCCGACCTGTATCACGACCAGCGCATCATCAAGGCCGGGATCATCCCTGCCGAGCAGGTGCTGGCCAACGAGCAGTATCAGCTGGCGATGCAAGGACTGGACTTGCACCGCGATATCTATTCGCACATTTCCGGGGTCGACCTGGTGCGCGACGGTGACGGCTCCTACTACGTCCTGGAAGACAACCTGCGCACGCCCAGTGGCGTGAGCTACATGCTCGAAGACCGCAAGATGATGATGCGGCTGTTTCCCGAGTTGTTCGCCGCGCAGCGCATCGCTCCCGTGGATCACTACCCCAATCTGCTGCTCGATACCCTGAAAAGCTCCAGCGCGATCGACAATCCCAGCGTGGTGGTGCTGACGCCGGGGCGGTTCAACAGTGCGTTCTTCGAGCACGCCTTCCTAGCGCGCGAAATGGGCGTAGAGCTGGTGGAAGGTGCTGACCTGTTCGTGCGTGACGACAAGGTGTTCATGCGCACCACCGACGGACCCAAGCCGGTGGACGTGATCTATCGACGCCTGGACGACGCCTTCCTCGACCCATTGGCCTTCAACCCCGACTCCATGCTTGGCGTTCCCGGCCTGCTGGCCGCGTATCGCTCCGGAAATGTGGTATTGGCCAATGCCATCGGCACCGGCGTGGCCGACGACAAGTCGGTCTACCCCTTCGTCACCGACATGATCCGCTTTTACCTGGATGAAGAACCCATCCTCAAGAACGTGCCGACCTGGCAGTGCCGCAAGCCTTCGGAGCTGTCCCATGTGCTGGCCAACCTGCCCGATCTGGTGGTCAAGGAAACCCAGGGCTCGGGTGGCTACGGCATGCTGGTAGGCCCTTGCGCGAGTGCCGCCGAAATCGAAAACTTCCGGGCGCGCCTCAAGGCCCGACCCCATGCCTACATCGCCCAACCCACGTTGTCGCTGTCGACCTGCCCGACGTTCGTCGAGAACGGCATCGCACCGCGCCACATCGACCTTCGCCCCTTCGTTCTGGCCGGCCGTGAAACCCGCGTGGTGCCAGGCGGCCTGACCCGTGTGGCGTTGCGTGAAGGCTCGCTGGTGGTGAATTCGTCGCAGGGCGGCGGGACCAAAGACACCTGGGTGGTCGAGGATTAAGGATGCCTGCCAATGCTAAGTAGAACTGCCTCTGATCTGTATTGGATGTCGCGCTATCTGGAGCGCGTCGAAAACCTCGCGCGCATGCTCGATGTCAGCTATTCGCTGTCGTTGATGCCGCAGGATGGCCGCGGTGACGGCCTCGACGAAATCGCCATGCCGCTGTTGATCACCGGCACCCTGGAAGACTACCTGGAACGTCACGGCCAGCTGCATGCCGAGCGCCTGCTGCATTTCTTTGCTTTGGATCCGGCCAATCCGGCCAGCATCTACAGCTGCCTGGGGGCGGCACGGGCCAGTGCCCATGCGGTACGCGGGCGGATCACCGCCGACATGTGGGAGAACATCAACTCCACCTGGCTGGAGATCCGCGGGATTGCCGAGCAGGGCGTGGGTCGCTATGGCATGAGTCGGTTCTGCGACTGGGTCAAGGAGCGCGCCCACCTGTTTCGTGGAGCGACCTATGGCACGCTGATGCGCAACGATGCGTTTCGCTTCATTCGCCTGGGCACCTTCATCGAGCGCGCCGACAACACCCTGCGCTTGCTCGATGCGCGTTACGAAATGCTCGGCGACGATGCCTATTCGGTCGACGACAGCTCGGCCCGTGGTTACTACCAGTGGAGTGCGCTGCTGCGCGCGCTGTCGAGCTTCGAGGCCTACACCGAAATCTATCGCGATGCACCGGCCGCCAAGCCGGTGGCCGAACTGTTGCTGCTGCGCGCCGACGTGCCCCGTTCGCTGCGCGCGTGTACCGAGGAGATCAACCAGATTCTCGCCGACCTGCCCGGCGCCAATGGTCGCCCGGCGCAGCGCCTGGCCGCCGAACTGGATGCACGCCTGCGCTACACCGGTATCGACGAGATCCTCGACGAAGGCCTGCACGAGTGGTTGAACGAACAGATCCCGCTGGTGCGCCAGTTGGGCAATGCGATCCACAGTGCCTATCTGGAGGCTGTATGAGGCTTAACATCAGTCACGAAACCGCCTATCACTACGATGACGAGGTGCGCGCCAGCATCCAGTACCTGCGCCTTACGCCGCACGACAGCGAACGCCAGCGCATTCTCAGCTGGCAGCTTGACCTGCCGCGCCCGGTGCGCGCCCAACTCGACCCGTTCGGCAACATCCTGCATGTGCTGACCCTGGACGAGCCGCACGACGCGATCATCATCGGCGCGCGTGGCCAGGTCGAGATCGACGAAACCCGCGAGGCCGAACACGAGACACAGTCACCGCTGCCGTTCCTGCGGTTCACCCGGTTGACCGAGGCCGACGACGCCTTGCGTGCCTTTGCCGCCGAACAGTGCCACACGCGGCGCGACCGCAATGGCCTGATCGACCTGATGCAGGGCCTGCACCAGCACATCACCTATACCAGCGGTGCGACGGCCGTGGACACCTGTGCCGCGCAAGCCTTCGCCAGCGGCGCCGGGGTCTGTCAGGACCACACCCATGCCTTTCTTGCCTGTGCCCGCAGCCTGGGCGTCCCGGCGCGCTACGTCTCCGGCTACCTGTTTACCGAGGACACCGAGCACATGGCCAGCCATGCCTGGGCCGAAGCCTGGCTCGACGATGCCTGGTACAGCTTCGATGTGACCAACCAATTGGCGCGTCCGGAACGCCACTTGAAACTGGCGATAGGCCTGGACTACCTGGATGCGTGCCCGGTGCGCGGCATGCGTCGCGGTGGCGGTTTCGAGCAGATGCACGCCAAGGTACTGGTCGCGCCGAGCGCACCTGTGGTCAGCGTGGCCACTGCGCCGCAGTCCCAGAGTCAGACTCAAGGCTAGATTTCGGACGTGCGCCTGCACAGGCGCCGGTGCGGCGGGAGCGCCCTGAGGTTTGACCGCGAAACGTCAGCTGAACAGCCTGCCCAGATTGGGCAGGATCAGCACCAGCGTCATGGTGAACACGATGAGTCCGGCCTGGCGGATCTTTGGATGTTTGAACATGGCAGACTGCCTATGAGTTATGTTCTTCCTGGCGCCAACCCATGCTGCAACCTTGGTTGAGCTTGGCGAAAAGGTGCACCCCCCACGACTCGATGTGCCCATACGGCCGCATCAATAGTCATGCTTTTACCTTAGAACCCTTGATTGACGGGGCTTAGAACGCTTTGCCACGGTAGGCAGGGTCGTTTCGATCAAACTCGACTAAGGAACTCTTTTGCCGATTTTGAACATGCCGTGCTAGACGCCCAAGAAGGCGAATGCAAGCTCGGGGGTGTGAATTACCGTTCATCGGGCAAATCCGGCGCAGCTTCACTTGCCAGCCAGCGCCGATAACGGGCAGGCTTGCTACCTGCGTTCCCTCTCCATCGAGTGACCTATGACCCTCAACATCTGCATCCTGGAAACCGACGTGCTGCGGCCCGAACTGGTCGAGCAATACCATGGCTACGGCCGCATGTTCGAAACGTTGTTCGCCAGCCAGCCCATTCCTGCCAAGTTCACCGTGTTCAACGTAATGAACGGCGAATACCCACCGGCCGATGCCCACTACGATGCGTATCTGGTCACCGGTAGCAAGGCTGACTCCTTTGCCACCGACCCGTGGATCGAAACGCTCAAGACGTTTCTGCTGGAGCGCTACCAGCGCGGCGACAAGCTGCTCGGCATCTGCTTTGGCCATCAGTTGCTGGCGCTGCTGCTGGGCGGCAAGGCAGAGCGCGCGACCCAAGGCTGGGGCGTGGGCACCCATGAATACAGCCTGGCCAACCGTGCGTCCTGGATGAGTCCGGAAGTCGAAACGTTGACCCTGCTGATCAGCCATCAAGACCAGGTGACGTCGCTGCCGCAGAACGCATCGGTCGTGGCGTCGAGCGAGTTCTGCCCATTCGCGGCCTATCGGATCGGTGATCAGGTCCTGTGTTTCCAGGGGCATCCGGAATTCATCCATGACTATTCCAGAGCGCTGCTCGACATTCGTCAGCAGCATCTGGGCGAGCCGGTGTATCAGAAAGCCATTGCCAGCCTGGACCGTGATCACCACGGCATCACCGTGGCTGAATGGATGATGCGTTTCGTCGCACAGGGCACCCCGCCCGCGGCGTGACGCTCGTGCCCTGTGGCAGGGTCGGACAGCGCGCGGCTACAGCCAGCCGGCGCGCTTGAAGCCGGCGAACAAGCCACTGCAGCCCGACGCGATGACCCCCAGCACGATGTAGTAGCCGTAGTGCCAGGTCAGCTCCGGCATGTTTTCGAAGTTCATCCCGTAGATACCGGCGACGGCCGTGGGAAACGCCAGGATCGCTGCCCACGCGGCAAACTTGCGCTGGGTCAGGCTTTGCCGCGACGACTCCAGCAGCAGGCCGATCTCGATGGTCTGCGTGGCGATGTCACTCATGGTCGCCAGGTCTTCCATCTGCCGATTCACATGAATCTGCACGTCGCGGAAATAGGGGCGCATGTTCTTGTCGATGAAGGGGAAATCCAGCCGCTGCAGCTCTTCGCTGATCTCGACCATGGGCGCCACGTAGCGGCGCATGCGCAGCAGTTCGCGACGCAGCCCATGCAGGTGCTGGATATCGGCTTCATTGAGCGAGCCACCGAGCACGCGGCGCTCCAGCGATTCGATTTCACAGTGGATGGTCTCACTGACCGGCTGGTAATTCTCGGTGACGAAATCGAGCAGTGCGTAGAGCACGAAATCTTCGCCGTGATCCAGCAGCAATGGCCGCGCTTCGCAACGCTTGCGCACCGAGGCGTAGGAAGCCGAGTGACCGTTGCGGCAAGTGATGATGTAGCCGCGCCCGGCGAAGATATGGGTCTCGACGAACTCGACTTTGCCGTCTCGGCGGATCGGCGAATAGGTCACGATGAACAGCGCATCGCCGAAGGTTTCGAGCTTGGGTCGGCTGTGCACCTCGAGAGCATCTTCGATGGCCAGCTCATGCAGGTCGAACTGTTTCTGCAGTTGACTCATCTGTTCGGCGTCGGGCTGTTCCAGGCCGATCCATACGAAATGCCCCGGACGCCGCGCCCATTGCGCGCCTTCGTCGAGGCTGATGTCGGTAATCTTCTTGCCCGCGCTGTATACCGCGGCGGCGACCACTCGGCCCATGATGCTCACTTCTTCGATTGGCAGGGACACCCGGTATGGGCCTGCTGTGGATAGGAGTGTTCCGGCGCGGCGCAGTTCGCGGTTCAGTTCATTGATCGCGCAGTGCACTGCGCAGCGGCCTGTTCACGCCCGCCACAGTGAAGGCCCAACGTGTGGGCAAGGGTCCCTACCGCTCGTACTGACGCGCCTTAGAAGCCTTGCTCCTGGTCAATCCGGATGGCTTCGTCCAAGGTCTCCAGGAACGCTTTGCGTGCCTTGAGCTTGGTCCTGGCGTGGGCTTTCATGTTGAGCTTCTGCAAGCGTTGCGCCGCATCGAGGGCAGCGGCCTGCAACTGCTCGGGCGGCACCACCTCATCGAGAAAACCGGCCTGCAACGCCCCGGCAGGATCGAACATTTCCGCACCGATCACCGAGCGCTGGAAGGCTGAACGGCGCAGGCGATCCCTGGCCAGCTCGATGCCGGCGTGGTGCATGGTCATGCCGATCTGCACCTCGTTCAAACCGATATGGAACGGGCCTTCCACGCCGATCCGGTAATCGGCCGACAGCAGCAGGAACGCACCCTTGGCCACGGCGTGTCCCGGGCAGGCCACGATGACAGGGAACGGATGGCTCAACAGCCGGCGGGCGAGGGTAGAGCCCTGGGTGACCAGACTGATCGCATTCTCCGGGCTCGAGGTCATGACCTTGAGGTCGTAACCTGCGGAAAGGATGCCGGGTTGACCGGTGATGACCACCACGGCGCGCGCCTCTACGGCCCGATCCAGAGCCTCGTTGAGCGCCGCGATGACGGCAGGCGAGATGGCGTTCACCTTGCCGTTGTTCAGGGTCAGGGTGACGATGCCGCCCTCGAGTTGGTAATCGATCAGCTCACTCATGCCGGTATTCCTTGTCGTGTTGTGGCGCCGACGTTACCCAGCCTTGCCGGCCGGGTAAAGCGCCGTGACTGACTGGCCGGTCACGCTGACAGGCCCGAGGGAATTCGGCGCTGGGCTTAAGCGCATGAAAAACTTGCAGAAAAGCTTTGCCATCACGAACGCTATCGACTACATTAGCGCGCCTCGACACACCGAACAGGTGCGCCGAGAAACGGTGAAGTGTCCGAGTGGCTGAAGGAGCACGCCTGGAAAGTGTGTATACAGGAAACTGTATCAAGGGTTCGAATCCCTTCTTCACCGCCATATTCGATACGTCAAAAACCCCCGGAGCGTCCAGCGCTTCGGGGGTTTTTGGTTTCTGGGCAAGTGATCACCCGTTGGGCCGTACACTGCTTTCGATCAAATTCAGGATTCGTTGGTTGGCAACGGTACGTCGTGGTCCGCTCATCCAACACCTCTAGGTAGCGATCATTTTCGCCTGAAAAGGTGGCCGGGGTTGGTAGACCGTTGCACGGGGCTGCATTCCCAAGACGCTTACAGGTGGTACGGCACACGCACGTCCAGCTCGGTCTCGGGGAAATCCTTGGTGTTGCGTGTCACCAGGACTGCGCCTGCCAGACGCGCGCTTGCCCAAATGATCGCGTCGGGCAATTTGATGCGGCGCTGCTGGCGTAGCAAGACAGCCTCATGGGCGATATCGAGCGACACCGGTACCACTTCGAATTGCTGTCCCATCCAATGGCGCAGGGTGTCGGCCTCCTTGGCATCACCTGCACCCACCAGTACCTCCATGTACGTGATCAAGCTGATCATGGGTCTGTGTGCAGCGTGGATAACCTGCTCGGCCAGGGGTCTGCCAGATAGGTGGTCGATCAGAATATTGGTATCAAACAGAGACCTCACCATTCGTTGCGCAGCTCCTGCTCATAAGCCAGGCCGTCCACGGCGCGATCCCTCCACAGCCCGAAAACGTCCGGGGCGGGGTGCTTCAACTCCTCATTCTTGACCGCAACGAAGGTGGCCACCGCTTCCCGGATCAGGGCTGCGCGCGACGTGTCCAAGGCCGATGCCAGTTGGTTAAGGTCTTCAAGTTGCTTGGGGGTGAGGTCGGCAAGAATCCGGCTCATTGGGTAATCTCCCGTGGTTGATATCAGTAGTTTATATCAGCCACGGGAAAGCGGTTGGCTCCGCTGGTCACTTTGCCGAGGGTGGTGCTACACATCCACCGGTGGGGGCCATTGATCCCGGACACTGTGTTGCGTCTTCCCTCAGCAGCGCAAGACGCTAAGGTCTTATTGAATTGATGCGGTCTCCGCCATGCGTACCGTTCCTTCAGTATGGTATTTCGCGCATCCTGCTCGGTGCCGCTGAAGCGGGTTTCTTTCCAGGCGTCCTGCTTTACCTCACTACCTGGTTCCCCAAAGCGTACATGGCACGAATCGTAGCCGTGTTCATGGTCGCAGTACCGCTGTCCAATTTCATCGGATCGCCGCTGTCGGTTCTGTTGCTGAAAATGGATGGCATCTGGGACTACCGTGGGTGGCAGTGGTTACTCATGCTCGAAGCGCTGCCTGCTGTGATCATGGGTATTGCCACGCTGTTTTTTCTCCCCAGCAAACCGTCTGAAGCTCGCTGGCTCACCGATGACGAAAAAAACTGGCTGTCAGGCCGTCTTGAAGATGAGCAAAAAGAGCGCGAGCAAAGCGAGAACAACAAGCCACACAAACACGGTGCGAGCAAGATTTGGGCAGCCACGAGCAACAAGTGGGTGCTGCTGCTCGCCGTGATCTATATGAGCATCTCGGCCACCAGCAATACCCTGTCGCTCTGGATGCCTCAGATTCTCAATGTTCTACATCGGTAGCCAGAACGCAAAGTCCCAGAAGCTTGCCCAAGCCTCTAGATAAAAAGCATGCGCAAAAAAAGCCCGGGTGCTGTGCTCAGCTACCCGGGCTTTTTGCTGCGTGGCAGTGGTATTCACCCACGAGCTTTTTGATGCTCTCGCGGATGAACCGCTAACGTCTAAACCGCCAGAGCGCGCTCACGCAGCTCGTAGTTCAGGATGCGGTCGTTATCGCTGTAGTCGATGGGGCAATCGATCACGTGCACGCCTGGGGTCTTGATGCAGTGCTCCAGAAGCGGCAGAAAACCTGCGGCGCTTTCCACACGATGACCATTGGCCCCGTAAGCCTCGGCATATTTGACGAAGTCCGGGTTGCCGTAGTCCAGGCCATAGTCGGCGAAGCCCATGTTGGCCTGCTTCCAGCGGATCATGCCGTAACCATCGTCACGCAGGATCACCACAGTGATGTGCATGCCCAGACGGACTGCGGTTTCCAGCTCCTGGCTGTTCATCATGAAGCCACCATCACCACATACCGAGACCACCGAACGGTCCGGGTGTACCAGGTGTGCAGCCATGGCCGAGGGCAGGCCCGCTCCCATGGTCGCCAAGGCGTTGTCGAGCAGAACAGTGTTGGGCTTGTGCGCCTTGTAGTTGCGCGCGAACCAGATCTTGTAGATCCCGTTATCGAGCGCAACGATGCCTTCGGAGGGCAGGGCGCGACGAACGTCTGCCACCAGACGTTGTGGGTAGACCGGGAAGCGGTCGTCGTCGGCACCCTCGACGATCTGCGCTTCATTGGCTTCGCGTATGGCCAGCAGGCGGGTGAAGTCCCAGTGGCTGACGTCGGTCAGGGCTTCGCCGATCTGCCAGACGGCATTGGCGATATCGCCAATGACTTCGATCTGCGGGAAGTACACAGCGTCGACTTCGGCGGAGCGGAAGTTGATGTGAATCACTTCGGTGCCGCCTCGGACCATGAAGAACGGCGGCTTCTCGATGACGTCGTGGCCGATGTTGATGATCAGGTCGGCAGCCTCGACGGCGCGGTGCACGAAGTCGCCGGACGACAGTGCAGCATTGCCGAGGAAGCGTGGGTGACGCTCGTCGACAACGCCTTTGCCCATTTGCGTGGTGATGAACGGAATACCCGTCTGGTCGATCAGCTGCTTGAGAACCTTGGCGGTCATTTTGCGATTCGCGCCGGCGCCTATCACCAAGATCGGGCTGCGCGCGCTATTGAGCTTCGCGACTGCAGCTTCGACGGCCTTGTGCTCGGCCAATGGGCGACGTGCGAGGCTCGGCGGGATAGGCAGGCTGTCGGTCTGCTCAGCCGCGATGTCTTCCGGCAGTTCCAGATGCACGGCACCAGGCTTCTCTTCTTCGGCAAGGCGGAAAGCCTCACGCATGCGCGCCGGAACGTTGTCCGCCGAGGCAAATTGGTGAGTGTATTTGGTGATAGGGCTCATCATTTGGCAGACATCGATTATCTGGAACCGACCTTGCTTGGACTTCTTGATCGGCTTTTGGCCTGTGATCATGAGCATTGGCATGCCGCCCAGATAAGCGTAGGCGCCGGCGGTCACGAGGTTGGTTGCACCTGGTCCAAGGGTAGAGAGGCTAACCCCGGTCTTGCCTGTCAGGCGGCCATAGGTCGCCGCCATGAAACCGGCAGACTGTTCGTGGCGGGTCAATATCAACTTGATGGGCGATTTGCGCAGGGATTCGAGGAGGTCCAGGTTTTCTTCGCCGGGAATACCGAAAACGTATTCAACGCCTTCGTTCTCCAGACATTGCACGACGACATCTGCGGCCTTGGCCATTGGGTTTGAACCTCTTTTGGGGGGGGAGTAGAGAGAAACACCTGTCGCAGCCAGTCAGCCCTGCCCAGTGGAGCCTGCCAGCTCCATTACAAGCGCCGGGTTGATTATGGGCTACCGATTGCCGTTATGGCGATGCAGAGCTACGGCGCTGTGGAACACAGCGGCTTGCTTTGTCAGGGAACAGTGACGCCAGTAATGGAATGACGTGAAAGTGCCTGATGGATAAAGCCTTCGGCAATCAGGCCCCTGATGAAATCGTCGAGCCAAATGGATGCTTGCTGCCCTCGCGCCTTGGGCACGCCCATGGCTTGCCGGATCTGCATGAAAGGCTCTTCTATCAGCCTGAGACCAGGATTCGTACTGCGGTCGGCCTCCAATTGCTGGCGAACGCCAGCAGCAATCTCTAGATTCTGCTCAATGAAGGTGTTGACCACAGCCGGTGAAGACGGGGCGCGAACCAGCGTCGCATGCTGTATTTCACGAGTCAGGAACAGGTCATACGCACTACCTTCACCCACTGCGATGCGATTGCCAGCCACATCGATATCGCCCAGTGCGTATGCCGGGAAGTGCTCGCGCACCAAGTAGCAGCCTTCAATGATGACGTAGGGAGAGGTGAATGCGATCTGAGCACCTCTCACAGGATCAATGGCGAAAAAGCCAACGTCAGCCTCGCCGTTCTCGACGGCCTTGACTGCGAACCCTGCGGTGTCGACCGTTACCAAACGCAGACGCAGGTTCAAGGCCTGAGCCAGGCGCCGAGCGATATCGACAGAAACCCCCTGGGCCTCATCGCCCGATACCGGACGATTAGCCAGAATAGGGTTTCCATAGTTGATCACCACCCGTAGCTCTTCCGTGACGGCAAAGGCCTGACGCAACTCGGAGCTGATCGCTTTCATATCGATAAGGTGTCCGAGGGAACCAGAACACTGCCTTCCATGAGACGGCGTGCAGAACGGCTCATGACCGCCTTTAAAACTACCCACGTGCCTTCGGTCTGCCTCGCTTCTGCCCCCACGGCCAGGCTTCCGGATGGATGCCCGAAGCGAATCTGGCGGCCCGCGGAATCTGGCACCAGACGATTGATGACCGTGCCAGGAATGACGGCCGCAACAGCGATTGCAACAGCGCCGGTTCCAGTCATCGCGTGATGCAGCTTGCCCATGGAAAAAATTCGCGCATTGAGATCGAGCGTTGCCGGATCGACAACCTTGCCATCAGACGCCGTGTAACCTTCTGGTGCTGCAACGAAAGCCAATTTCGGGGTGTGAGGGCGTAACTGTGTCGCTTGCTCGGGGGACTCTGCCAAGCCCATTTTCACAGCTGCGTGAGCGCGGATCGCCTCGGCTTTGGCCAGCAATTCGGGGTTGCTGTTGAGGTCTTTCTGCAGCTCGTTGCCTTTTAGGCCCAGAACATCCGCATGTACGAAAATGGCTGGGTTCCCGGCATTGATCATGGTGAGCTCGACGTTACCGACACCCGGTGCAGAGAGAGTGTCCAACGCATTTCCTGTAGGAAACATGCCACTAGCGCCTTCTTCGTCGGCATCGCCACTGGGGTCGAGGAATTCGATTTTTATCTCCGCTGCCGGAAAGGTCACGCCATCCAGTTCGAAGTTACCTTCTTCGACGACCTGTCCGTCACGCATCGGGACGTAGGCAACGATCTTCGCATTGATATTGGCTTGCCAGATTCGGACGACCGCGATGCCATTTGCCGGCGCGTCCACAAGACCTTGTGCGATCGCGAAGGGGCCTACGGCAGACGTCAGGTTACCGCAGTTGCCGGACCAGTCGACCATCGGCCGATCTATCGCGACCTGACCAAAGCGATAGTCCACGTCACAGTCAGGCTCTTTGGATTTACTGACGAGTACGACTTTGCTGGTACTGGAGGTCGCTCCGCCCATGCCATCGATCTGTTGGCCATAAGGGTCCGGGCTGCCAATCACGCGCAGTAAAATGCGATCTCGGATCCCTGGATCGTCTGGCAACCAATCCGTGCGGAAGAAGACCCCCTTGCTGGTGCCGCCTCGCATGTAAACGGCTTTGAAGGACTGTTGCGGCATGAGCACCTCAGGGAACTGTAATAGGTTTATGCGTTTATTCGACAACAAACGCAAAAATACCGCAAGTGGAAATTTTCCCAGCAGTTGCGCTTTGTCCCCGAATCGCTCTGCGGCGTGTATATTCGGCGCTCCGCCAGGCCTATTAAGCTCATAAGACATGACCCAGGATCTGACCAAAAGCCAGCGCAAGGCGTTGCGCGAGATCATCAGCTACGTTCGACGAGAGCGCTTGCCCAAGGGCACGCATCTACCTGAGTGGACGTTAGCCAAACTGATAGGGACGTCTCGCTCACCCGTCAAGGTGGCATTGGAGTGTCTGGTGAGCGCCGGACTGATGCGGTTCGACAAAAACCGGGGCTATCACGTGCATGGGGACGTCGACACGCTGCCACCAGAGTTGCAGGTTCATTTTCAGGAAATCGACGATCCGCTTTACCTGCGTTTGGCAGACGCGCGTTTTGATCGTTTGGTAGCTGACTCTGTAACGGAGGCTGATCTCACCCGCCTGCTGAACGTGTCGAGAAGCGAGATTGGCAAAGTGCTTTCGCGAGCACAAAGCGAAGGTTGGGTTGAAAAGGAAGTCGGTTACGGCTGGCGTTTTCTTCCGATGATTGACTCGCTGGAAGCCTATGAGGACATGTACTCGCTGCGACTGGCAATTGAGCCAGCCGGCATTTTGAATAGCAAGTTCAGGCCTGATTTGGCGCAGTTGCGCCTGCTGCGCGAAGAGCAGCAGGCGATTCTGGACGGCGGCTACCTGACCATGACCGCCATCGAGCGATTCGAGTCCAATGCCCGCTTTCATGAAACGATAGCCGAATGGTCAGGCAACCGATTCGCGCTCCAGACGCTTCGTCGGCTCGACCAGGTGCGCCGCTTGGCCGAATACCGCCAGACCCAGCTGGATCTGCCGCGCCAGGCGCTCGCTGTAGAGCATCTACAGATTCTGGATGCCATCGAAGCGGGTGATAACCTCGGCGCCGCCAGCTACATGCGGCAGCATATCGAAGGTGCTTGGCGCAAGAAGGCGGTTTCCGCCGTATTCCAATCCACTGCAAAGGTGCAATCGGTGCCGGACACGGTCTGACCCTGGCCAACTATCGTACGTCCAGCAAAGCCACCGCATAGGTGGCTTTTTTATGGGGCAGGGTTTTTATTGCGTTTATTAATTGACAAGCGCAATTCAGCGGATCTAGTCTGACTGTACATTCGGCAGACAATAAACAATGTCCAGTTTTCATGGACTCGACGCTGCCGGACGAATGACTCCAGTTCCAACCGTGTACCTGATGAGTTGCCTAGAGAGAACCACATGACCGACGCCAACAAGCTTTCAACAACAAGTCTGCGGTCGTTCAAGACGTCCGATGGCCGTGAACACCACTATTATTCACTGCCTGCGCTGCAGGCGACGGCCTATCCGAACTTGAGCCGTCTTCCTGTCGTGATTCGGATCCTGTTGGAGTCGGTACTGCGCAACTGCGATGGCAGCAAGGTGCTCCAGTCTCACGTCGAGGATCTCGCAGGCTGGCAGCCCCAAGGCAGTCGGGAGCGTGAAATCCCGTTTGTAGTGGGTCGTGTCCTTCTTCAGGACTTCACCGGTATCCCGTTATTGACCGACCTGGCTGCCATGCGCAGCCAGGCGAAAAAGCGGGGTGGTGACCCCAAAGCTATTGAGTCACTGGTACCCGTTCACCTCGTTGTCGATCACTCGGTGCAGACAGAGTTTTCCAATGTGCCCGGCGCGCTTCGCAAGAACATGGAGGTCGAATTCCAGCGTAACCGTGAACGCTATGAACTGATGAAGTGGGGCATGCAAGCGTTCGAAACATTCAAGGTCATTCCTCCAGGCATCGGTATCTGTCACCAGATCAATTTGGAGTATCTGGCTCAAGGTGTCATCGAGAAGAACTCGCTCGTGTATCCCGACACGCTTGTGGGCACTGATAGCCATACGACGATGATCAATGGCATTGGCGTGCTGGGCTGGGGCGTGGGGGGTATCGAGGCCGAAGCTGGCATGCTGGGGCAGCCTGTGTACATGTTGATGCCGGATGTGGTCGGGGTTGAACTCAGCGGCAGCCTGCGTCCTGGAGTCACCGCCACAGATGCTGTGCTGCAGATAACTCAGACGCTGCGTGCTGCCAAGGTGGTAGGCAAGCTGGTCGAGTTCTTTGGTGAGGGGGCAAGCTCCCTCAGCGCGACCGACCGCGCAACGATTGCCAACATGGCGCCCGAATACGGCGCAACGACGGGGTTTTTTCCGGTCGACGACAAGACACTCGACTACTACAGCCAGACTGGGCGTAGTGCCAAGCAGATCGAGCTGATTCGCAAGTACTTCGAAGCCCAGGACATGTTCGGTACACCTGCTGTTGGCAGTGTTGATTACTCGACAGTGATCACGATCGATCTCGACCAGATCGTTCCGTGCGTATCTGGCCCCAAGCGTCCCCAGGATCGCGTTGACCTTACGGGCCTCGGGCGTCGGTTCGATGAAGTCATGGTTCAGGATGCCAAGAGCGGTGGCTATGCCAAGAGCAAGGACCAGCTTGAGCAGCTGTACCCAGTCACTGCCCAGCCTGCCGGCGCGGTTGGTCCGCAACAGACTTACGAAGTAGGGCACGGTCATGTGCTGGTCGCAGCGATCACCTCGTGTACCAACACCTCGAATCCCGAGCTCTTGATCGCCGCTGGCTTGCTGGCCAAAAAAGCCGTCGAGAAGGGCCTGGTCGCCAAGCCGTGGGTGAAGACGCTTTTCACACCGGGTTCGCGCGTCGTGACCGCGTACCTGCAGGATGCCGGCCTGACCCAGCCCCTGAGCCAGCTTGGCTTCGACATCGCAGCGTATGGCTGCGGCGCCTGTGTCGGCAATATCGGCCCGCTTGATCCTGCCTTGGAAAAGGTAGTGGTTGGCGAGGACTTGGTATGCAGCGCAGTGCTGTCGGGCAATCGAAATTTCGAAGCCCGTATTCACGGCAACCTGCGGGCAAACTTCCTTGCCAGTCCACCTTTGGTGGTTGCATTTGCGTTGGCGGGCTCCACGCGCTGTGACCTGACCACTGAACCATTGGGCTATGATCGCGATGGGAAGCCCGTACTGCTGGCCGATCTCTGGCCAAGCAATGATGAAATCAAAGCGCTGAGCGTGAAGGCTGCAAACGCTGAACTGTACAAGAACCTCTATGCCGATTTGACCAAGGATCACGACCTGTGGAACTCAATCAAGACCAGCGAGGGGGAGGTGTACGATTGGCCTCAATCAACCTACGCCGCCGAGCCCGATTTCTTCGACACCACTCAAGCGGCTCGTCCCATCCTTGGCGCGCGTGCGCTGGCCATCCTGGGCGACTCCATCACCACAGACCACATCAGCCCGGCCGGCTCGATCACTCCTGATTCGAGTGCTGGAAAATGGCTCGCCGAACACGGTGTAGAGCGCAAGGATTTCAACACCTATGGTGCTCGCCGTGGTCACTTCGAGGTCATGGTACGTGGCACGTTTGCCAACGTTCGCCTGAAGAACCTGATGCTTGCGACGAAGGCAGATGGATCGGCAGACGAAGGTCCCTACACGTTACTTCAGCCTTCAGGTATTCGGACAACCTTGTTCGATGCGTCGCGCAGCTACATCGCTGCTCAAACGCCAACATTGATCTTTGCCGGCGAGGAGTACGGGTCGGGCTCCAGTAGAGACTGGGCGGCGAAGGGTACACGCTTGCTGGGCGTACGGGCTGTCATTGCCAAAAGCTTCGAGCGTATTCACCGCAGTAACCTGGCTGGACTTGGCGTACTTCCATTGCAATTCAAAGGCGCTGACGATGTGAGGTCCCTCGCGCTGGATGGCACGGAAACCTTCGACCTTCTCGGTGTGGAAAGCGGCGTAACGCCTACTCAAGATGTCACGCTTCGGATCACCCGCCAGAACGGCAGCCAGCAAGACGTGACTCTATTGGCCCGTATCGATACCTCGATCGAAGCGACCTACTTCGCCAATGGAGGCATTCTGCCTTTCGTATTGGCGGGCCTGCTGTCCTCCGCGAACGGGCAGTTGGTTGAAAAGACAACCGCAACGCAAGCTTGATCGCCTTCGGGCGTCGATTGGCTCGGCATTGATTTTTGTTCCGTACGTTTGAACCACAAAACAGTGCGAGCCTGATGGAGGTCGGGTTCGTCGCATAAGTAATGAGTCTTGGCGGTCAATACGCTATCGACAGCCTCCAATGATAAAAACAATGAATGAGGAAGTTTCAATGATTGCTATCAAACGATGCAAGTCGTCCGGTCATGGGTGTTGGAAAGAAATCTTATTTTAATGGGTCGCAACTTAGTCAGCTCGCGACTAAATGCCGGTGCGCCGTGCGCCTGAGCAATTCACATTAAAGATAGGGTATCGCCATGCTCGCTATTCTCGGCTTTTCGATGGTTTGTTGCTTCATGTATTTGATCATGACCAAGCGCATGACTGCCCTTATTGCACTCTTGTTGGTGCCTATTGTATTTGCGGCGATCGGCGGTTTCTGGACAGGGCTGGGCGCAATGATGTTGGATGGCATCAAGGCGCTTGCCCCGACAGGCGTGATGTTGACGTTTTCCATTCTGTATTTCGGCATCATGATCGATGCAGGCCTTTTCGACCCGCTGGTTCGTTTCATACTGCGGCTGGTCAAGGGTGATCCACTCAAGGTCGTCGTCGGTACAGCGGTGTTGACGCTGTTCGTTTCCCTGGACGGTGACAGCTCCACCACCTACATGATCGCCATCGCTGCCTTCCTGCCTCTTTACCAACGGCTGGGCATGAGTGTTCTAGGGTTGACGTGCGTGGTCAACATTGCGAGCGGGATCATGAACATCTCGCCGTGGGGAGGCCCTACTGCGCGGGCAGCTGCAGCGCTGCACGTCGATGCCCTGGATATTTTCCTGCCCATGATTCCAGCCATGCTGATGGCTTGCGCTGTGCTGATGCTCACCGCAGTCATCATCGGTCGCCGCGAACGGGCCCGGCTTGGCATCGTCGATGTCGAGGACTTTGCCAATGGTGAACTTGCGCTGGGTAACGGCGATGCAGAGGAATGCGCGAGGAATCGGCGTCCGAAAATGTTCTGGCCAAACCTGATACTGACCATTGGATTGCTGACCTGTCTGGTGCTGGGCCTCATGCCCATTCAAGTACTGTTCATGGTCGCTTTCGGTATTGGCGTGACATTGAACTACCCCCATTTGCAGCAGCAGAAGGAGCGCATCGCTTCACACTCCGCAAACGTGTTGGCCGTAACGTCGGTGATTTTCGCTGCAGGTATTTTTACCGGCATTCTTTCAGGCACCGGCATGGTCGATGCCATGGCGCAGAGCTTGCTGCATGTCATTCCAGACAGCTTCGGCCCGTACCTTGCGGTATTCACAGCCGTGGTCAGCTTGCCTTTCACGTTCTTCATGTCGAACGACGCATTCTATTTTGGCATCCTGCCAGTGCTGGCCCAAACGGCTACCACTTACGGGTTCACGACGCTGGAAATCGCGCGGGCATCCATCGTCGGTCAGCCGGTGCACCTGCTGAGCCCTCTGGTGCCATCGCTTTACCTGTTGGTCGCGCTTGCCAAGGTCGATCTCGGTGACCACCAGAAATTTGCCCTGAAGTGGGCAGTGCTTGCGAGCCTGGCGCTGTTGGTGGGAGGGGTGTTGTTCGGAGGGTTTCCGTTCCACCGCGCGCAATGATGCCGGCCAGCATCGTTTGCAAAGCTTACTGAATTGCATCTGGAGGACGTCACGGTGTCCAGACATGGAAAAGTCATATCTGGACACCTGGGGTAGGGATTCTGAGCGGGTGACTGGCCTCACTGCCGTGGTGCCTTCACGCTGATAGTCCCGACTTGGGAGACAGCGTGCTCGGTCAAATGCGGCCAGTGACAATACCAGGATGATGTACACCGCTGCCCGGCATCGAGCCGGGCATTACATCTCACTTCAATGTGATGGTCGTATTGACCCCCTCGCTGACGCTTTTGTCATCAAACCAGCGGCTTGTGATGGTTTTGGTTTGCGTATAGAACTGAATGACCTGCTTGCCATAGGGGCCAAGGTCACCAAGTTTCGAACCACGCGAACCGGTAAAGCTGAACGATGGTACGGGTACCGGGATCGGAATATTGATACCCACCTGACCGACGTCGATCTCGCTTTGGAATTTGCGGGCTGCGGCGCCGCTTTGGGTAAACAATCCCACACCGTTGCCGAAGGGATTGGCATTCACCAGGGCAATGGCATCGTCCAAGGTGTCGGCTTCGAGGACGACGAGAACCGGACCGAAGATCTCTTGGGTGTAGATATCCATGTCGGTGGTGACGCCTGAGAACAGGGTCGGCCCGATGAAATTGCCGTTTTCGAAACCCGGGACATTGATATTTCGGCCATCGAGTTCCAACTTCGCGCCCTGACGTACACCGCTTTCAATCAGATCCAGGATCCTTTGTTTGGCACGCTTTGAAATGACTGGACCGATGTCGGTACCCGGTTCAGAGCCGGCGTTGACTTTCAGTTTCAGAGCCAGTTCCTTGATATCGGGCAGCCAAGTGCGGGCTTCGCCTACCAAGACGATCACCGAGGTCGCCATGCAGCGCTGACCGGCTGCGCCGAAACCTGCGCCAACCAGTGCATTCAATGTGTGTTCGCGGTTCGCATCAGGCAGCACCACGGCGTGGTTCTTGGCGCCCATCATCGATTGAACACGCTTGCCGTGCTGGCTGCCCAGGTTGTAGACGTGGGTACCCACGTGCGTGGAACCTACGAACGAGATAGCCTTGATGTCTGGGTTGGTGCAGAGGGCATCGACGACTTCTTTACCACCGTGCACCACATTAAGGACTCCGGCCGGAATACCAGCCTGCAGTCCCAGTTCGACCAGCATCATGGTGGACAGCGGATCCTGTTCCGATGGTTTGAGTACGAAGGTATTACCCGTAACGATCGCCATCGGAAACATCCACAGTGGAATCATGGCGGGGAAGTTGAAGGGCGTTATACCGGCACATACACCAATGGGCTGCCGCAGGGTATAAGTGTCCACACCCCCTGCAACGTTTTCGGCAAACTCGCCCATTTGCAGGCTGCCAATTGAACACGCGTGCTCCACGACTTCCAGGCCTCGGAAGATATCACCTTCAGCATCCGCGATGGTCTTGCCTTGTTCGGCGCTCAATACCTCAGCGATGCGCTTGGAGTTATCACGGATGAGCGCTTGAAGCTTGAGCATGATGCGCATGCGTGCGCCAAGCGGTGTTTTTTTCCAGCTGTGAAACGCATGCTCGGCGGCGTCGATGGCAGCTTTGACTTCCTCCTGAGTCGCCATCGGCACTTTCGCCAATACGGCTTGGGAGGCCGGGTTCACCACATCGAGCCACTCTTTCGTCTTGGAGTCGACCCATTCTCCGTTGATCAGCAACTTGACCTGAGCCACTGTAGTATTGTTCTTGTTCAATGAAGCATTCATGATGTCTCCTTGTTTACAGTTCTAAAGTCAATGCTTACTTCGAAGTTTCTACGGCATCGAGATCAACGTTTTTGGTCTCTCTGAGTGCAATGACGCCAATGACGAGACTGACGCCTGTGATGAGGACGGGGTACCAGAGGCCGTAGTAGATATCTCCTGTGTAAACCACAAGTGCGAAAGAGATGGTGGGCAGCAGTCCCCCGAACCAACCGTTACCGATGTGATAAGGCAAGGACATCGAGGTGTAACGTATACGCGTCGGAAACAATTCCACCATCGTAGCTGCCAATGGACCGTAGGTCATGCAGGCGATCAGAATCAGAGCGACGATGATCGCGACTACCATGGGTTGGTTGACCTGCGCCGGATCAGCGCTGGATGGGTAACCCGCCGCCACGGTCACGTTCTTGATGGCTACAGCATCAAAACCCTTGAGCACCGTGCTGCCGACGGCAATCTCGATCTCGCTGCCAGCCGGGCTGGCAATGGTTTCATAAGGAATACCCATCTTGGCCAGGTAAGCCTTTGTCTTGTCGCAGGGGCTATCAAACTTGGCTTTGCCAACCGGGTCGAATTGGAAGGTGCACGATGCAGGGTCTGCAGTCACCGTGACGGGTGCCGTCATGCTGGCTTGCGAGATCTGCGGGTTTGCATAATGGCTCAGGGCTTTGAACAACGGGAAGTACAGAACGGTAGCCAGTAGCAATCCCGTCATCAGAATGGGCTTGCGGCCAACTTTATCGGACAGCGATCCGAATATGACGAAGAACGGGGCGCCGATGACAACGCTGATGATCAGCAGTGTGTTGGCCTGTGCGGGGTCCATCTTCAAAAACTGAGTCATGAAGAACAGGACATAGAATTGCGAGGTGTAGAAAGTCACTGCTTGACCGGCATTGATCCCAAACAGCGCAATCAGTACAACCTTCAAGTTCTCCCACGAACCGAACGAATCCCGGATAGGCGATTTACTCGTGGTGCCTTCTTCCTTCATTTTCTTGAAAGAGGGCGACTCGTGCATGCTCATGCGAATCCAGGCGGAGATACCTACCATGATCAGAGACAAGAGGAATGGGATCCGCCAGCCCCACACTTCGAATTGGTCACCGGTGAGTTTGCGACAGATCAAGATGACCAGCAGTGAAAGCAATAATCCAAAGGTCGCTGTTGACTGAATCCAGCCAGTAAACATTCCACGTTTGTTTCTTGGTGCATGCTCTGCGACATAGGTCGCGGCTCCGCCATACTCTCCGCCGAGCGCCAGGCCTTGAAGCATGCGCAGAACGACGAGAAGGATCGGAGCAGCTATACCCCAAGACGCATAAGTGGGAAGGATACCTACGAGGAAAGTTGATACACCCATGAGGACGATCGTCACCATGAATGTATATTTCCTGCCGATCATGTCGCCCAAACGACCAAACACAAGTGCGCCGAAGGGCCTTACCAGGAAGCCGGCAGAGAACGTCATCAGAGCGAAAATAAAGGCAGTAGTGTCGTTGACGCCGGAGAAGAAGTGCTTGCCGATAATGACCGCCATGGCGCCATACAGGAAGAAATCGTACCACTCGAATATAGTCCCGAGGGACGAGGCGAAAATAACTTTTCTGTCTTGGCGTCCTATTTCGGACGCGCCGACGCTTTCGGTGTGCGCAATATCACTCATTTGCAGTTCCTCGGCCCGGTGGGCTCATTTTGTTTTTGTTCTTGACTGCCGGCCAATTGGATAGGCCGCCATCGTTGGATCATTGGAGTTCAGCCTCCAACAATTTAACTTTCAACCGATGGTTCATGCTTCTTACAACGGATGATTTGTCTTCAAGCGCCAGCAGTAATGAGGCCGAGTCTATGAGCGCCTTATAGCGTGGCACAGAGCAGAATGTGCTCAACGGATGTGCAAAAAAGGCGGGATGGCCGGCATGTGACCCTCTATCCCTCGCACAGCCCAATGCAACGCGGCAGCGTCGTTATGGGCCCTGTGATCTCGCATACGGAGCAGCTACGTGAGACACAAAATAGGTGCGCGTTGCTCGAGGTACCCAAGCCTGGTGAGGAAGGGCGGTGTGCAGTTCCAATGCGGCTGGATCATGGCGCAGACTCCGGCCGCTACCTAGCCAAGCTTGCACCTGCGTACACTCGCGCGACCACAGACGTATTCATGAACCACACATTGCTCCGGCTTTCAGCAGGGAGTTGATGGCAGGAACCTCAAGAGGTTCGCACCAAGACCAGGAGCCGAGTGATGGCAAAGAAACAAAAAAAAGAGAACTGGGATGATTTTCGGTATTTTCTAGCCGTTGCCCGAGCCGGAACCTTGTCGGGCGCTGCCGAAACGCTGGGAACGGAACACACTACCGTTGCAAGGCACGTTTCTGCGCTCGAGGATGGGTTGAACATCAGACTTTTTCACAAAAGCAATTCGGGCTACGAACTCACCCCTGAGGGGGAACGTGTGCTGAATGCGGTTGAAAGTATGGAAAGCATTCTGCTGTCCTACAAAAGTGACGAGAGTGACCTGGGGCAAATCTCCGGTCTGGTCAGAATCGGTGCCCCGGATGGTTTCGGCAGCGTATTCCTCGCCCCGCGCATGGCCGAACTGACACGGAGACACCCCAATCTTGAGGTCGAGATCTATGCCGCCGCTCGCGTGTTCAGTCTTTCCAAACGCGAAGCTGATATCGGCATCAGCCTGGCGACAGCGGAACACATGCGTGTAGCTTCTCGCAGGCTCACGGATTATCGCCTGCAGATCTACGCCACTCGTGAATACCTCGATAAGGCTGCTCCAATACGGACGCAGGAGGATCTGCAGCAGCACTCGTTCGTGGGGTACGTTGAAGAACTGTTGTTCGCACCTCAGCTCAATTTTTCGAGCGGTCTGAAGGTTGATCTGGTGTCGCGCCTGCGCAGTACCAATTTGTTGACTCAGTTGCACACGGTGCTGGGAGGGACGGTCCTGGGCATCCTGCCTGCCTACATCGCAAACTCCTTCCCCAAGTTGATTCCCGTGCTGGCTGACGAGGTCAACATCAAGCGCTCGTTCTACATGCATGTGCATGAGGACCATCGCAAAGCTGCGCACATACGCGAAGTCGCCAGGTTCATCGCGGACGAGGTCGGTGCCAACCAGCAGCTCTTCCTGTAGTAGCACGGGTAGGCACCTTTGGACGTCAGTGATTTTTTGCACGCCGGATGTGTATTTATTGTGTTGTGAAGGCACAACCGGCGGGCGTAACGTCATTCCATCGAGCAGGATACTTCCTCGGAAGTCTGGCTTCGTTGGAACGTCTAAAAACAATAATAGGTGCAGCATGCTCTACGTCATCTACTGCAGAGATAATCCATCTACACCCACCTTGCGTGATGAGTTCTACGACGCGCATCGTGCTTACCTTAAAAGTGCATCGATCAAGATTCTGGTCGCCGGGCCCTACACGTCCACCGACAGCGAAAAGAAGATTGGGAGCATGCTGGTGGTGGAAGCAGAATCTCTCGAGCAAGCTACAAATTTTCAGAAAAATGATCCGTTTGCTCTAAACAATGTTTGGAGTGAAGTCAGCATCAACCCCTATATCAAAGCAATCGATCAGCGTTAATCCAAGCGTGCAGCGTAAACGCCTGTACTTGGACAACCTACGATAATCGCGCCTGACTGTTTGGCATAACCCTTGTAAAGCAATGGAGAACAAAAATGAAAACTATCGCTTGGATCGGTCTTGGTTTCATGGGCATCCCTATGTCCAAACATATGTTGAATGCCGGCTACACCGTGAGGGGTGTGGATATTGACGCTGCTGCCCGTGAAGCGGCTGTAAAAAACGGCGTCGAAGTTTGTGCGACGGTGGCTGAAGCCTGTAAGGGTGTCGATGCCGTATTCACCATGTTGCCTACAGGTACCGAGGTCAAGGAAGTCCTGACCGGTCCGAACGGTGTATTTGCCAGCATTGATCCAAGCACCGTGGTCATCGACTGCTCCACCATTGGCATTGAAAACGCCCGTGCTGTACATGCGTCTGCCAGGAAAGCCGGTCGAATCTTTGCCGAGGCGCCCGTCTCCGGTGGTACCGAGGGGGCCATAGATGGCAGTCTGACCTTCATGATTGGTTGTGAAGACCCGCACGTGGCCCGCGTCAAGGAGCTGCTGGGCCCGATGGGTGGTTACATCGCCCATGCCGGTGGTCCGGAGGCTGGCCAGGCAGCAAAGGTCGTCAACAACCTGATCATGGGGGGTTGCGTCGCGGTCAACTGCGAAGCCACTGCATTGGCCGAGCGCCTGGGTCTGAACCTGAAAGAGTTTTTCGAAATTGCCATTCGATCCACTGCCGATAACTGGACGTTCCGCGTCTGGAATCCTGGTGTGGGTGTAGTTCCAACTGCCCCCGCATCGAAGGGCTATAAAGCAGGCTTCAAGACCTGGCTGCTGGCCAAGGATCTCAGCCTTGCCATGGAGGCAGGCCGCGAAGTGGGTGCCACGATCGCCACAGCCGAAGCTGCCCACGCCATCTTGAAAAAACACATGGATAACGGCGGCGCAGACATGGATGCTACTTCCTTGGTGCTTAGCCTGAAAGACGCCGCTGAAAAAGCCGTACCACAGAAAGCTATCGCTTGATCGCAAGCGCTGTCCTGGAACATTGCGACATCCGGCCCGGAGTCTCAGCTTCGGGCCATTTCTGATTCACCTGTCATATGCAAATTTAAATAACCATCGCTGGTGTCCCTAAGTAACTGCGGTCTCATGAGGGCTGGCGCTTGGCGTTCGGCTGCGGCCTCGGTTTGCCGCATGAAGTCGCCCATAATAATAAGTGAGGTCGATATGACGATAACCTCTGCCGGTCAGCGCTTCCGTCAAGCGGTAGCGCAGGAAAGTCCGTTACAGATTGTAGGCGCGATCAATGCGAACCACGCGCTACTGGCGAAACGCGCTGGCTTCCGCGCCATTTACCTTTCTGGAGGAGGGGTAGCAGCTGGATCTTTGGGCATACCCGATCTCGGAATCAGCAGTCTGGATGATGTTCTGACCGACGTTCGCCGTATCACCGATGTGTGTGATCTTCCATTATTGGTCGACGTCGATACCGGCTTTGGTTCGTCGGCGTTCAATATTGCGCGAACGGTAAAGTCGATGATCAAGTTCGGCGCCGGTGCAATCCATATCGAGGATCAGGTCGGTGCCAAACGTTGCGGCCATCGCCCCAACAAAGAACTCGTCAGCCAGCGGGAAATGGTCGATCGAATCAAGGCTGCTGTCGATGCTCGAACAGACGAGGATTTCGTCATCATGG
Organism: Pseudomonas sp. CFBP 13710; assembly: GCF_014842235.1. Classification (NCBI taxonomy): domain Bacteria; kingdom Pseudomonadati; phylum Pseudomonadota; class Gammaproteobacteria; order Pseudomonadales; family Pseudomonadaceae; genus Pseudomonas; species Pseudomonas sp. CFBP 13710. The sequence goes on along the minus strand of NZ_JACYVJ010000009.1, from coordinate 36,385 downwards.
CCCGCACCGATGCGCTGGCGATCGAAGGAGTAGCGTCGGCTCTGGACCGTGCAGCTGCGTACGTCGAAGCGGGGGCGGACATGATCTTTCCCGAAGCAGTGACCGAACTTGCCATGTATGAGCAATTCGCTGAACGGGCGCGGGCGCCCATCTTGGCCAACATCACGGAATTCGGCTCAACCCCACTCTATACAACTGACGAGCTGGCTTCGGTCAATGTGGCAATGGTGCTGTACCCGCTCTCGGCCTTTCGAGCGATGAACAAGGCGGCGGAAAACGTCTATCGAATTCTTCGTAGAACGGGCACCCAGCGAGGCGCTGTGGAAACCATGCAAACCCGAATGGAGCTGTATGAGTCAATCGGCTACCACGAGTACGAGCAAAAGCTCGACGCGCTTTTTGCGCGGAGTCGGGCGTAACGACCCGCTTTGTCGGTGGGCGTCGATGAATCCTGCGGGTCAGAGTCGACCACTCGCTGGCTGTGGAATGCGGGGGATACGACCCCGACGCTTTCATCAAAAACCGTGCGATTGAAGATCGCCGCAATGAAGACCGGTTTCACTTCATCGAGTGGACAAAGAAAGCGTTCAAAAATGTGGAGATCATACCCCCCGGCAACGGGATCATGCATCAGATCAATCTGGAGAAAATGTCCCCGGTGGTTCAAGTGAAGGATGGGGTGGCTTTTCCCGATACCTTGGTAGGTACCGATAGCCATACTCCCCATGTCGATGCGCTTGGCGTCATCGCGGTGGGTGTAGGTGGTTTGGAGGCTGAGAACGTCATGCTGGGTCGGGCCTCGTGGATGCGGCTGAACCTCCCTTGAGGTGCCTGTCACCTGTCGTCTGGATACGGCCGAGGAGGTTTCGATCTATGAGGCCGGTGGGGTGTTGCAGCGCTTTGCAGAAGACTTCTTTGAAAATGCACCGGCATAAGACGGGAGTAGCGTCATGAGTCATCCGGCACAGTTGCGAATCCCCGCTACCTACATGCGAGGCGGAGCCAGCAAGGGCGTTTTTTTCTCACTCGACGATCTACCCAGAGAGGCCCAACGACCCGGTGTCGAGAGAGATGCCCTGGTTCTTCGAATCATCGGAAGTCCCGACCCCTATGGCAAACAGATCGATGGAATGGGAGGAGCCACTTCCAGCACCAGCAAGGTGGTGATCGTCAGCCGCAGCCAAGTCCCTGATCATGATGTCGATTATCTGTTTGGACAGGTGTCGATCGATGACGCCCTCGTCGACTGGTCTGGAAGCTGCGCAGATCTATCGGCTGCGGTGGGCCCATTTGCAATCAGCAACGCATTGCTACCGTTCGCACGCGTTCCCCTCGACGGTATCGCTACCGTTCGCATATGGCAGAAGAATATCGGCAGGACCGTGCTGGCGAAGGTTCCCATCAGGGATGCCGAAGTGCAGGAGTTGGGTGATTTCGAGCTGGAGGGTGTGACGTTTCCAGCAGGAGAGATTGTCCTCGAGTTCTTCGACTCCGCTTCCGGCGCAGATGGCGATGGCAAATCGATGTCTCCCACCGAAACCTTGCAAGTGGACCCGAGCGTTGAGCGTCACCATGAGGTGGGGCACATCGATCGCATGGTGACGAGTCGCAGTGCCCGAGTGCTCATGAACGGCTTTGTTCGCGTACCTAAAACCTGGTAGCGGTGAACTGAGTGTCCGATTTTCAGGGCTGATGCCAACGGCATTGCCTACAGCTGGTCGATGTCCCACGGCCCCAGATCAGGAATGACAACGTGCTAGAGAAATACTTCGATCATGTACGTGAACGAGCGGCGCTCGGTTTGCCCCCGTTGGCTCTGAACCCGGAACAAACGTTGGCGCTGGTGGAGCTTTTGAAGTCGCCACCCATTGAGCATGAGCAACTGCTCTTGGAGTTGATCACACACCGTGTGCCGCCTGGGGTCGATGAGGCCGCGTATATAAAAGCGGGCTTCCTGTCGGCCATTGCACACGGCACCGGGCACTCTCCTTTGATAAGCCCACTGCAGGCCGTTGAACTGCTTGGCACCATGCAGGGCGGCTATAACGTCTCAACCTTGGTCGAATTATTGGATAGCCCCACTCTGGCTGCAGAAGCAGCGGCGCAGCTCAAGCACACACTGCTCATGTTCGATGCGTTTCGTGATGTGGCGGACAAAGCCAGAGCGGGAAATCACTATGCCCAGAAAGTGCTGCAATCATGGGCCGAGGGTGAATGGTTTTCCAGCAGACCGGCTATTGCAGATAAATACACGCTGACCGTCTTCAAGGTAGCGGGGGAGACGAACACGGACGATCTTTCTCCAGCGCCAGATGCTTGGTCGCGTCCGGACATTCCACTGCATGCCAGGGCCATGCTCAAAATGACCCGTGACGGTATCGAGCCGGAATGCCCCGGTGAAATTGGTCCGCTCAAGCAGATCGAAGACATACGTGCCAAAGGCTATCCCGTTGCCTTTGTGGGCGATGTGATTGGGACCGGCTCGTCGCGCAAGTCGGCTACCAACTCGGTGCTGTGGTTCTTTGGAAATGACATACCTCACGTACCGAACAAGCGTGCGGAAGGATTCTGCTTCGCAAACAAGATCGCCCCCATTTTCTACAACACAATGGAAGATGCCGGTGCGCTTCCGATTGAGTTCGATGTCTCGGCTTTGAGCATGGGGGATGTCACCGATGTGTACCCCCTGGCAGGGAAGGTCTGTAAGCACGACTCGGACGAAGTCGTAGCAAGGTTTAGTCTGAAGACCCCTGTTCTACTCGACGAACTACGAGCCGGCGGTCGAATCCCTCTGATCATCGGTCGTGGATTGACAGAAAGAGCTCGGGTCGAACTGGGGCTCGAAGCCTCTGTGCTCTTCCATAAGCCAGAGCAGCCAGCGGATTCTGGAAAAGGCTTCACCCTTGCGCAAAAGATAGTGGGCCAGGCCTGTGGCGTTGCAGGCATTCGGCCAGGAACGTACTGCGAACCGAAGATGACCACGGTGGGCTCGCAAGACACGACAGGGCCCATGACGCGAGACGAACTCAAGGATCTGGCATGCCTGGGCTTTTCCGCAGACCTGGTAATGCAGTCCTTCTGCCATACCGCCGCGTATCCCAAACCTGTAGACGTTATGACTCATCACACCCTTCCGGACTTCATGAGGAACCGAGGAGGCATATCACTGCAGCCAGGCGACGGGATCATCCACAGCTGGCTCAATCGAATGCTTCTGCCTGACACGGTCGGCACCGGCGGTGACTCCCATACGCGTTTCCCGCTGGGCATTTCGTTTCCGGCCGGCTCAGGTCTGGTGGCCTTCGCGGCAGCGACGGGTGTGATGCCTCTGGATATGCCTGAATCGGTTCTGGTTCGGTTCAGAGGGACATTGCAGCCAGGCATCACCCTACGGGATCTTGTGCATGCCATTCCGTACTACGCGATCAAAGCAGGGTTGCTGACGGTCGAGAAGAAAGGCAAGAAGAATGTCTTCTCCGGCCGGATTCTTGAAATTGAAGGTCTCGATCACTTGACCGTCGAGCAGGCATTCGAGCTGTCCGATGCCTCGGCCGAACGCTCTGCAGCAGGTTGCACGATCAAGCTCCCAGAGAAAGCTGTCGCTGAATATCTGAACTCGAATGTCACGCTGCTGCGCTGGATGATATCCGAGGGCTACGGTGATGCCCGTTCACTCGAGCGGCGTGCAGCCGCGATGGAGGACTGGTTGAGTACCCCGTCGCTGATGTCCGCCGATCCCGACGCCGACTATGCGGCCGTGCTCGAGATCGATCTGAGCGACATTATCGAGCCGATCGTTTGTGTACCTAACGATCCTGATGAAGCGCAGCTTCTTTCACACGTGAGTGGTAGCAAAGTCGATGAGGTTTTCGTCGGTTCGTGCATGACCAACATTGGCCATTTCCGAGCCGTCGGCACACTTTTGAATCGGCAGGTCGGTTCGATTCCGACCAGACTTTGGTTATGTCCACCCACCAGAATGGACGAGCACCAGCTGAGAACGGAAGGGTTCTACGATGTGTTCAAGCGTATTGGTGCTCGAACCGAGATTCCCGGGTGTTCGTTGTGCATGGGCAACCAGGCTCGCGTCGCGCCAGACTCGACCGTTGTTTCGACCTCGACGCGCAACTTTCCAAACCGTCTGGGAGACGGGGCCAATGTTTACCTGGCGTCTGCAGAGCTTGCCGCCGTGGCTGCGATCCTTGGCAAGCTTCCCAGCCTGGATGAGTACATGCAGCACGCAGAAGTGATCGCGAAAATGTCCTCTGACATTTACAGATACTTGAGCTTTGATCAGATTGCGAGCTTCAAGAATGCAGCGCAGAACGCCCGGATAGCTGTCGCGTCAGCTTAGACCCGGCAGCAATAGGAAAGGCGTACAGGCAAATGGCGTGCTGCGCACTACTTGGTTAACACGGCGATGGGCGAGCAGGGAGATGAGCCATTTTACTTCTCATGAAGCCCATCTTGCGCAGAGACCGGTAGCGCCCAGCCAGTACGCAAGACCTCCTGCAAGGCCTGACGCGTATCGATGGCCCCGCCAGTATTGGCGCCTGCCCAGGCAATGGCCAACGCCGCAAGAAAGATGTCGCGTCCGGTCAGCGAAGGTCGCGCATCACCATTGCGCTGCGCAGCTTCAAGAAATACGGCGGAAGCATCGACGAGTGATTGACAGGTGGGGCGGAGAACAGAACTCGGCTGGGACCAGGCCGCACGCAAAGGTTCCGGTAGCCCTTCGTATGCATTCATCCAGGTTCCCAAGGCTTCGATCCAACGGTCCAGCGCAATTCCAGGATCTGGCTCATCGGCTTGGATGGCCATGCGTGCTTGATCGAGATACGCATAGTGCACCTCCATCAGAGCAGCCAGCAGGGCGTCGCGCGTCGGAAAATGGCGGTACAAAGTCCCGGGGCCGACCCCTGCACGTTTGGCGATACTGTCCATGGAGACGTCGACGCCCTCATCGGCAAAGGCGAGGCCTGCGACTTCCAGAATATGGTTTCGGTTGCGCAATGCATCGGCCCGTGGGGGCCGTATCGAGGGTTGTGTAGGCATGGCTGTGATTTGGCTCTTGATATCCGGAGTGCATCTCCATATATTAGCTCAAGACAAGCGGAGGAGCTTTCCGTTTTTATGCAATGGCTAATACTGGAGCGTTAGGACGGCATGATAGATCCCTATCTGTGGCATTCGCCATACCAAGGTGTCCGGGTGGACACAGTCAGGCTCACCGGCACTGCCTATCTCAAGACCGGTGGCCGCAAGGCGGGAAGGTTATGAGCATGATGATCATCGGCCTGCATCTGGGTAACGGTTACGGTTCACAACCCGGCGCATGGCGCATGCCGTGGGTCGATCCTACAAATTACGTGAGCTTCGATGCGCGAGTACGTCAGGCGCGAGCGGCAGAGCGTGGAAAATTTCAGTTCATTTTCCTGCCCGATGGCCCTGGCGCGGTGGCTGATATTGAAAACGAGGCGCCTCATTTCAACCTTGATGTGATGATGACACTGGCAGCCGTGGCGCGTGGTACCGAGCGCATAGGCTTGGTAGCCACTGGATCCACGACGTTCAATGAAGCATTCAACCTCGCGCGGCAATTCAAGGCGCTCGACATCATGAGCCATGGTCGCGCGGGTTGGAACGCCGTCACCTCAAGCGGCAATGACGTGGCCGCAAACTATGGCCAGCGAATCCCGTCCAGTGCAGATCGTTATGCGCGTGCCAACGAGTTTGTACAACTGGTGCAGTCTTTGTGGGGGAGTTGGGGCAAAAACGCGTGGGTTCACGACCAAGTCAGCGGGCAATTCGCAAAGGCGGATCAGATCGCACCCATAGCGTTTCAGGGCCAGTACGTAGGCTCTCGCGGACCTCTTTACATCCCTCCTTCCGAGCAAGGACAGCCAGTCGTTTTTCATGCGGGCGGCGGCCGCAATGCCTTTGAGTTTGCCGGTCGGTATGCAACTGCGGTGATCGGTGCGTGCTTCACAGTGGAAGATGCCCAGGCGCAAAGGCAGGCTTTTCGCAACGCAGCTGTAAACGCTGGTCGGCACCCGGATGAAATCAAATTCCTTCCCGGTTTGATGACGACTATTGCGAACACCCGTCGCGAGGCGCTGGATCGTCGGACGATGCTCAACGAGCGCTATTTTGCCCAGCAGGCTGCTTACCTGGGGCAGATGTTAGGCCTGAGTTTCGATCTCGCGCTGATTGACCGACCGCTGTCGCCAATGCAGCTGGCGACAGCGCACCCATCGCCATTCGACCCGCGCGCGCTGCACGCGTTGGAGATTGCCCGCGAGGGTTGGAGTGTGAAAGACATATTGGCCCACGGAGTGATCGATTATCACCCGGCCATCGTCGGCCCACCCGTTGAAGCGGCAGACCATATGCAGAAATGGTTTGAGGCCGGGGCAGCTGACGGCTTCTGGATTTCACCCGACATCAACGACGACGGTATCGACGCATTTGTCGACGGCGTTGTCCCGATTCTTCAAGAACGTGGTCTTTTTCATCGAGATTATGAAGGTGCCACCCTGCGCGATCATCTGGACGCAACGGCCCAGTATGGCACCGATCCGCGCATTGCCACCTGACTCAACATCTACCCTAAACCCATGAGGACAGTATATGAAAATAGGTATTATCGGCGCAGGCAACATCGGCGGAACCCTCGCACGTAAACTCGTCGCCGCAGGCCATAAAGTCAAGTTGGCAGGATCCAAGGGGCCGACTGACATCCAGCAGTTTGCCGATCGAATAGGTGCCATCGCAGTCGCTTCGCATGAAGCCACACAAGATGTAGAAGTGATCATCTTGTCGATCCCGTTTGCAAGCATCCCGCAGGTTGCTGGGATCGTTGCCAGCGCTTCCCCAGAGGCCATTGTGATCGACACCTCGAACTATTATCCGCAGTTCGGTACACGTGTTGCGGAAGTCGATGCAGGCACGCCTGAAAGTGTGTGGTCGAGCGAGCAACTGGGGCGACCTGTCATCAAGACGTTCAACGCTGCACTGGCTAAAACATTGGCCGACGGCGGCAAGCCCAAAGGGACCATAGATAGGATCGCCATGCCTGTGTCCGGTGACTCCCAGGCTGGAAAGGCAGTGGCATTTCAGCTGATCGAAGACGCCGGATTCGAGCCATTTGATGCAGGAAGCCTTGCGCTGTCATGGCGTCAGCAACCAGGCACGCCTGCCTACTGCACCGAACTGACGCTGCCAGAGCTCAAGTGGGCAGTGGCTCACGCCGTGAAAAAAATCGCTCATCATCATCGTGACAGCCTGATGGCCGAGTTTGCAGCAAGCACAACGTCGCTCGACCACGACACTGTCATCAAGCGAAATCGAGAAGTTACGGCTCCCCACTGATGGCATGTCCCAAACACATGCAGATCTTCAGTGTGAGCGTCCAGTTATGCAACTCAAACAAAGCTTTACTTCATCTAAGGACACCCTCATGAAAATTGGCATTCTAGGAACCGGAAACATCGGCAAAACACTGGTTGTGCGTCTGAGCGAAGCAGGACATGACGTCAAGGTAGCCAATTCTCGAGGTCCTGACTCCATCGCTCCAGAACTGCTGGCGTCGGGTGCTCGAGCGGTAACGACCGAAGACGCACTGGTCGATGTTGAGGTCGTCATCCTGTCCATCCCTCTCAACCGCCTGCCTGGGATCGCCCCGCTTATCGCTAGTCTTCCGGCAGAGACGGTCGTGATCGACACCTCGAATTATTATCCTTTCCGCGACCAGAAGATCGATGCCATTCAGCGCGGCCAGGTAGAGAGTCTGTGGGTCACAGAGCAACTAGGCCGCCCGATAGCCAAAGCGTGGAATGCAATCGGATCGGCCTCGCTGGCCAAAAAAGGAAAGCCTGCCGGAGCAGCCGATCGGATCGCCATTCCGGTATCAGCCGATCGCGATCGTGATCGCGATGTGACCATGTCATTGGTCAATGATACGGGGCTGGACGCCGTTTACGCCGGTCCGCTGGCGGACTCCTGGCGCCAGCAGCCAGGGGCGCCTGTCTATTGCACGGATCTTTCGAACGCAGAAATCGAGCCTGCCCTGAAAGCCGCTGAGCGCGAGAGATTGCCAAAGCGCCGTGATCTGGGCGTAGCGGTTATGCAAGAACGGCTAGGAGATGGGACAACCAACCCCGACGAGGACTGGGGCGTGCGGCTGGTTCGGGCCATCAATATGTAAGCCTGGTTTCTGCGCCGGGTCGGGTACTCAATGCTGCAAGATCTTCGACAGAAAGCTGCGAGCACGATCGGAGCGGGGCGCGCTGAAGAACTCTTCGGATTTCACGTCCTCGATGATTTCGCCGCCGTCCATGAACACGATGCGGTCGGCGACCTTACGGGCGAACCCCATCTCGTGGGTGACGCACATCATGGTCATGCCTTCGCCTGCCAGCTCTACCATCACATCCAGCACTTCGTTGACCATTTCCGGGTCCAGCGCCGAGGTGGGTTCATCGAACAACATGGCGATGGGGTCCATGGCCAGGGCGCGGGCAATGGCGACTCGTTGCTGTTGGCCACCGGACAGCTGAATGGGGTACTTGTGCGCATGGGCCTTGAGGCCCACGCGCTCCAGGAGTGCCGTGCTCTTGTTGGTGGCGGTGGTGACATCGCGCTTGAGCACCTTGATCTGCGCCAGGTTGAGGTTCTCCACGATAGTCAGGTGCGGGAACAGCTCGAAATGCTGGAAGACCATGCCCACTCGGGCACGCAGTTTCGGCAGGTCGACACCGCGGCCGGTGACGGGTTGGCCGTCAATCGAGATCTGTCCTTCCTGCACCGGCTCCAAACCGTTCACGCACTTGATCAGGGTGCTCTTGCCCGAGCCGGACGGCCCGCACACGACCATCACCTCACCGCGCGACAGCTGGGTCGTGCAGTCTTTCAGGACCTGGAAATCGCCGTACCACTTGCTCAGGTTTTTCATCTGGATCATGCGGTTCTCTCCGTGCTTCTTTTCAGGCGTTTACTGAGCCGCGACAGCAGGTAGCAGATCACCAGGTACACCAGGGCCACGAACAGGTACAGCTCCACCAGGCGTCCGTCGCGCTGGGCGAATTTGCTGGCTGCGCCGGTGAAGTCCGCGATCGACAGCACGTACACCAGCGAGGTGTCCTGAAACAGGATGATGGTCTGGGTCAGCAGCAACGGCAGCATGCGCCGCAGCGCCTGCGGCAGGATTACGTAAAGCATCGCTTGCGACGGGCGCAGGCCCAGGGCCTGGGCTGCCTGCTTCTGGCCGCCGGAAATACTCTGGATGCCGCCGCGGATGATTTCGCTGTAGTACGCCGCTTCGAACATGCAGAACGTCACGAAGGCAGTCATCACCGGGCCGATCTGCACGGGGCGTTCGGTGTGGAACGTCATCTGCAGCAGCAGCGGCATCAGAAAGTAGAACCAGAAGATCACCAAGACCAGCGGAATGCTGCGCATGACCGTGACGTAGCCCAGGGCGAAGCCGCGCATCACGCGGTTGCCGGATAAGCGCATCAGTGCCAGCAGGGTGCCGACCACGATGCCCACCGACATCGCCACAAGCGTCAGCAACAAGGTGAACTTCAGGCCGTTCCACAGTGCGGGCATGGCTCGCACGATGACACTGGGGTCTAGATCGAACATGACTTACCTCGTCGCGCCGCGAACGGCCAGGGAGCTTTCGATACGACCCATGACGAACGTCATCAGCAGTGAAATGGCCACGTAGATCACCGTTGCCGCGGTAAAGGCTTCAAAGGTATTGAACGAGTATTCGCTGACGTTGCGTGCTTGCGCGGTCAGCTCCATCAAGCCAATGGTCAACGCCACCGAAGAGTTTTTCAGGGTGTTGAGTGCCTCGGACGTCAGCGGCGGGAACACCACGCGGATCGCCTGCGGCAGCAGTACGTTCAGGTACATCTGGGTGGGCCGCAAGCCGAGGGCGAGCGCCGCGCCGCGCTGGCCGTAGGCGACCGACTCGATGCCCGCCTTGAACAGCTCGGAAAGCTTGGCCGAGGTGAACAGGGTCAGGGCCACGACGGCACTGAAGAAAGACGGGTAGGGCAGGTCTTGCTTGAGGTAGTCGCCCCAGGAGAGGGGTAGCAGTTCGGGGACCACGAAGAAGCAGATGAACATCTGCACCAGCAGTGGGATATTGCGGAACACCTCGGTATACAGGTTGCCCAGCCATACCAGCGGGCGCACCGTACTGGTACGCAACGTACCCACCAAGCCGCCAATCAGAAACGCCAGGGTGAACGCGAGGAGGGTGGTCGCCAGGGTCCAGCTCGTGCCGGTGACCAACCAATGCAAATACGAGGCGGATTCTCCGGGAGCAAAATCCCAGAACACGCTCCAGTTCCAGTTGTAATCCATGCCAACACCAACGTTCAGGGAGAAGCACTGCATGCAGCCAGGCGCGCAGCGGCGCGGCGCATGTGCGCCGCGTCACTGCCTGGCGTGAAGGGGGCGGGTCAGACGCCGGTGTCGTTCGGGTTGGCGATGGCTTGCTTCAATGCATCGCTCATCGGCAGGTTGATCGTGGCGTTTTTCGGCGGGATCGGCTGCTGGAACCAGGTCGGGTACAGCGTATCGATCACACCGGTGCTGTACAGGTTGCGCAGCACATCGTCGGCGAAGGTCTTGAATTGAGGATCGTTCTTGCGGATGCCGATGGCGTAGGGTTCGGCCGACATCGGCTCAGGCAGCAAGGCGTAGGCGTCCGGGCTGCGGCTTTGCGCGATGGTTGCCATCAGTTGCACGTCGTCGTTGATATAGGCCACGGCGCGGCCGGTTTCCAGCATCAGGAAGGCTTCGCCGCCGTCCTTGGCGTTGAGGATTTTCAAGCCCAGCTGTTTTTCGCGGTCCAGGTTCTTGGTGATCCACTCGCCGCTGCCACCGGTGATCACGACTACCGACTTACCTTTCAGATCGGCCACGCTGTTGATGCCAGCGGTTTTCTTCACGGCGTATTTGGCGCTGGCGATGTAGCTGGTCAGCAGGAAACCGATCTGCTTCTGACGCTCGACGGTGTTGGTGGTAACGCCGCACTCCATGTCGATGGTGCCATTGATCAGCAGCGGGGTACGGGTGGCGGCAACGACCGATACGTACTCGGTCTTGAGGTTGGGCTCACCGACCTTGACCTTGATCTGGTCGACGATTTTCTTGCACAGCTCGATGCTGTAGCCGATAGGCTGCTGGGCGTCGTTGAGATAGGAGAAAGGCAGCGACGCATCGCGGTAGCCCAGCGTGACAGTGCCCACTTCCTTGATCTTTTTCAGTGTACCGGTCAGTTCTTCAGCCTGCGCAGCGCTGGCGCCCAGGCAAACCGCGACAACCAGGGCAAGCAGCTGTTTCTTTTGATCGAGCATGTAGATCTCCGATGTTGTTATGGCAGCTTTGGCACAACGAAAAGCGATAGCGTCAGCGCAGGGCCGAAAGCGCTTCGCGAATGGCAACGACAGCTTTGGTTATCTGTTCGCGTGAAGTGGCAAATGACAGTCGGAAGTACCCTGGCATGCCGAACGCCGCGCCCGGCACGACCGCGACACCGGCGTGATCGAGCAGGTAGGCCGACAGTGCTACGTCGTCCTCGAGCACCTGGCCTTGCGCCGTGATGCGGCCGAACAACTGGCTGCATTCCGGAAAAGCGTAGAACGCACCGGCCGGCGCGCTCAGGCGCAGGCCCGGGCATTGGCTCAGGCCGTCTACCAGCAGCTTGCCGCGCTGGGCGTATTCCCTGGCGCAACGGCTGACGAAATCCTGCGGGCCTTCGAGCGCTGCGCGGGATGCTTCCTGGCTGATGGCGCTCGCGCCAGACGTGCTCTGTGACTGGATCTTGCTGATGGCGGCGATCAGACCTTTGGGGCCTGCGCCGTAGCCGATACGCCAGCCCGTCATGGCGTAGGCCTTGGCCACACCGTTGATCAGCAGGGTGCGTTCGCGCAGGTGCGGGCAGGCGCGGGCAAATGACACGAAAGGCTGGTCGGCGAGCAGCACGTGCTCGTAGATTTCATCGGACATCACCAGCACATTGGGGAAGTCCTCCAGCACCTTGCCCAGTGCCTGCAACTCGGCTTCAGAGTAGATCGCCCCGCAGGGGTTGGACGGCGAGTTGAGAATCAGCCAGCGACTCTTGTCGTTCAACGCGCTTTGCAGGGCCTGCGGCGTAAGCTTGAAGCCTGCATCGATGCCACAGGGAATGATCCGTACCACGCCGCCGTTCAAGGTGACGATGTCGGAGTACGACACCCAATAGGGCGCGGGTATGACCACTTCGTCGCCGGGCTCGAGCGTTGCAACGAAGGTGTTGTAGATCACCTGCTTGGCGCCATTGCCGACGGTGATTTCGTCAACGCTATAAGTCAGGCCGTTGTCGCGCTGAAACTTGGCGACGATGGCCTTGCGCAAGGGCAGGGTGCCCTGCGGTGCGGTATAGCGAGTGTGCCCGTCGAGCATCGCCTGATGCGCGGCCTCGATGATATGAGCAGGGGTGTCGAAGTCGGGTTCGCCCAGGCTCATGTCGACGATGTCGCGACCCTCACTGGACAGCTGCTTGGCACGCATGGAGATGACCATGCTGGGGGACGAGGAGATTTGGCGGACGCGTTCGCTTTCAAAATTCATGAAAAACAGCCTTCCTTTGGTCGTGCGCCAGGGCCTTTGAGACATCCTGTCGTTCTAGTTGTAGGACGTAGTATGACACGGGCGACGCCCTCTGCAATCGCTCAAATGCCTAAAAGTTCAGTGCGTTGAAAAGGGCGCTGCGAACGTCACGCGAAGCTCTCAAACGTTTAATTTGCGCGGTCTATTCATCAGTGTGCTCGATTCTTCTCGCCGCTCATTTGACCAACGCGTGCTCCGCGCGCACCGAGTTCATGAACGCCTGCATCGCTGAGGATTGGATGCGATGGCGTCGGGTGATGAGCCCGAACGGTGGCAGGCGTGCTTCGAACTTGATTGGCAACACCGCCAGCAGATGTCGTCCGGGATAGTCCTCGACCACCGACACCGGGGTGACGCCGAGCATGTCGGTCTGCTGTACCAAGGACAGCAAGGTCATGATCGAGGTGGTTTCGACGATGCTGCTGGGGATGTCCACGCGCGCGTTGTGAAACACCTGATTGATGATCGAGCGCATCGGGCTGGGGTGTTGTTGCAACACCCAGGTCATGTTCTGCAACTCGGCCCAACTCAGCTGTTTCTCCTTGGACAAAGGATGTTGTGCGCCGGCGATCACGCACAGGGCTTCCTCACCCAGGCTGTCGAACAACAGTTCTTCGGCCCTGGCGCCGGCCGGAATCCGCCCCAGCACGATGTCCAGTTGATCCTGCAACAGCGCCTGCACCAGCACGTCGCTGGTGTCGACCTGAATGCTCATCGACAGGCGAGGGTGGCTTTGTTTCAAGGTGGCGATGGTGCGGGTCAACAAGCCCGAGGCCAGTGCCGGAATCGCACCGACGGCGACCCGGCCGAGGTTGCCCGATTCCAGCGCCACCAGTTCCTCGCGCATGCCGCTCAATTCAGCGAAGACCATGCGCGCGTAGTAAGTGACGGTTTCGCCGAACGGCGTAGGGCGCATGCCGCGTGGCAGGCGCTCGAAGAGTTCGACACCGAGCAGATCCTCGGCCTCGTGCAGCATCTTGGTCGCGGCGGGTTGAGTCATGCCGATGTGATCGGCGGCGCGGCGCAATGAACCGAATTCCTGCAGCGTCAGCATCAGCCGCAGTTGGCGCAGGCGCAGGCGGCCGTGGATCACGTTGGCATCAGGAATTCGGGTCATGGGCCGGGCTCGCGAAAATGAACTGCGGCAAGCCTGACAACAAATGCCAGGCGTTGCCAGCACGGCGTGTCACAGCACCGATTTTGCCTTCGGCAATTGGGATTTGCGCAGGCCCAGCACGGTTTGCAGCGCTTTGGAGATCAGCGGCCAGAACAGCATCAGCAGAGCCGCCGTGGTCAAGCCGCCCACCAACGGGTTGGACCAGAAGATGCCGATGTGACCGTCCGAGAACAGCATCGACTGCCGGAACGCATCTTCCGCCTTGTCGCCCAACACCGCTGCCAGCACCAGCGGCGCAATCGGGTAGCCCAGCTTCTTGAACAGGTAACCCAGGGCGCCGAAGCCCAGCATCAACACCACGTCGAAGAACGAGTTGTGCACCGAGTACGCGCCGATGGCGCAGACCATGATGATGATCGGCGCGATGATCGAGAACGGAATGCGCAGGATCGAAGCGAACAGCGGCACGGTGGCCAGCACCACGATCAGACTCACCACGTTGCCCAGGTACATACTCGCAATCAGCCCCCAGACAAAGTCATGCTGCTCGACGAACAGCGTCGGCCCGGGGTGAAGGCCCCAGATCATCAGGCCACCGAGCATCACTGCCGCGGTTGCCGAGCCGGGAATGCCCAGGGTCAGCATCGGCAGCAGCGCGCTGGTGCCTGCCGCGTGGTCGGCGGTTTCCGGGGCGATCACGCCTTCGAGTTCACCCTTGCCGAAGTTTTCGCGGTTTTTCGAGAAGCGCCGCGCCAGGCTGTAGCTCATGAACGAGGCGGCCGTCGGCCCGCCCGGGGTGATGCCCATCCAGCAACCCACCAGGGTGCTGCGCACGATCGTCCACCAGTATCGCGGCAACTTGGCCCAGGTGCGCAGGATGACCATCGGTGTGATACGCGCATGTTCGCCGCGAAACACCAGGCCTTCCTCGACAGTGCAGAGAATCTCGCCGATGCCGAACAGGCCGATCACCGCCACTTCGAAGCTGATCCCGGTCATCAGGATCGGTTGGTCGAACGTCAGGCGCAGGTTGCCGGACACCGTGTCCATGCCGACGGCAGCCATGGCGAAGCCGATCATCATGGCGACCACGGTTTTCAGGGGTGGATTCTTGCTCATGCCGATGAACGTGCAGAACGCCAGCAGATACACCGCAAAGAACTCCGGCGAACTGAAGGACATGGCGAACTCGGCGATGCGTGTCGACAGGAACGTCAGCAGCAGGACACCGGCAAGGGCACCGATGAGCGCCGAGCTGAAGGCGGCGGTCAATGCTTCTGCCGCGCGGCCTTCGCGGGCCATCGGGTAGCCGTCGAAGGTGGTCGCCACCGATGACGGCTCGCCGGGTATGTTGAACAGAATCGAGGTGATCGAGCCGCCGAACAGCGCACCCCAGTACATGCACGACAGCAGAATGATCGCCGACACCGGCGACATGGTGAATGTCAGCGGCAACAACAACGCCACGCCGTTGGGCGCGCCGAGACCGGGTAACACCCCCACCAGAATACCCAGCAGCACCCCGATCACCATCAGGCCGATGTGGCCCGGGGTCAGGATCAGGTTCATGCCCTGCAACAAGGAATCGAATTCGCTCATTTGAAATATCTCACGGTCTGGGCAATCCATTCGCCCAACGGACCGCCATCCAGCGGGACCTTGAACCACAGCGCAAAGATCAGGTAGCTGGCAAGCACTGCACCGAGGGAGATGCCTGCGATCTTCCATTTGCTGTAGGGCGTGGCGCGTGCCTTGTCACTCCACATGAACCAGGCAATGAAGCAGGCCGATGACACGTAGATGCCCACCAGCGGCATCGCGCCGACGAACAGGGCAATCGGGATGAACACCGACAACACCTGGCCAAAGGCGCTACGGCTGACGAACGCAACACTCAGGGCTTTCCAGCGCACCAGGGTCAACACCCCGTTGCCCAGGCTGGCGGCGCTGAGCAGCAGGCCAATGTAGAAAGGAAAGTAACCCGGCTCGGGGCCGGAGTCGCCCCAGCCGATACCCTGTTCGACGCTGCCGAACATCACCACCACGCCTATCAGCGTGGTGAAGAGAGTCAGGCCAAGTTCGACCCAGCGGGTGCCGACCAGCGCCGGTGAATCCGAAGAATGGGACATGAAACACCTCCAGCAGATGACGGCCGTACGTAGGCGGACGGCCGCAGGCGACTCAGTTTTTCAGCCAGCCGGCTTCCTTGAACACCGGTGTCACGCGGGCGGTGTCTTTTTCGATGTAGGCGGTCAGCGGCTCGCCTTCGAGGAAGGTCGGTACCAATGCGTTCTGCTTGACGTAGGCCTTGAACTCCGGCGTCTCGGTGACCTTGCGCATCAGTTCGACATAGAACGCGCGCTGTTCGGCAGTGACGTCGCCTGGCATGAACACGGTGCGCGGGAAGCGATATTGATCGATGCCCAGGCCTTGTTCGTAACAGGTCGGCACGTCGGCCCAGGATTTGTCGCCGGCCACTTTGTCGGTGTAGGTCATGCGTTCTTTACTGAACACGCACAGCGGCTCGATCTGATCGCCGCGCCATTGGCTGATGCTTTCGCTGGGGTTGTTGACGTTGGCGGCGATGTGCTTGCCGGCCAGTTGGGTCGCGGCTTCGCTGCCACTCTTGAACGGGATGTAGACCAGCTTGCTGTTGTTGGTCTGGTTGAGCAGCAAGGTCAATGTCTGGTCGACATCCTTGGATTGACTGCCGCCCATGCGCATTTTCGCAGGGTCGGCCTGGGCCGCCTGGTAGAAGCCTTTCGCGTCTTTCCATGGCGCGTCCTTGTAGCTCCACAGAATGAAGTCATCCTCGGCGACGGCCGCCACGGGCGTCAGTTCCTGCCATTGGTAACCGAGCTTGGCCACCAGTGGCAGCAGGTAGATGTTGTTGGTGCCGATCACCAGTTTTTCCGGATCGCCCTTGTTCATCTTCAGGTCGAGAAACGCTTCGGCGCCATTGCCGCCGCCCTTGTTGAGGACGATGGTGTTGACGTCGAGCAGCTTGTGCGTGGAGATGATCGACTGAATCAGGCGCCCCAACTGGTCGGTGCCGCCACCAGGGCCCCCCGCGACGACGATTTCGACATTCTTGTCCGGTTGCCAGGCCGCCGTGGCGAGCGCTGGAAGAGCGCCGGCAGCGGCCAGGGAGCAGCCGAGCATGAGAAGGGATGTGCGACGGACGAATGCATTTCGCATGGAAAGAGCCTCGTTTTCTTGTAGTTGTTATAAGTGACTTGTCTGAGCGGTCGAACCGCAAGCCTGGAGTGAGTGTGGGAAGGTGCAAGCTCCGCGTCTAGTCAAAACAATACATACACCGATAACCAGGGGTTATAGCTAGCCCCGCACTAAGCTGCGCAGCAGGGTGTAAGTGCCGGTCCAGAGCCATTTCATAAGAAAGTCCGGTTCGCCGCAACCCATCTGCAGACCTGCAAAAACCCCGTTGAGATAACTCCAGGCTATCGCTCTATTCCAAGTTTTGATTGGACGGTTATCGGGGAGCCTTCGATAGTGCACACCAACGCCGTGTTTTGCGGTGGATTGCACCCAGAAGAACGATCAATCAAAAGAACAATAAATCACCAATGAGGTGCGCCATGGCCGAGCTGTGGAACGGTCCGATCATCGATGCCCATCATCATTTCTGGGATCCTGCGATCAACTCCCATCCGTGGCTGGCAGCCGATGCCAGTGTCGCGTTCCGCTATGGCGATTACAGCGCGATCAAACGCAGCTACCTGCCCGACGATTACCTCGCCGATACCGGTACTCACCAGGTCGTGCAGACGGTGTACATCGAATCGGAATGGGACCCGCAGGACCCGGTGGGCGAAACCCGCTTCGTCGAACAACTCGCCCGCCGCTACGGTTTGCCCAATGCAATCGTCGCGCAAGCCTGGCTGGATCATCCCGAGGCCGCCGCCGTACTGGCCGAGCAAGCCTCCTACAAATGCGTGCGCAGCGTGCGCCACAAGCCTGGAGGCCCGACCACAAGGACGCAGGTCGGGCACGTCCGCAGCCTGATGAGCGACGAGCGCTGGCGGCGCAGTTATGCCGTGCTGCAAGGGCTGGGCTTGCATTTCGACCTGCAGACACCGTGGTGGAATCTGCATGAGGCGGAATGGCTGGCGCGGGATTTTCCGGGCACCACGCTGATTCTCAACCATGCCGGCTTGCCCAATGACCGCAGCGCCGAAGGCCTGGCCGCCTGGCGCCTGGCCATGGCGCGGCTGGCCCAGTGGCCGAACGTGCAGGTGAAGGTGTCAGGCCTCGGCCAGCTGCGCCAGGCGTGGCGGGCCAAGGACAACGCCTGGATCGTGCGCGAGGTGATCGCGATGTTCGGCACCCACCGCGTGATGTTCGCCAGCAATTTTCCGATGGACAGCCTCTGTGGCTCGTTCGATGTCATCTACAACGGTTTCAAATCCATCGTTGCCGATCTGCCACTGGCCGATCAGGAGCGTTTGTTCTACAGCAATGCGCAGCGCGTCTATCGCTGCGAGCCGGGCACCCTTGACCGGACACGGCCTGAACCCTTGAGGAGTGAAGCATGAACAAGACATCCATCGCCATGGTCCTTGGCGACCCGGCGGGCATCGGCCCGGAACTGATCGCACGGCTGCTCGCCGAGCCCTCGGTGCGCAGCCAGGCCAACGTGATCCTGATCGCCGACGAAGCGGAAATGCAGCGCGGCATGCGCATTGCCGGAATGGAATTTCCCTACCGCCGCGTGGAGTCGCTCGAACAGTTGTCGTTCGTCGATGACACGCCGCTGTTGTATGACTTCCGCGGCGACACGCTCGGCGAGTTCGCCCGCAGTGAAGCCAGTGTCATCGGCGGTCGCTACAGCCTCGACACCCTTGAACAGGCGTTGCGCTTGACCGAAGCCGGCACTACCAACGCCGTGCTGTTCGGCCCGTTGAACAAGACCTCGCTGCACATGGCCGGCATGGCCCACAGCGATGAGCTGCACTGGTTCGCCGAGTTGCTGGGCTTCGATGGGCCGTTCTGCGAATTCAACGTGCTCGACAACCTGTGGACCTCGCGCGTGACCTCGCACGTTGCCCTGGCCGACGTGCCGGGCCTGCTCTCGCAGACCAGGGTGATCGAAGCGATTCAGCTGATCGACACCGCGCTCAAGCGCAGCGGCCTGGCAAAGCCGCGCATCGGCGTCTGTGGGCTGAACCCGCACAACGGCGACAACGGCTCGTTCGGTCGCGAAGAGCTGGACATCATCGGCCCGGCAGTGCGTTCGGCGCAGGCCATGGGCATCGCCGCGGAAGGCCCGTATCCGGGCGATACGATTTTCCTCAAGGTCCAGGGCGATGCCAGTGCCTTCGACGCGGTGGTCACGATGTACCACGACCAAGGACAGATCGCGATCAAACTGATGGGCTTCTCCCGCGGCGTAACGGTGCAGGGCGGCTTGCCGATCCCGATCACCACCCCGGCCCACGGCACCGCGTTCGATATTGCCGGGCAGGGCAAAGCCAATGTCGGCGCCATTCGCCAAGCGTTCGAAATTGCCTGCCGGATGGGCGGGCAACAGCTACTGAACACGACTCGACAATTACAAGAAACCGGCAGCGCAAGGAACCTGAATCCATGAAAATCAAAGCCATCCGTACCCGCGTTTTCGAGTGGAAAGGCAAAGTCGTTCCGCCCCAGGCGCACTTCTGCACCAACGCCAGTGACATTCTGTTCGAGCGCGGCGACGCCATGGGCTCGTTCCGTTTCCACGGCTGGCTGGTGGTGGAAGTGGAGACCGACACCGGTCTGGTCGGCATCGGTAACTGCGCCTTGGCGCCACGTGTGGCCAAGGAAATCATCGACACCTATCTGGCGCCGATCGCCATAGGTGAAGACCCGTTCGACAACGAGTACATCTGGCAGAAAATGTACCGCCAGAGCCACGCCTGGGGCCGCAAGGGCATCGGCATGGCGGCGATCTCGGCAATCGACATCGCGATCTGGGACATCATGGGCAAGGCGGTCAACAAACCGGTGTTCAAACTGCTGGGTGGCCGTACCAAGGAAAAGATCTGGACCTACGCCTCCAAGCTCTATGCCAATGACAACCTCGACCTGTTTCTCGAAGAGGCTCAGGGCTATTTGAACCAGGGCTTCACCGCGCTGAAAATGCGTTTCGGCTATGGCCCGAAAGACGGCCCGGCCGGCATGCGCAAGAACATCGAACAAGTGCGCGCCCTGCGTGAACTGGCCGGCCCCGACGTCGATATCATGCTCGAGTGCTACATGGGCTGGACCCTGGAATACGCCCGACGCATGCTGCCCAGGCTCGCCGAGTTCGAACCGCGCTGGCTCGAAGAGCCGGTCATTGCCGACGACATCGAAGGCTACATCGAGCTGAAGAAGATGGGCATCATGCCGATCTCCGGCGGTGAGCACGAATTCACTTCCTACGGTTTCAAGGACTTGCTCGAACGCCGTGCGATCGACGTGATCCAGTACGACACCAACCGTGTCGGTGGCATCACCGCTGCCCGCAAGATCAACGCCATGGCCGAAGCCTGGTCGGTGCCCGTCATCCCGCACGCCGGGCAAATGCACAACTATCACCTGACCATGTCGACCACGGCGTCGCCGATGGCCGAGTTCTTCCCGGTGTTCGATGTCGAGGTCGGCAATGAACTCTTCTATTACGTGTTCAAGGGCGAGCCACAACCGGTCAACGGCTACATTCAGCTCGACGACAATACCCCGGGTCTGGGCCTGGAAATCTCCGATGAATACCTGAGCGACTTCAACATCATCGAGTGACCCTTTGGCGCCGCTTGCGGGCGGCGCCAACCATGACGTTCCGGAGGCCACACATGCGTCTGATTCAATTCGAAAACACCGACGGGGGACGCCAGGTTGGCGTTGTCGAGGGCGCCCACGTCCAGGTGGTCAATGATACCCGCACGACCCGAGAGCTCGCTCTGGCGGCCATTCGCGGTCACCACGGCCTGGCCGATGAAGTGGCCGCCCGTGGCACGCGACCGGGTCCGGACTATGCGCAGTTGTTGCAAGAGCGCCGCGTATTGCCGCCGCTCGATCACGAAGACCCTGCGCATTGCCTGATCAGCGGCACCGGCCTGACTCACCTGGGCAGCGCTTCGGCGCGCGACAAGATGCACCAGCAAGAAGGCGCCGTCGAAGCCGGCATGACCGACACCATGCGCATCTTCAAATGGGGCCTGGAAGGCGGCAAACCGGCAGAAGGCCAAGCCGGCGCGCAACCGGAATGGTTCTACAAGGGTGACGGCAGCATCGTCGTGCGGCCGGGGGCCGATTTCCCTGTTCCACCCTTCGCCGAAGATGCCGGCGAAGAACCGGAACTTACCGGGCTGTATGTGATTGGTGAGGATGGCCAGCCGTACCGCGTCGGCTATGCCCTGGGCAACGAGTTCTCCGACCATGTCATGGAGCGGCGCAACTACCTCTACCTTGCCCATTCCAAATTACGCTTCTGCGCCTACGGTCCGGAACTGCGCGTGGGTGCATTGCCAGCGCATCTTGCCGGCACCAGCCGCATCATTCGCAATGGCCAAACGCTCTGGGAAAAGGAGTTTCTCAGCGGCGAAGACAACATGTGCCACAGCCTCGCCAACCTTGAATTCCATCACTTCAAATACGCGCAGTTCCTGCGTCCGGGCGATGTCCACGTGCATTACTTCGGCACCGCGACACTGTCGTTTGCCGACGGCGTGAAAACCCAGCCGGGTGATCGCTTCCAGATCAGCCTTGATGCGTTTGGCGCACCTCTGGAAAACGGCATCGGCGAAAGCGCCGAGCCTTTGGCGATCGGTCAGGTGAACGCGCTCTGATCGCACTATATAAGCAAGCCGTGCACGCTCCTGATGAACCGAGATGTTCACGTTTTATCAGGGCTTGCACTCATGCGACAAAGTTCCGCGCCGATAAGGTTATACAAGATCAATAACTCCACACCTTGCGGATGCGCCCCTCATGCTGCACACCATTCAAACTCGCTATACCGCTACTTTCGTAGGCTTCGTTCTGCTCGTCGCGGTGCTGACGGCGATAGGGGTCAATTACTTCATCACGCCCAGCCTTACAAGCACCGATGAACGCAAGTTGGTCACTGAGGCAGGGGAAATCAGTGCCGTCATCAAGCGCGAGTTGGCCCGGGTGCAGGCGCAGCAGCGGGTGATTACCGAGACGGTTGCGCAACTGGACAGCGACAGTATCGACCGCCTGCTGCCCAGCATGGTCAACCAGTATGGCGAGTCGAAGGTATTCGGCGGAGGTATCTGGCCGCTTCCCGATAAACGTACCGTGGGCCGGGCCAAGCACAGTACGTTCTATCACCGCGATGCCAGCGGCAAGTTGATAGTCAACACGCACTGGAACTCGCCTGAATCTAAAAACTACTTTGAGCAGTCCTGGTACCTCGGTGGGCTCAAGGCCCCTGCGGGGCAGTGCAACTGGGCCTCGGCCTACCAGGACGATGCCAGCCCGGAGCCGCGCACCAACTGCGCGATGGCCATTACCAAGGACGGCGCCGCCTATGGCGTTGCGACCATCGATGTGACGCTGGGCTTCTTCAATGAGCTGATCGCGCAGAAAGAGCGTGAGATCAACGCGCAACTGATGATCGTCGAGAGCGACGGCAAAGTCCTGAGCAACCAGCCGGAGATTCCAGGCAACAACGTACTGAAGAATCTCGGCGACCTGGCTGGCCAATACCCCTTTGCTGCAGCATTGCAGGGTCTGCTGAAAACTCCCGGTGCCACGCGTTCGACGTTCATCGGCAGCGAGGGCAAGGAATACACCTTGTTCCTGATGCCCGTCGAAGGCACGCCGTGGCAGATGGCGGTAGCCCAACCCAATGAAGTGCTGACGGCGCAAAGCAGCCATGTGCTCAAGACCCTGGCGATGCTGCAGATCCCGATGGTGGTGATCATGCTGCTGGTGATCGTGTTCGCCCTCAGGCAACTGATGAACCGTTTGGCGGTGCTCAAGACCAACATCGATACGTTGTCGGCCGGTGATGCCGACCTGACCAAGCGCATCGTCATTCGCGCCGAGGACGAAGTTGGCGCAGTGGGCCACTCGATCAACCGCTTCATCGTCTATTTGCAGAAAATGATCAGTGAAGTGTCCGACTCGTCTTCTTTGATTGCCGAGGGTATCGAGCAGCTACGCGGACAGTCGCGCGGCACCAACAGCATTCTGACTCGCCATGCCAATGAAACCGATCAAGCGGTGACGGCCATCACCGAGATGAGCTCTACCGCCGATGACGTCGCCCGCAATGCCGCTCAAACCGCGAGCATGACCCAGGTGGCGAGCGAGAAGGCCCGGCATTCAAAAGTGGTGGTCGAAGATGCCTCGAGCAGTGTCCGCGAACTGATCTCGGAAGTGGAAGACGCCACTACCAAGGTCAGGGCCATGGAACACGATGCCCAGCGTATCAATTCTGTACTGGGCGTGATTGGTGACATTGCCGGGCAGACCAATCTGCTCGCGCTCAACGCTGCGATCGAGGCGGCGCGCGCAGGTGAACAAGGCCGCGGTTTTGCAGTGGTTGCCGATGAAGTGAGGGCCTTGGCAGGGCGTACCCAATCCAGCACCTCGGAAATCAATGAAATGCTCACCCGTCTGCAGCAGGGTGTCAGTGCTGCCGTGGTGGCGATGGAGAGCACCAAGGCGCGCTGTCAGGCCACGGTCGACAAGACATCCAGGGTCAACGAAGGCTTGGATGCGATGACCGAATCGGTCGTATGCATCAACGACCTCAGCACGCAGATAGCCACTGCGGCTGAGGAGCAGAGCGCCGTCAGCGAAGAGGTCAACCGCAACATGGTAGCGGTGCGGCAGATAGTCGAGGACCTGGTGGCAGGAGGCGCGCAGACCGAGAAGAGCACGTCTGCGCTCGCCGCATCCAATGCCAATCTGATCGCTGTGGTGCGACGCTTCAAGGTGTGAGGACGGGCAGGGGCTGCGGTGACGGACAGCAGCCCTCGCCTGGGATAATCCAGGGCAGATGCCCTAAGTCACCAGGCTGCTAGAGTATGAACCGGTTGCTTGCGCACCAAGCAGCTCGTTCGCCTCGACACGGTTCCGGCCTCGGTTTTTGGCGCGATACAGAAGCCTGTCCGCCTCCTTCAGGGCTGCGGTATAGGCGTCATGTTTGGGTGCGTTGATTGCCACCACGCCCAGGCTGACAGTGACGTTACCCAACGCACTGGCTGAATGCTCGATGCCGGCATTGAAAATGGACAGCCTGACCTTTTCGGCAACGCTGAGCGCACCGGCAAGATCCGTTTCCGGTAGCAGAATCACGAACTCCTCGCCGCCATAACGCGCCGCCAGATCCCCGGCTCGGTGCACCGCACTGCCTATGAGGTTGGCGACTTCCATGAGGCAGTCATCGCCTCGGACATGCCCGTACTGGTCGTTGTATTGCTTGAACCAATCGATGTCCAACAGGATGATCGCCAGCGTCGAGCGATTGCGGCTGGCTCGTGCCCATTCCTGGCGCACGGCAAAGTCGAAGCGACGTCGGTTGGGCAACTGCGTCAGGCTGTCGGTTTGCGCAATAGTTTCCAGTTCGTTCTGGGCGCCTTGCAGCTCGCTTTCCGCCGTTATCAGTTGCTGGATTTGCTTGTACAGCAAAACGCTCAGCCCTATCAGGGCAAGGCAGATCAGGGCAATCAGCCCGGCCGACCGATAGGCATACGCCCACCAGGGGGCGAATACGTGTTGGGATGAGACACCCGCAGCCGCGACGATCGGCAGGCCGGTGACCCGGCGGTAGGCATAGATCCTTTCCACACCGTCCACCAAAGACCTGGTCACGGCAATACCGCTGTCACTCTCGGGCAGATAGCGCGAGAAAATATCGCCCTTGGCAAGGTTGGTGGTCATCAGCGCCGTCAAGGTAGGGCGCCGGGCCAGCAGGTCACCGTTGTTCAGGGCCAGGAAAATAACGCCTTGGTCGTCTACATCCATTCGCTCGAAGAAGGTCTGGAAATAGGCAACGGGCACCGTGGCCAATGCCACACCGGCAAAAGTACCGTCAGCGCCATTGATACGTCGGCTGATCGGAATGACCATATCCCCGGTGATGCGACTTTTCACGATGGAGCCGATTCGCGTGGATGTATCACTGTGATCACGGTGATAGATGAAATAAGGACGATCACCGTTATCGTGGGTCTGGATCTCGGAGAACGAGTTGACTATCCAGTTGCCCTGGGCGTCGAAGATGAACAGCCCCTGGATAGCCTCGACGTTCGACACGTTTGCCGCCATCAGCTTCGCCAAGCGCGCTCGCGCGTCGATCGCAAGCCCGTCGTGCTCTACGCGTTCTACAAGATCACGCAAGGTATTGTCAGCTTGTCGCACCGTATCTTGAGCTTGCTGTTCGGCGGCACGGACGATATTGGAAACTGCAACTTTGGCGGCTGCCAGACGTTCTTCCCGGGACAGGCTCATTTGCCAGGCGGTCGCCAGAACCAAGGACAGGCACACCAATGCAATGAAGCCTATCAGGGCTTTGCTCAGCAACGACGGCGATAGTCTGGCTGGGGTAAAGTCGCTTGGTTTCATAAAAGGCGTCATTGGCTTGGCGGCAAAGCGAGATCAATGCAGTTTCCGTACCGCACTGGAAGCTCGTATTCATTCTATGTCTTCATACGGCAACCCGACGTAGTTCTCGGCAATGGTCTGGCGGCCGGCAGGCGAACCCACGAAGTAGTCCAGTTCGGTCTGCTGCATACGCTGACCGAAGGCATCGGTGTCGGGAAAACGGTGCAACATCGAGGTCATCCACCAAGAGAATCGTTCGGCCTTCCAGACGCGGCGCAGGCAGATGTGCGAGTACTTTTGCAGCAGGTCGGTACGCCCTTCGCGATAGACCTTGAGCAGGATGCGATACAGGGTGCTGACATCGCTGGCCGCCAGGTTGAGGCCTTTGGCCCCCGTGGGCGGGACGATGTGCGCGGCGTCGCCGAGTAGAAACAAACGGCCGTATTGCATCGGCTCCACCACGAAACTGCGTAACGGCGCGATGCTCTTTTCAATGGACGGGCCGGTCACCAGCCGCTCTGCGACAGGCGCGGGCAGGCGACGCTTCAGTTCATCCCAGAAGCGCTGATCGGACCAGTCCTCGACCTGTTCCTCTGCACCCACCTGCAGATAGTAACGGGTACGCGTTGCCGAACGCATGCTGCACAAGGCGAAGCCACGCTCATGGTTGGCGTAGATCAATTCGTGGTTGACCGGCGGTGTGTCGGCCAGAATACCTAGCCATCCGAAGGGGTAGGTGCGTTCGAAGACGCTCAGGGCCTCTGCCGGGATCGCTTGCCGCGACACGCCATGAAAGCCATCGCAGCCGGCGATGTAGTCGCAGTCCAGGCGAACCGTCTCGCCGTTGTGCTGGAAGGTCAGGTACGGGCTGTCACTGTTCATGTCATGGGGCTGAACCTGGTCGGCCTCGTAGACCGTCAGCGCGCCGGCGGCGGCCCGGGCCTGCATCAGGTCGCGGGTGACTTCGGTCTGGCCGTAGACCATCACCGTTTTGCCGGCGGTCAGTGCGCTGAGGTCGATGCGTTCACTGCGTCCATCGAACGCCAGTTCGAACCCATCGTGCACCAGACCCTCGGCGTCCATACGCGCGCTGACCGAAGCTTCGCGCAGCAGGTCGACGGTGCCTTGCTCGAGCACGCCGGCACGAATCCGCGAGAGGATGTAGTCGGGGTCTTTGCGTTCGACGATGACGTTGTCGATACCCGCACGATGCAACAGTTGGCCGAGCAGAAGGCCGGACGGACCGGCACCGATAATAGCGACTTGAGTTTTCATGTGAGCAGCCTTGTGAGGTGCGACTGCGGGCGTGACCCCTTGCAGTGCATTTTTATTGTTGTCCCCTGTATTTTTGATGAGCAGACTTGAGATAAGAAGGCAATATCCGGCATATTTCATGGACTTTCGGCGGATCGTTGCAGTGGGGAAGACACAATGTCGAAATCGCTCGCCGCGCCCGTTCCGGTGTTCAAACTGTACGGCGAAACCGGGGCCTGGCCGACGCCAGACCTGATCCATTGCGAGTCGATTCCCGAGCGGAGCAAGCTGCATGGCTGGGAAATAAAACCCCATCGGCACAGCGATCTGGTGCAACTGTTGTACGTGCAGGCAGGGCAGGCCACGTTGAAGGTCGAGGACGAGGTCAATCTCGTCGATTCTCCTTCGCTGCAGGTCGTTCCAGCGCTGAGCGTGCACACCTTCAAGTTTTCCGCCGACACCCAGGGCCACGTGCTCAGCCTGGCGCTGCCCTTGGCCCATCAACTCGGCGCCTTGCTCGGCAGCCCGGTGCTGACCACGGCTGTGTGTTATCCGGTCGGTGCCGAGCGTGCATATCTGGACACGCTGTTTTCAGCCCTTGCCCAGGAGTACAACCAACAGCGATCGGGCCGCGATGCAATGCTGCAATCCTTGATCACGATACTGTCGATCTGGCTCAGTCGGCGCAAACAGGCACTGTCCTCGTCGGACACCTTGCAAGTGGATCGTGGGCGCGATTATCTGCAGGTCTTCATCAAGACACTGGAACTAAGGTTTCGTGAGCACCTGCCTATCGATCACTATGCCGCGACGCTCGGCATCGGCAATGCCCATCTCAACGCGCTGTGTCGGCGCCTTGCGGGGCAATCTGCATTGCAGATGATCAACCAGCGATTGCTGCTGGAGGCCAAGCGCGATCTGGTCTACACCAGCATGACCATCGCCGAAGTGTCCGACAACCTCGGGTTCTCCGACCCGGCGTACTTCTCGCGCTTTTTCAAACGCTGTACGGGGCAATCACCGAAACAGTTTCGCGTGCAGCGGTAGTGGGTGTCGGGCCCTGAAGGCTACTGACGGGGGGCAGGGGCCCGTAAGCCCGATAGGCCTCGATCAGCGTATCGAACAGCGAGATGTCCGAGCGGCTTCTGGCAACCAGTTGAGCGCCGGCCACTGCCGAAAAGATAGCCCGCGCACGTACCTCGCTTGCAGCCGGTTCGCACACCTGCGCCTCGACCAGCAGCCGGCTCAACCAGGCAATGTTCACCTGCGCGAAGGCCTGGATTTCCTCGGCCATGGCCGGGGGAAGGTTATCGGTTTCAGCGCCCACGAAGCTGCCCAGGCAAAGCCGGTTGTCAGCCTCCAGCGAGCGCCGAAAGATCTCGGGGAAGCGCTGCAGCGCTTCGACTGGGTTGGGGGTCTGCTCGGAAATGGTTTCCAGCGCAGCCGCACCGTCTTCCCAATAGCGCCGTGCAACGGCAACGCCGAGGTCGGCCTTACTCGGAAAGTGGTAGTAGATACTGGCCGGCTTGATCCCGACTTCATTCGCCAGGTCACGAAAATTCAGCCCGTTGTAGCCTTGTGACTGGGCAATGTTTCGGGCAGCCAGGAGTATGGCCTCGCGGGCGTTGCTGCTCATTTGGGTGCCTTTCGTACGTCGAACGAGTTCTCGGGGAAGCGCGGCATCTTAAAGCAAAAGGGCTCGGCATGACGCGTACCGAGACCGCCAGGGGATGGCGGCCTCGGCCATTGCTACCCGTTGCCACCAATCACGCGGTAGGCGAATCCAGCTCTGGTATGCCGCTGCTGCGGTCAGCGTAGGCCGCCTGGAAGGCTGGCCGTTGCTGCCAGCGCTGCCAGTAGCTGTCCAGATGCTCGAAACGCTCGTCCAGCGGGGTGGCGTTGACCGGGAACTTGGAGAAGGCGATGGCGGTTGCCAAAGTGATGTCGGCAAACGTCGGCTCGGCACCGCCGAGCAGCCATTCACGGCCGTCAGCCAGATGGCGATTGACCAGGGCAGCATGCATCAGCGCCTCCTTGCGGCAGTGCTCACCCCACGCTTCGTTCTTGGTCAGTTCAAGCTTGAAGCCCAGGCCGGTGTGCAGCACGTGGAACGCGGTGACGATGCGATAGAGGATATGCACCCAGATGCGGTTGTCCCACATGGTGTCCAGGCCCTGTTCCAGCGCGCTTTCGCCCATGATCTTGCGGCCCGGATAGGACTGGTCGAGGTAACGCGCGATGGCCGCCGTTTCCGCCAGGTAGCTGCCATCGGCCAACTGCAAGGTGGGCGTTTCACCCCACGGATTCATGTTCAGATGGCGCCAACCGCGCTGCTGCCCACCCGGCGCCATGTCGTAGATGACTTCATCGAACTGATCGGCAATGCCCTTTTCGTGCATGAACAACCGCAGGCGCTGCGGGTTGGGGAAAGCCGAGGGGGAGGTGAAGAGCTGCAGTTTGGCGGTCATGGGTGGGTCCTGTTGGAGAGAGGTCTACCTAACACTTGTTAGGTAGACTGACCATAGGCTGCCAACGAGCATTCGTCAATGGTTTGCCTAACGGTTGTTAGGCTAATGTATTCATTCTGTCTGGAATCGATATAGGCTCTTTGAAGACCGATCCGCAATGCGGGTTCGCCGCCAGTGCCGGGCTCCATTTCCAGCCTTGCAAAATAACCTGGCAGACACGAAAATGAGATTGATTATCATATGTGTCTTTCCAGGTTTGAGCCATGCCGCCTCTCGACCACCTGCATCAACAAACCGTGCACACCCTTTACGCCGATCACCATCGCTGGCTGTGTGGCTGGCTGCGCAAACGCCTGGGCTGTGTCGATCATGCGGCAGATATGGCTCAAGACACTTTCATGCGGGTACTGACCCAACGAAAGGCGCTTGAACTGCGCGAGCCGCGTGCCTACTTGAGCACCATCGCGCGTAGCCTGATGATCGACATGTTCCGGCGCCGGGCGGTGGAGCAGGCGTATCTGGAAACCTTGGCATCGCGACCCGAAGCGCTCGACATCTCGCCGGAAACACGCTTTCTGATCATTGAAACCCTGCTGGAAATCGACCGAATCCTGAATGGCCTTGGTGCTCGTACGCGACAGATTTTCCTGATGGCCCAGCTGGATGGCCTGAGCTATGTGGAAATAGGCAAACAACTGCACGTGTCGGTCAACACCGTCAAGAAACACGCAGTACGGGCCTTGATGCACTGCCTGCTGGCCACCGAGGAGTAGGCCATGGCACTGGATCACGCAACCCTGGAAGCCGCCGCGCGCTGGTACGTCGACTTGCGCTGTGACAGCGCCGATGAAACCACTCGCCACGCGCATCGGCGCTGGCTCGAAGGTGCGCCTGAACATCGTCAGGCTTGGGAACGGCTGATCCAGCTGCAGGAACGCTTTGATCGGGTCGGGCCCGGTATTGCTTCGCCGACGCTCAGCAGCGCACGGCTCAAGCGCCGTGAAGTGCTCAAGGTGCTGTCGCTGTTGATCGTCTCCGGCGGTGCAGGCACCTTGGCATGGCGCACCACTGCGCTGCCGTCGCTGGTGGCAGACCAACGTACCGTCACGGGCGAAAGCAAAAGCCTGCGCCTGGAAGATGGCAGTCAGGTACGCCTCAATACCGCTACGGCGATGAACATCCACTACAGCACAAGCCTTCGTGAGCTGCAGCTGCTCAGCGGCGAAATCCTTGTAGAAACCGCGCACGATGCCCAGGCCCGGCCCTTTGTGGTGCACACCCGCGAAGGCAGTATCCGTGCATTGGGTACGCGCTTTATCGTGCGCCGCGAAGACGATCTGACTCGGGTCTGCGTGCTTGAACACGCCGTCCAGGTGTGCAGCGCACTTCGCACCTCGACAGTGCAAGTGGCTGCAGGCCAACAGGTATGGTTCAGCCAGGGCCAGGTGGGCAGCGTGCAGCCTGCAAGCCCCGACGCCGATGCATGGACCCACGGCATGCTGGTGGTCAACGACTGGCGCCTGGAAGATCTGATTCGTGAACTTCAACGCTACCGCCTTGGGCATCTGGGCTGCCAGGCACAGGTCGCAGCGTTGCGAATCTCCGGCGCGTTTCATTTGAACAATATCGATAAGGTTCTGGAAAACCTGTCTTCGACCTTGCCTGTGCGCATCCGCCAGCTCAGTCGCTATTGGACCCGTGTGGAGGCGGTCTGAACCCGCGTCGGAAAATAAATCACACCTGGGTGTTGTTGATTCGGTTTCTCATTCGACTTGGTAGATAGAGGCGTATCAGACGCCGCTCTCACTCTATTGCCACTGGGCGAAAGGAAACGGTATGTCCGTACGCAAGCCAACCACGCAACGACCCCAATCACTGGCCCACATCGCGCGTCGAACGCTGCTGGGCATGGCCTTGGGCGCGCCACTCACCGGCCTCATGATCGCCGGGCCAGCCTGGGCGCAGACTGCCGGACCCCGCCAGTTCGACATACCCTCCGGCGCGGTCAATACCGCCCTGGCGCAGTTTGCAGCCGCCACCGGGGTCAACATTTCGTTCGATCCCGCCCAGGCGCAAAGGCAGCGCTCGCCTGGCTTGCACGGCGCCTACACGGTGGATTCAGGTCTGCGTCAACTGCTCGCGGGCAGCACGTTGCAGGCCGTACTACTGAGCAACGGCAGCTACTCGCTGATCCCTGTCACCGACGCAACGCTGCAATTGGACCCCACGAGCATCAACGGCCAATCCGTTGAGGCAGCGGCCGGCCCGGTGGAGGGCTACGTTGCCACCCGCAGCAGCGCAGGCACCAAGACCGATACACCCATCATCGAGATTCCGCAGTCGATTTCGGTGATCACCCGCCAGCAAATGCAGGCCCAGGGCGCGCAGACCGTTACCGATGCATTGCGTTACGTACCCGGCGTCAAGGTGGAAGCCTATGGCCTGGACCCCAAGGGCTTCGACTGGTTGTACATTCGCGGCTTCAACGGTCAGGCCAGCAGCGATTACCTCAATGGACTTCGTCAGCAGAACAACAGCTATGCGTTTTTCCGCAGCGAGCCCTACTCGCTGGACCGTATAGACGTAGTACGTGGCCCGGCGTCCAGCCTGTTCGGCCAAGGCGATGCGGGCGGCGTCGTCAACCGGGTCAGCAAAAAACCGGAGGCCGATCACGTCAACGAAGTGCAATTGACTGGCGGTAATCATGATCGCCTGCAAGGCCAGTTCGATATCGGCGGTACGCTGAGTGACGATCAACACCTGCTCTACCGCGTGGTAGGCCTGGCCCGTGAAGCCGATACCCAAGTGGACTACGCAGACGGCCACGCGCTGGAAGACGACCGCCTGTACATCGCGCCGTCCTTCACCTGGGCGCCGAATGAAGACACCAGCCTGACCCTGCTCAGTGATTTCCTGCGTGATTCGAACGGTGGTTCGCTGTTCGCCTACAGCACGCCGAACGGCCACACCACCAACACGCTGATGGGCGATCACAGCTTCAATCATCTGGACCAGGAACAGTTCAGCTTGGGCTACGAGTTTCGCCACCGGCTGAACGACACCTGGGAGTTCCGCCAGAACGCGCGCTACGGGCAAGTGGACCTGATCTTCCAGAATCTGCTGCCCGCTGCCGTCGACACCACCACCGGCAACGTGACGCGGATCGCCGACCGCTTCGATCAGCACATGGATACGTTCAACCTAGACAACCAGCTGCAGGCCGACTTCGTCACCGGCCCGCTAAGCCACACACTGTTGATGGGCGTCGACTACACCTGGCAAGACGCCGATATCTCGCGCTGGCGCACGCGAGCACCCGACCTGAACCTTGGCGCGCCGCAGTATGGCCTGGCGATTGCTCGTCCCAATGCGGCCAACAGCCTGAGTTCGATCGATTACGACCAGAGCATCGAACAGGTCGGCGGATATATCCAAGACCAGATCAAGTTCGACGACCACTGGGTGATTACCGCCGGTGGGCGCTATGACCATGTTCGCAACGACCTGGACAACCACGTCGGTGCCTCTTCAAACCAGAAGGACAATGCCTTCACCGGCCGCCTGGGCGTGACCTATCTCACAGGGTTCGGCCTGGCGCCCTACGTCAGCTACGCCGAGTCGTTCACCCCCAACACGGGCACGGACCGCAACGCCAGCGCGTTCGACCCGAGCATGGCGCATCAATGGGAAGTGGGGGTGAAATACCAGCCTACCGACGCCATCCTGATGACCCTGGCCGCATACGACCTGACCAAGACCAATGTGCTGACGACGGAAATCGTCGGTGGCGTGAACACCGGTTTCACGGTTGCATCGGGTGAACAACAATCGCGCGGCATTGAAGCCGAGATCAAGGCGCGCCTGGATGATCACTGGGATCTGATCGCGTCTTACACCTACACCCGCGCCGAAATCACCAAAAGCAATCGTGGCGACGAAGGCAACCGCCCGGCCAACGTGCCCAAGCACATGGCGTCGACCTGGTTGAACTATACCTTCGACGACAGCCCGCTCAAAGGCTTGAGCCTGGGCGGCGGTGCTCGTTACACCGGCGTGCTGTATGGCGACAACGGCAATACCTACCACATCGACAACTACACGCTGTTCGATGCAGGCGCCAGCTACCCGATCAACAAACACGTCACCGTCTCGGTCAACGCGCAAAATCTGTTGGACACCGAGTATGTGGCCACTTGTGACGATTCTTATGAGTGCTATCCGGGTATGCGCCGTACGCTGCTGACCAGCGTCAAGTACACGTGGTAATTCGTCTGTCAGAACCGGCCGCACGCCCAATGCGCAAGCTTGCGATCTGCAGTTTTGCCGGTCCTGGTTTGAGGTTAATCTCTGAACGGTAGAAACCAGGCAGAGAAGGCATCGAATGACGGCCATGATTCGTATCACCAGGGCGCTGCTGGTTGCCGCGCTGGCAACTGGCGCCCTGGCCAGTGTCGTGCAGACCCAGCTCAATCTCGGCGAGCTCGTCAGCCTTGGCGCACCGGTTACCTTGTCCCTCCGGGCCTGGACCACGCTCGAAGACCTCGCGCGGTTTGCTCCGGTCATGGCCGGCATAGCCTTTTTGGCGCTGTCTTTCGCGGTGTTGGCAGGCCATTGGGTGCTGCGTTTCACCCCAGCTTCCTGGCGCAGGCTCGTTTTCATCACGGCCAGCGTATGTGGGCTGGGTTTCGTCTTCTGGCTGATGCGCTCGGTGATTCCGATGCCGGCATTGCCGGGCACCCGCACGGCGGTTGGCCATGTGCTGATGTCGCTGACGGGAATCGTCGGCGGGTGGCTGTATGCGCGTCTGAGCGCGCCTTCCGTCATGACTGCTCATTCGTCGAGCCGGGGCGGGCAGTGGCGTCAGGCGGGTGTGGTGGCGGTTCTCATCGCTGCGCCCGCCATGTTGTTTTTCGCCATGGCCCCTGGCACCGGCGATACGCCAGCGAGGGTAGATTCCGCCAGCTACAAGGTTCAGACCGTCGCGACGGGCCTGAATCGCCCATGGTCGGTGGCGTTTCTTCCAGACGGCCGCGTCCTGGTCACAGAGATGGAAGGGCGACTCCTCGCCATCGCTGCCGATGGCGCGTCTTCGCAGATCAAGCTCGACGGGCTGCCGCCCATCTTCCAGCAGGGCGGTACCGCGGGATTGATGGAGGTCGCGCTGGATCCGCAGTTCGAACATAACGGTTGGCTTTACCTGACCATGGCTTATGGCGAAGCCGGTGCGAACGGCACGCGCCTTGTGCGTGCCACGTTGGCGAATGATCGGATCGACGACGTCCGCGTACTGTTCAGCTCCACGCTCAAGCCTCGCGCCGGCAACAACGGCGGGCGCATTGCCTTTCTTCGCGACCAGACCCTGGTGCTCGCGCTCGGCGACGGCAGCGAGCGGCGGGAAGAAGCGCAGAATCCTGCGAACGATCTGGGCACCCTGGTCAGAATCGACCGCGAGGGCCGCCCGCCGGCGGATAACCCTTTCATCGGCCAAGCTGGCGTCGCCCCGGAAATCTACAGCCTTGGCCACCGCAATGTGCAGGGCATCGCCGTCGACCCGACAACGGGCGATTTGCTGATCACCGAGCATGGCGCGCGCGGCGGCGACGAGGTCAACCGCATCGTGCCGGGCGCCAACTACGGCTGGCCCATCGTCACGGGCGGTATCGACTACCCGTTTGCGAAAATAACGCCATTCACCCGTTTGCCTGGCTACCAGAACGCACTCCTGGAGTGGACACCGTCGATTGCACCCGCTGGCTTGGCCATTTACGACGGTCCGCTGTTTCCCCAATGGCAAGGCGACTTGCTGGTCCCGGCACTCAAGGAGCGTGCCGTGCGCCGCGTTGTGCGTAACGGCCAGCAGATCGTCGGTCAGCAACTGCTGCTGGGCGAACTGGACGAGCGCATACGCGACGTCAAGGTAGCTCCCGATGGGTCGATCTATGTGCTGACCGATGGGGTCGATGCGAAGCTGTTGCGGGTGACGCCATAGCGAGACTTTTGGCTACCGCGCACCGAGACCAGAACCCCCAGGGCGTGCCTGCGTTTGAACCGCTTGTGGATTGTGTGTCGGCAGCAGTTGCGCGATGGCAAAAGCCACTTCGAAAACCGTGAAGCCCAGAATCAGAAAACTGGCGCCGTGAGCTACTGCAAACAGCTGCCAGGCAGCGAACAGCACTCTCGCCAGTGCGTCATACATACCAATGCTGCGGCTGGGTTGCACCAGCCGCCATATCGACCAGATCACCACGATGCTGCCCAGCAGGTTGGCGAACAGCATTGCGGTAGTGTCCAGCGTGGGGACCGCTCGGTCCAATGCCAGCACAGCGGACAGCGCTGCGAATCCTTCAAAAACCAGCAATGCCGTCCAAGGCGTCATGAAGCCCGCAGTGACCACAAGATCGTAAACAGCACTGGCCCGAACGATCTGCAGATTTCTATTTACGCTGATCATATTCACCCCTCACAGTTGGAGCCCGCAGGCTAAAGCCTGGAGTTAGGTCCAGAGTCAAAGGGAGAATTGACGGGTGAAGATCGGAGAAGTGGCAGCGAAGGCGGGCGTGTCAGTCGATACCCTGAGGTTCTACGAAGAGAAAGGCTTGATCAAGCCGGGTCGTGCTGCCAACGGCTATCGGTTTTACGCCGAGCAGACGCTGCAACTGGTTGGGTATATCAAGCTGGCGCAGCACTTGGGATTTTCGTTGAGGGAGATCGGCGAAAATCTGCCGTTGCTGTGGACTGGCGAAGAAGCTTCCACCGATCTGCTGGCTCAGTTATTTGCAGAGAAAATCGCCTTGTTGGACGAGCGCATCGGACAAATGCGCGCTCTGCGCAACCTATTGGCTGAGCGAGCCGTGCAGGTCTGTCCGCTGATGGGGGCTGGTCGGATTGCTGTGTCTTGAATGACGTTTTGCTGGTGCCGGGGTTCAAGGAGGATGGCGTGGGGCGGGTTGTGTGGAACGGTCAGCAGGTCTTCGATCAGCAACATCCAGGTGTATCCAGAACCCCTGGTCGAGTGTTCGGTGCAGCGTTTCGGGAATGCGTTCGATAACAGCCGCAGGTCCCGCTTTAAGAGCTTTGAAGATGTCGATCCAGTTGATAGCCTTATCCGCATGGGGTAGGTATTTGCTTCGAGAGTGGTCTTCTTGCGGCGTGCGGCGGATGTTTGAGGTGAGAAATCTCTGAGGGTAGCAGCTGTCGCTTGGAACAAGGCTGCGAATGGTGTAAATCATTGGCGGTCGATGACTACGTGCGGAAAGGGCTGCTTTCGGCCAGAAGCGGACAGTGATAGAAAAATCAATCTGTCCCCTTTCAATATTTA
>NZ_JACYVJ010000008.1:0-174477 GCF_014842235.1 Pseudomonas sp. CFBP 13710 | reverse complement strand
TTCAAACCGCTGTCAACTGCCTTTTTCACCGCTTCCGACCTTGACGATCGAAACTCTTCCGAACCCTCTTAAACGGTCAAATCATTGATTAACAAGGAGTTTATCGTTTCGGCTGCGCCGGAAGTGGGGCGAATTATAGACACTACAGATCTGCCGTCAACCCCCAATTCGAAAAACCGTCATAACTCCGCGTCCAAGCGTTCTTCTCTATAAGAAGAACGACTACACCACACCTGCAGCGTGAAGGTGGTCATAGGTAAGGGCGTCCATGTTCAGCAGCTGCTGCAGTACTTCCTTGGTGTGTTCGCCCAGCAGAGGCGGCGCATGTCGGTACTCCACAGGACTGGCACTGAGCCGCAGGGGACTGGCAACCGTAGGCACGGTGCCAGCCAGCGGATGCTGCATATGGATCGCAAGCTCCCTGGCCACTACCTGAGGGTCGGCGAATACCTGGGACAGGTCATTTATAGGCCCACAGGGCACACCGGCCACTTCGAGCTCGGCCACCCACTGCTCGGTGGTCTTGAACACCGTTGCCTGCCGGATTAGGGGGATCAGCTGCTTGCGGTTGGCGACTCTCTGCTGATTGGACGCGAATCGGGGATCGCTTGCCCATTCCGGATGACCCGCCACCCGCGCGAACTTGGCGAATTGGCTATCGTTGCCCACGGTCAGGATGAAGTCGCCATCGGCCGTGGGGAAATCTTGGTAAGGCACGATGTTCGGATGGGCATTGCCCAGACGCTCAGGCGCCACCCCTGTCGTGAGGTAGTTCATCGCTTGGTTGGCCAGGCAGGCTACTTGCACATCCAGCAGGGCCATGTCGATCTGTTGTCCACCGCCGCCCTTGTCGCGATGCGCCAGCGCGGCCAGCATGGCAACAGTTGAGTACAGGCCGGTAAGGATATCGGTCAGGGCGACGCCCACCTTGGCGGGCCCGGCCCCAGGTTCACCGTCCGCCTTGCCGGTGAGGCTCATCAAGCCACCCATGCCCTGAACCATGAAGTCATAACCGGGGCG
The DNA here is from genome assembly GCF_014842235.1 of Pseudomonas sp. CFBP 13710. Taxonomy (NCBI): domain Bacteria; kingdom Pseudomonadati; phylum Pseudomonadota; class Gammaproteobacteria; order Pseudomonadales; family Pseudomonadaceae; genus Pseudomonas; species Pseudomonas sp. CFBP 13710. The sequence continues at coordinate 173,457 of NZ_JACYVJ010000008.1, read as the reverse complement.
CGCGGCATAGGGGCCGGTCTGGCCAAAACCGGTGATGGAGCAGTAGATCAGTTGCGGGTTCACAGCGCTGAGTGATGCGTAGTCCAGGCCGTAGGCGGCGAGTCCGCCTACTTTGAAGTTTTCGATCAGAATGTCGGAGCCTGCAGCAAGGTCACGTACCAACTGCTGACCTTCGGGTCGGGTGAAGTCGATGGTGACCGAGCGCTTGTTGCGGTTGGCCGACAGGTAATAGGCGGCTTCACCCGTACTGTTACCAGCGTGGTCGGCAAGGAACGGTGGCCCCCAGGCTCGGGTGTCATCACCCCGGCCTGGGCGCTCGACCTTGATGACCTCGGCGCCGAGGTCGGCCAGGATTTGCCCGGCCCATGGCCCCGCGAGTACCCGCGACAGGTCGAGCACACGAAGATGCGAAAGGGCGCCCATGACGACCTCCTATCAATAGAAGGCTTGCAGGCCGGTTTGCGCCCGCCCCAGGATCAGGGCATGTACGTCGTGAGTACCCTCGTAGGTATTGACCACTTCCAGATTGACCAGATGACGGGCGACGCCGAATTCATCGGATATACCGTTGCCGCCCAGCATATCCCTGGCCATGCGCGCGATATCCAGGGATTTGCCACAGGAGTTGCGCTTCATGATCGAGGTGATCTCCACCGCCGCCGTGCCTTCATCCTTCATGCGGCCCAAACGCAGGCAGCCTTGCAGGGCCAGAGTGATTTCGGTCTGCATGTCAGCCAGCTTTTTCTGGATGAGTTGGTTGGCTGCCAGTGGCCGACCGAATTGCTGGCGATCCAGGGTGTACTGCCTGGCGGTGTGCCAGCAGAACTCTGCAGCACCGAGCGCCCCCCACGAGATGCCATAGCGTGCCGAATTGAGGCACGTGAAGGGCCCCTTGAGACCACGTACGTCGGGAAACATGTTTTCTTCCGGCACGAATACGTTGTCCATGACGATCTCGCCGGTGATGGACGCGCGCAGCCCGACCTTGCCGTGGATCGCAGGTGCACTGAGCCCGGCCCAGCCTTTTTCCAGAATGAAGCCGCGGATGTCTCCCGCATCGTCCTTGGCCCACACCACGAATACGTCGGCAATCGGACTGTTGGTGATCCACATCTTGCTACCGCTCATGCGGTAGCCGCCTTCGACCTTGCGCGCTCGCGTGACCATCGCCCCTGGATCCGAGCCATGGTCGGGCTCGGTCAGGCCGAAGCAGCCGATCCACTCACCGCTGGCCAATTTGGGAAGGTATTTCTGCTTTTGCGCCTGGGTACCGAATTCATTGATCGGCACCATGACCAACGACGACTGCACGCTCATCATCGAGCGATAGCCAGAGTCCACCCGCTCGACCTCACGGGCAATAAGGCCGTAGCACACGTAATTCAGGCCACTGCCGCCGAACTCTTCGGGGATGGTCGCACCGAGCAGACCCATCTCGCCCATCTCGCGAAAGATGGCAGGGTCGGTGGTTTCGTGGCGAAAGGCCTCCAGCACTCGCGGCATCAGCTTGCCTTGAGCGTATTGCTCGGCAGAGTCGCGCACCATGCGCTCTTCCTGCGTGAGTTGTTGGTCCAGCAGCAGTGGGTCGATCCAGTTGAAGCTTGCCATGTGCGCGTCCTCGGAAAAGCTGTATAGCCCGAGGGTAGGTGCTGATGCGTTGGTGAGCAAAGGAGGATTACGCATGAGCTTGTGATAATTTCTCACTTCAGGAGCATGCGACAGGCAACATGGCCGGCAGTGATGTGAGGAACAGTTACATGCGTAGACGAATTCCCAGTACGGCGGCACTGATCTGTTTCGAAGCGGCGGCACGCCATGAGAGCTTTACCAAGGCGTCCCTGGAACTGTTCCTGACTCAGGGCGCGGTGTGTCGACAGATTGCCAACCTCGAGGAGTTTCTCGACGTGCGCCTGTTCCGGCGTTCGAAGCGTGGCGTGAAGCTAACCGAGGCTGGGCTGTCCTACAGCCGCCGGGTGGCCGCGCAGCTCGATGCTGTCGAGCGCGAGACACTGGCGGTGATGGGGCAGCAAGGTGCCAGCACCTTGGAGTTGGCGGTGGTACCGACCTTCGGTACGCAGTGGCTGTTGCCACGCCTGAAGGACTTCCAGCGGCGTCATCCGCAGATCACGGTCAACCTGACCAACCGAACTCGACCCTTTCTGTTCGCCGATACCGACTTCGATGCGGCGATCTACTTCGGTGATGGTGATTGGTCGGGGACGCAGACCAGCAGGCTGATGGAAGAGCATCCTGTCCCGGTATGCAGCCCGGCGCTGCTGCAGGGGCAGCCAGCGCTGGCGCCAACACGCATTGCCGAGCTTGCGCTGTTGCAGCAAAGCACACGCCCCTATGCATGGCGGCAATGGTTTGCCAGCCTTGAGCTGAACGTGTCCCGCGACCTCAGTGGGCCGCGCTATGAACTATTCTCCATGCTGGCCCAGGCGGCGGTACATGAGATGGGGCTGGCGCTCATTCCTCCGTTCCTGATCCAGCGCGAGTTGCGCGAGGGCAGCCTGGTCATTGCCAACGCCCACGAGTTGCGCAGTAGCAAGGCCTACTACCTTGCCGTGCCAGAAAGGCATCGCGAGCTGGCGGCGCTGCGGACCTTTCGCGACTGGTTGATGCAGCAGGCAGAGGATTATCGCCAACCCCCGCCACATGGACTGGAAATCGGTAGTGCCAAACGGTAGCAACCTACAGATGTACGTTTCTGGCGCGTTATTGAAAGCTTTGATAAACCGTTGTACTTCCGCTACAGCCGTTGAATTGCCTGCATATGGCAGGTTTTTGACACACTATCGCCTGCAGTCGATAAATATTTCGCAAAATATTTCGAGAAGCCCAGCCGCGCCTGTAACGCCCGTACTAGAAGGGCGGAAGCAGGAATGCTGTGACATTCGGTCACAGCGTGACTTGTAGTGCCCAGAGTGTATCGCTCCATAACCTGTTGAAGCCGCTCGTCGGGGCCTGCAAAATGCCGCGGCCCGCCGCTCTCAGGCGGTATCGCGCTGATGGCGCTCTGGCACGATGGCCATGGCCAGGGCTTGGGTACGACCAGGAAAAAGATCCAGCAGGAGATATAACGTGCACATTGGTGTTCCTCTCGAAACGCAGCAGGGCGAAACACGTGTAGCCGCTACCCCGGAGACCATCAAGAAGCTGGTCGCTCAAGGCCATGCGGTGACGGTCGAACATGGTGCGGGGGTTCTCGCCAGCGTGACCGACGATGCCTACCAGGCCGCTGGCGCGACCATTGGCAGTGCTGCCCAGGCATTTGCCACGCAACTGGTGCTCAAGGTCAATGCGCCCAGTGACGCAGAGCTGCAGCAGATGGCTGCCGGTACGGTGCTGCTGGGCATGCTCAACCCGTTCAACAACGAAGTGATCGCCAAGATGGCCGCGCGAGGCATCAGCGCCTTTGCTCTCGAGGCGGCCCCGCGCACTTCACGCGCACAGAGCCTGGACGTACTGTCTTCGCAAGCCAACATTGCCGGGTACAAGTCGGTGTTGCTGGCCGCGCACTACTATCCGCGCTTCATGCCGATGCTGATGACTGCCGCCGGTACCGTCAAAGCTGCTCGCGTGCTGATTCTGGGCGCTGGCGTGGCGGGCTTGCAGGCCATCGCCACCGCCAAGCGCCTGGGCGCGGTGATCGAGGCCTCCGACGTGCGCCCGGCAGTCAAGGAGCAGATCGAATCGCTGGGCGCGAAGTTTCTCGATGTGCCGTACGAAACCGACGAAGAACGTGAATGTGCCGTCGGTACCGGCGGCTATGCCCGCCCCATGCCCGCCAGCTGGATGCAGCGTCAGGCGCAAGCGGTTCACGAGCGCGCCAAGCAGGCTGACATCGTCATCACTACCGCGCTGATTCCCGGGCGCAAAGCACCCACGCTGCTTGGCGCCGAGACGGTGGCGCAGATGAAGCCAGGCTCGGTGGTCATCGACCTGGCGGCGCTGCAGGGCGGCAACTGCCCGCTGACCGTGGCCGATCAGATCGTGGTGCACAACGGCGTGACCATCGTGGGCCCGACCAACCTTCCGGCGCAGGTGGGTGCCGATGCGTCGGCCTTGTATGCACGCAACCTGCTGGACTTCATGAAGCTGCTGTTCGACAAGGACGGGCAGTTCACCATCAACCTGGAAGACGACATCGTCGCCGCATGCTTGATGTGCCGCGATGGCCAGATCGTGCGCAAGAACGGCTGAGGACAATAACAATGGAAGACATGCTGATTTCCCACGGTATCTACAACCTGATCATTTTCGTGCTGGCCATCTATGTTGGCTACCACGTGGTCTGGAACGTGACACCCGCGCTGCATACTCCGCTGATGGCCGTGACCAATGCCATTTCGGCCATCGTCATCGTCGGCGCCATGCTCGCCGCAGCGCTTACCGTGACGCCACTGGGCAAGACCATGGGTACGCTGGCCGTTGCGCTGGCCGCGGTGAACGTATTCGGGGGGTTCCTGGTAACCCGGCGGATGCTGGAGATGTTCAAGAAGAAAGCACCGAAAGTGAAGGATGAGGCATCCAAACAATGAGCATGAACCTGGTTACGCTTCTTTATCTGGTGGCATCGGTCTGCTTCATCCAGGCGCTCAAAGGCTTGTCCCATCCGACCACGTCCCGGCGCGGCAATCTGTTCGGCATGCTCGGCATGACGCTCGCCGTGCTTACGACGGTCGGCCTGATCTACAAGCTGGGCGCAGAACTGGCCACCGCCGGGATCGGCTACGTGCTGGTCGGTCTGCTGGTTGGCGGTACTGCCGGGTCGATCATGGCCAAGCGCGTGGAAATGACCAAGATGCCGGAACTGGTGGCGTTCATGCACAGCATGATCGGGCTGGCAGCGGTGTTCATTGCCATTGCCGCCGTGGTCGAGCCGCAATCCCTGGGCATCGTCGCGCAGCTGGGCGATCCGATCCCGACCGGCAATCGCCTGGAGCTGTTCCTCGGCGCGGCAATCGGCGCCATCACTTTTTCCGGTTCGGTGATCGCCTTCGGCAAGCTGTCCGGAAAATACAAGTTCCGCCTGTTCCAGGGTGCCCCCGTGCAGTTCTCCGGGCAGCACAAGCTGAACCTGCTGATGGGTCTGGGCACCTTGCTGTGTGGCTTGATCTTCATGTTCACCGGCAGCTATGCCGCTTTCGGCCTGATGCTGGCACTGGCGTTCGTGCTGGGCGTGCTCTTGATCATCCCGATCGGCGGCGCGGATATGCCGGTGGTGGTGTCGATGCTCAACAGCTATTCGGGCTGGGCGGCGGCGGGCATCGGCTTCTCGCTGAACAACTCGATGCTGATCATCGCCGGATCGCTGGTGGGCTCCAGCGGCGCAATTCTTTCCTACATCATGTGCAAGGCCATGAACCGTTCGTTCTTCAATGTCATCGGCGGAGGCTTCGGTGCCGTTGCAGACGCAGGCCCGGCTGGCGCCAAGGAAGCGCGGCCGGTGAGATCGGGCTCGGCGGATGACGCCACGTTCCTGCTGACCAACGCCGACACCGTGATCATCGTGCCGGGTTACGGCCTGGCAGTGGCCCGCGCGCAACATGCGCTGAAAGAGCTGACGGAAAAACTGACCCACGCGGGAGTGACCGTCAAATATGCGATCCACCCGGTGGCTGGGCGCATGCCGGGGCACATGAACGTGCTGCTGGCCGAGGCCGAGGTGCCTTACGACCAGGTTTTCGAGATGGACGACATCAACTCCGAATTCGGTCAGGCAGACGTGGTACTGGTGCTGGGTGCCAATGACGTGGTCAATCCTGCCGCCAAGAACGATCCGAAGTCGCCCATCGCCGGCATGCCGATCCTGGAGGCGTTCAAGGCCAAGACCATCATCGTCAACAAGCGCTCGATGGCCAGTGGCTACGCGGGACTGGACAATGAGTTGTTCTACCTGGACAAGACCATGATGGTGTTCGGTGATGCGAAGAAGGTCATCGAGGACATGGTAAAGGCCGTGGAATAGCATTCCGAGCCCACGCACCTGATGGGCTGCCGTACTGAAAAAACCCCGCCCCATGGCGGGGTTTTTCTTTAGGGAGGGAGAACAGCTGGCAGAGCTGAACGAGCACTGCGGACCCGTAGGCGCTCGGCACTGCAATGGCGCACCGATCTACGTGAAATCAGTACCGGGTTGCACACCCACGCATACAGTTGCAGGCTGCAGCGACTGAGCTTTTGTGCAACGTGATCAGAGATCGCAGCGAATAAATTTAACTGTACTACTGTACTGGTAAAGAAATGAGAATCGAGGCACCCCAGAGCACTGGATTGACGATAAATGCATTAAATTGGTGCAGACCCATACAGTTGCCTCATTCGAGAGCGAGACAGTTGGGTTTCACAGCTAACTGACTGCACACAATACAGGTGAACTGTGCCTACTGTTATGGACGGCGAGCATGGAAAATGGGTACCAGATAAACCACTACTCAGCCCCGCCACAAGCGGAAGGATGTACATCATGGAACGTACCCTCAGTTCCGACCTGTTCCAGGCCAACACCCAAACCGCGCAAACTTCGGCTCCTCTGCGCTTCTTCGCCAACCTGATGCTCTGGCAGCGCCGTATCGCCAGCCGTCATCAACTGGCTCGTCTGGATGCTCGTCTGCTGGCCGATGCCGGTATCAGCGAAGCCCAGCGTTGCGAAGAGTTGAGCAAGCCGTTCTGGCGTTGATGCAACGCCCCGCTGGTAACAGAGCCTGAAGGCCGAACCAGCACCGAATTCAAGAAACCCGTCGCGGTCCACGCTGACGGGTTTTTTTTCGCCTGCGTGAAACAGGACAAGTACAGTTTTTGGTTATTAATTTATAACCATAACAGTTGAGTCATTGCGCTGCCGGTGTGGTCGGAGTGCTGGCGCCCGAGGCTTCCAGGCGCTCTAATAAGCTTTATTGCGCTCACACCTCGTTCAGACCTGGAGATTCATCATGACCCGTAATCATTTGCTCAGTGCCGCCGTACTGTTGGCTCTGGCCAGTGGCGCACAGGCTTCAAGCTTCGTTGTCACCACCGATGCGCTGGTGCGTGGGGTCAACGCGTCGACCAACGCCACGTCGGACCTGTCTTCCTCGCTGCGTGACGACAAGATCGTCCGTGAAGCGCGCGATGACGCTGCAAGCTTCGTGGCCAGCCAAGGCGACATCCGCGGCGTGAAGCTGGAAAGTGCCTTTGCCCATATCCGCAAGGTTGCACCTCAGATGCAAGCCAGCGACACCCAACTTGCCCAGGCAATCCTTGCCATCTGATACGTTGCAGCGCGTGCTGCTCCAGATGAAAGAACCGGCAGGCTACCGGCTGCCGGACATCGGAGGTGGCTCTTGCGCAGGCGTTGGGCTAGCCTTGCCGTCCCAATTGCTCGACACCTGAAGCCCGATGCGTTATTTGCCATTCTTGCTTGCCCTCTGGGCGTCGTCGGCTGCGGCCTTCGATGTGAGCCTGCAGTCGTCGGTAATCACCTTGTATGTGACCAGCCAAGTCACCACGGCACCGTTCGATCGCAAGTTGATTCTGTCTGCCCGGGACGATGCTGCCTGCTTCGTCGCCAGCGGCGGCCAATGCCGCGGCGCACGGCTCGAAGCGGCCATGGCCGTCATTCGCCAGGCGCACCCTCGAATGGCTGCCGGCGACCTTGAACTGGCGCAGGCGATACTCGTCCAATAAACACCTCGTATTACGGAGAAGCTCCATGCGTACCCCGCTGATTGCCGCTACCCTCGGCCTGTTCCTGCTGGCCGATGTGGCCCAGGCCCAAACTGTCGTGGCCACCAGTAATATCATCGTCCGTGCATTTGGCCGGTCGATCGATTTCACTTCCGACACCACGACCTCGATCCGCGACGCCAAGGTGGTCCTGGAAGCGCGGGACGACGCGGCCAGCTATGTGGCCAGCCAGGGCAACATCCGTGGCGCGCAGCTGGAGGCCGCCTTCAATGCGCTGCGTGAGCGCGTTCCACAGGCGCGCACCGCCAGTGACCAGGACCTTGCCGAAGCCATTCTCGCACTGTGAGGCGATTGGCCCGCTGGCTGCTGACAGCAGGCCTTCTGCTGACGGCTGCGCAGGCTTCTGCCAGCCTGCAGCTGGTGCTTGACCGCAGCGGGCTGGATGCCCGGCAGGCCGATGCCAGCCAGGCACTGCTCGACGATGCGATGGCCGCATTGCCACCACAGTTCGTCGCGCAGCTGGACCGGCGTATCGACGTCAGCTGGTCATCGCGCATGCCCGACAATGCCTATGGCCAAGCGTCTCTGGTATCCAGCCTGGAATTGAACCTCAATCAATTGCAGGGGCTGGCCGACGGCTCTTCCGCTCAGCGGCAGACCAACCGTCCTCATGGCACAGTGCGCGAAGAGCTGTTGGCCACCGTGCTGCACGAACTCACGCATATCTATGATCGGGCGCGCCTGTGGACACCTGCGGACCGTGCACTGATCAACCGCTGCAACCGTCAGAATGCCAGCCTTGGCAAGATTGGCTTGCCCGATGAGTGCCGTGGCCAGGGTATGCGGCGCTTTACCCTGAGCGACGACCCGCGCCTGCTGGACCTGGCCGGTTGGCAGCAATACGTCGGACGCCGGGGCGAGCGCGAAGAGCAGAACCGTCAGATCGTACGCAGTCCCGACATCTACGAAGTCAGCAGTCCGAAGGAATTCGTCGCGGTCAACATGGAGTACTTTCTCCTCGACCCGGCTTATGCCTGCCGTCGGCCGGCATTGTTCGACTACTTCAAGGCGCGTTTCAACTGGGCGCCGGCGCGCCAGCAAAGCTGCGCCGAAGGCCTGCCTTACCTGAATGCCGGCAGCGACTTCGGCAAGACGCCCTTGGGCAAGATCGATCCGCAACGTGTCTACGCGGTGGACTACCTGCTTGCCGAAGCCAATCAGAACCTCGCCAGCCGTTGGGGGCACAGCATGCTGCGCCTGGTCATCTGCGCCCCGGGACGCCCGCGAGGGCCGGACTGCCGACTGGATCTGGAGCAGCACCTGGTGCTGTCGTACCGGGCATTCGTCAATGATGTGCAGCTGTCCACATGGGGCGGTCTGATGGGGCAATACCCGTCGCGACTGTTCGTGTTGCCGCTGTCCCAGGTGATCGACGAGTACACCAAGACCGAGTTGCGCAGCCTGGCGTCGGTGCCGCTCAAGCTGGACCGCGCCGAGATCGAGTCGCTGGTGCGGCATGCCGCGGAAATGCATTGGAGCTACGACGGCAGCTATTACTTCCTGTCCAACAATTGTGCAGTGGAGAACCTCAAGCTGCTGCGTAGCGGTACCCATGATCCGAGGCTCCAGGGCATCGACAGTATCTTGCCCAACGGTTTGCTCGAGGTGCTGGAAGGGCGCGGGCTGGCCGATGGCAGTGTGCTCGATGATCCGCGTGAAGCATTGCGGCTGGGGTATCGGTTCGATTCCTATCGCGATCGTTACCAGGCCATGTTCGAGGTGCTGCGCAAGCATCTGCCCATCCCGCAGCAGACCGTCGAGGATTGGTTGGCGCAGACCGCTCAGCAGCGACGGCCCTGGTTTGCCCAGGCTGACCTGCGCACCAGTGCTGCGCTGTTGCTGCTGGAGCAGGCCAGTTACCGGCGCCAGTTGCTGTTGGCGCAGGATGAGGTGAAGCAACGCTATCTGGGCGCCCGCGAGTTGGGGGATGGCAGCGTGGCCAACGCCAATCAGATGCTGCAGGAAATACTGGCCAATAGCGGTTTTCTCAGCCGACCGGCGGAACTGCTCGACAACGGTGGCTACGGGTTGCCGCAGACGGCGGAGTGGCAGCGGCTGGAATCGGAAAGCAGTCAGCGCCAGCAACGGTTGCAGCGCTTGAGTACCGACTTGGACAAGGAGGTGAGGGCGCTGCTGACCCCTGAGCGGGCTGCGGAGATTGCGGCCAGTGAAGCGAATCTGAAGCAGGTGGGGGAACACCTGCGCGAGTTGCACAAGGCGGCGGGTGGGTTGGTATTGCCTTGAGATCGAGGGGGCGCCATTCGCGGGCAGAGCTCGCTCCCACAGGGGACGGTGTTGTTTTGGGAGCGGGGCACGAGTATTCGCGGGCAGAGCATGCTCCCACAGGGGACGGTGTTGTTTTGGGAGCAGGGGACGAGCATTCGCGGGCAGAGCCCGCTCCCACAGGGGGACTGTGTTGTTTTGGAGCGGGGCACGAGTATTCGCGGGCAGAGCCCGCTCCCACAAGGACAATTGTATCGTTTTGAATGGCGAAAGGTTGTTGAAAGCTTGCCGACATAGGATCGACTCACCCCCGGCGTAAGACCGGCCGGCCAGATGGCAGCACTCAGGTGCGCTTTCGGCCTCTTGAACAACAACAATGGTGAAACCGATGTCCTTGATGATCCCTACCCGCAGTGCCACCCTTCCCATACTCCCGGCTCTTGCCATTCCTCGCTGAACCTCTCGTTCTTCGTCTTTAGCCGCGCTGTGCCTGGAGTATTCCCATGCTGACATTCCTTGGCTTTGCCATGGTCATCACGTTCATGTTCCTGATCATGACCAAGCGCCTTTCTGCGCTGATCGCCTTGATCATCGTGCCTATCCTGTTCGCTCTGTTCGGTGGTTTCGCACCGGAAATCGGCCCGATGATGCTTGCGGGCATCACCAAGCTTGCGCCGACCGGCGTGATGCTGATGTTCGCCATCCTGTATTTCGCCCTGATGATCGATTCGGGGTTGTTCGACCCGGCAGTGCGCAAGATCCTCAAGCTGGTCAAGGGCGACCCGCTGAAAGTGTCGGTCGGCACGGCCGTACTGGCGTTGATCGTTTCGCTGGACGGTGACGGCGCGACCACCTACATGATCTGCGTTGCCGCCATGCTGCCGCTGTACCAGCGCATCGGCATGAGCCCAAGGATCATGGCCGGTTTGATCATTCTGGCAGGCGGGGTCATGAACATGACGCCGTGGGGTGGTCCGACCGCGCGCGCTGCCAGTGCCCTGCATGTCGACCCTTCGGACATCTTCGTGCCGATGATCCCAGCCATGGCGGTCGGTGTCGTCGCCATCCTGGTGATTGCCTACATGTACGGCAAGCGCGAGCGCGTTCGTCTGGGCGAGCTGCACCTGCCTGGCGACGAGATCGACCACAGCGAAATCAGCGTGTCGCAGTTCCCTGACGCACGCCGGCCCAAGCTGATCTGGTTCAACGGCGGCTTGACCCTGCTGCTGATGATCACTCTGATCATGGGCCTGCTGCCTCTGCCGGTGCTGTTCATGGTCGCGTTCAGTATTGCCATGATCGTCAACTACCCGTGCCTGGAAGCACAGAAGGAACGTGTCGCGGCCCACGCCGGCAGCGTTCTGGCCGTGGTCGGATTGATCTTCGCCGCCGGTATCTTCACCGGCATCCTGACCGGCACCGGCATGGTCGACGCCATGTCCAAGAGCCTGCTGGCAGTGATTCCGGATGCCATGGGCCCGTACCTGGCCGTGATCACGGCGCTGGTCAGCATGCCGTTCACCTTCTTCATGTCCAACGATGCCTTCTACTACGGCGTATTGCCGGTACTGGCCGAAGCCGCGGCGCACTACGGCATCTCGCCGGTGGAAATGGCCCGTGCCTCGATCGTCGGACAACCCGTACACCTGCTCAGCCCGCTGGTACCCTCTACCTACCTGCTGGTTGCCCTGGCCGGTATCGAGTTCGGTGACCACCAGCGCTTCACCCTCAAGTGGGCAGTACTGGTTTGCCTGTGCATAATGTTCGCCGCGCTGGCAATGGGGATCTTTCCTCTGTTCAGCAGTCTATAAATTCTATTCGCGAGCCAGGCCGGACGCCGTCGCGCCGCTACCCCATGGTAGCGGCGCTTTAGCATCCGGCCTTGCGCCGCCCTGACATTCAACACGAAGGACTTCACATGGAATGGTTCACCAACCCGGAAATCTGGGTTGCTTTCTTGACCCTGACGGCACTTGAAATCGTGCTGGGCATCGACAACATCATCATGATCTCGATTCTGGTGAGCCGCATGCCCAAGCACATGCAGGCACGCACACGGATTTTCGGCCTGGCGCTGGCCATGGTCACGCGCATTCTGCTGCTGCTTTCGATCACCTGGGTCATGCGCCTGACCGCCGACCTGTTCGTGGTATTCGGCCAGGGTATCTCCGGACGTGACCTGATTCTGTTCTTCGGTGGTCTGTTCCTGTTGTGGAAAAGCTCGCAAGAGATCTACCACGGCATGGAAGGCGAAGAAGAGGGCGGTGACGAGGTTGCAGGCAAGGGTGGCAACTTCATCTACACCATCATCCAGATCGCCATCATCGACATCGTGTTCTCGCTGGACTCGGTCATCACCGCGGTGGGCATGGTGTCCCATGTACCGGTCATGGTCGCTGCCATCGTCGTTGCGGTATTGGTGATGATGGTCGCTTCGGGCACCATCAGTCGCTTCATCGATCAGCATCCATCGCTGAAGATGCTGGCGTTGTCGTTCCTGTTGGTGGTCGGTACCGTACTGATCGCCGAAGCCTTCGACGTGCATGTACCCAAGGGCTACGTCTATTTCGCCATGGCGTTCTCGTTGGCTGTGGAAGCCGTGAACATCAAGATGCGTACTGCCATGGCCCGCAAGCGTCGCAAGTCCCAGGAAGAGTCCTGAGCCTTGAAAGCCGCGCGCTGCACTGGCAGCGTGCGGTAGTGGCCAGCAATGTGCTATGAACGACTGACCGGCCAGGGGGTCTGTTCCATTGACTTGGTCGATTTCAATGGAAGGGATTCATGCACGAGCGGGTGAAAAGCGCTCCCGGCACGCAGCATCGCCTGCTGTGCCTGTGGCTCCTGGCGGCGACGCTGTTGTGCGCCGGCCGTGAAGTCGTGGCGCTGGACCGCTTCCAGGTCGAAGGGTATCTGTTGCCCAACGGCCTGCAACTGCTGCTCAAACCTGGCGACGAGCGTGCCCACGTGTCGATTCGCCTGGTGGTTGGCGTTGGTTTCGACGACTTCTCCTGCACTGATCAAGAACTGCCCCACCTGCTCGAGCATCTTCTGTTCAGCGGTATCGACGAGCACGGCGAAGGCGGTCTCGAAGAACGCATGCAGGCGCTGGGCGGCGAATGGAATGCGTTCACCAGCAGTGCCGACACCACCTTCGTCATCGAAGCGCCAGCGCACAACCAGCGCAAGGTACTCGACCTGCTGCTGGCTGCCGTCACTCGGACCACCATCGACGAAAAAGCCCTGGCCAGCGCCAAGCGCATCATCGAGCACGAAGACGGCGGCCATCATTCCCACCTGCAGCGCTTGCTCGACAAGCCCGCTCGGGACAGCGATGCCAGCAGTCAGTTGGCTATCGAGTTGGGCCTCAAGTGTCCGCAACCTGCCGAAGTCGCCGACCTGACGCTGACGCAGGTGCGTGATGTCCGGCAAAACTGGTACGCACCGAACAACATGAGCCTGATCGTGGTAGGAGGCTTGGATAAGCTGCTGCCGGCCTATCTGGAGCGTACCTGGGGTGCGCTGGATGCGGTGGAACCCAGCGACCATCAAGACCTACGTTCGGTCACCCATGCGGCCGAGCCGCAGGCTGAACTGACCCGCGGTTGGCTGGGCGAGGACGCCAAGCTTCATCTGTACTTCGTCGAACCGGTGCTTGAAACCGCGCATCCCGCTACCCTGGACCTGCTGCAGATGTATCTGGAATGGGAGCTTTACCGCGAACTGCGGCTTGCCCACGGCCTGTCGTACGGACCCTGGGTGGCCCGCGAGTCGTACGGCGACAGCGGCCTGCTGAGCCTGAACGCCGATGTGGATCGAGCCGATATCGGTCAGACCGGCCTGGTCATGGGGCAGATGATCGCGCGTCTGCGCGACAACGGTGTGGACGCGGAGACCTTCAAGCGCCTGAAGAATCTTGCGATCGCCCGGCAAGCCTGGGCGGCGCAAGGCAACGTGGCGCTGGCCGACTACTATTGGGGAGCACTGGCCGACTATACCGACGGCCGTTTCGCCAGCCCGGCGCGGCAGTTGGCTCAGGTCACCGTCGAGGACGCCAACACTGCTTTGCGTCAGATGGTAGGGACGCAGGGGTATATCCGTGTCGAAAAACCCCTGCTCAGCTATGACGAGCTCTATCGGATCGCCTGGGCGGTGTTGATCGGCATGGCAGCATTGCTGGTGGGGCTCATCGTCTGGCGGCGCGCGAAACGACGTTGATCGCTGCCGAGGCGGTATCCCGAATACCGTTTCATTGCCTATTTTCTATGGAAGACCATGCCGTACTTCGTTCAGCGCCTCATCGACCTTATCAAACGCTACCCGGGTGTGATCGCACTGGGCGGTTTCCTGTCCGGCATCGGCAGCTTCGTGCTGGTCGATCGCCAGGCCGGCCTGGCCAGCTGGATCGCAGTGGTGATGCTGCTGACCTGGATCTGGTTGATGCTGGAGAACACCTTCACCCAGTTGTTTACCCGCTTGTTCAAGCGTGAGATACCCACGCCGGTGCTGCGCTACGCGACCCAGATGATTCACCAGGAAAGCCTGTTCTTCGTTCTGCCTTTCTTCTATATCACCACCACCTGGAACAGCGGCCAGCTGGTGTTTACCGGCCTGCTGACGCTGGCCGGGCTGGTGTCGATCATCGACCCGCTGTACTACAAGTGGGTCGCGCCCCGGCGCTGGCTGTTCATGGCGCTGCACACATTCACACTGTTCGCGGCGTTGCTCACGGCGCTGCCGATCATCCTGCACCTGACCACCGATGAAAGTTTCAAGCTGGCGCTGGCCACCGCCATGCTGCTGGCCTTTCCAAGCCTGGCGGTCAGTTTCCCGATCAACCATTGGCGTCGCGGCGTGGCGCTGGTTCTGGCGACCTTGATGATCGGCGGTGCTGGATGGCTGCTGCGCTCCTGGGTGCCGCCGGCCACGCTATGGCTGACCGAGGTGGCGGTGACCACCGAGCTGGACAACCGCAGCCGCACCCATGGCGACAGCCTGGATACGGTCAGCGCGGCGCAGTTGCGCAGCAGCGGGCTGTACGCCTACACCGCCATCAATGCTCCTCGAGGCTTGGACGAGCGTATCTATCATGTGTGGCAGCAGAACGGCACCGAGGTCGATCGCATCGCCCTGGACATCCACGGCGGGCGCAAGGAGGGCTATCGCGCCTGGAGCCACAAGCAGAATTTCCCCGGCAACGTCGCGGGGAAATGGCAGGTGCGGGTGTTGACCGAGGATGGTCAGATCGTCGGCGTGCTGCGCTTCACGGTGACCGACGACGCGGTTCAGGCCGCCGTGGCACCGAAGAACCAGTAGCAGACCACGATGGCGGCGATGACTCCGGCCAGGTCCGCCAGCAGTGCACAGCCGACCGCGTGACGTGCACGCTGGATGCCCACGGCGCCGAAGTACACGGCCAGCACATAGAACGTGGTCTCGGTGCTGCCCTGAATGGTCGCCGCAACCAGGGCCGGAAAGCTGTCCACGCCATGGGACTGCATGGTCTCGATCAGCATCGCGCGCGCGGCACTGCCGGAAAACGGCTTGACCAGCGCGGTCGGCAGGGCGTCGACGAACCGGGTGTCCATGCCCAGCCATTCGACCAGGTGACGAATGCCGTCCAGGCCCAGCTCCAGGGCGCCCGAAGCGCGCAGCACACCTACCGCGCAGAGCATGGCGACCAGATACGGCAGCAGGCTCTTGGCAACGTCGAAACCTTCCTTGGCGCCTTCCACGAAGGCCTCGTAGACCTGAACCTTGCGCAGCGCGCCGATGACCAGAAACAGGATGATCAGGCCAAACAGCGTGAGGTTGCCCAGGATCGAGGACAGCCCCGCCAGGGCTGTAGCCGAGAGGGTGCCCAGGAACGCCATGAACACGCCAAGCAGCAGCGCACCGGGAATCAGATAAGCCAGCACCACTGGATCCCACAGCCGCAGACGTTGCATCACGGCCACTGCCAGCAGCCCGGCGAGGGTACTGGCCGAGGTGGCCAGGAGAATCGGCAGGAACACCAGGGTCGGGTCGAGGGCGCCTTGCTGGGCGCGGTACATGAAGATCGATACCGGCAGCAGGGTCAGCGACGAGGCGTTGAGTACCAGAAACAGGATCTGCGCGTTGCTGGCGGTGGTCGCACTGGGGTTGAGTTCCTGTAGCGAGCGCATGGCCTTGAGGCCGATCGGGGTTGCGGCGTTGTCCAGGCCCAGGCCGTTGGCGGCGAAGTTCATGGTAATCAGCCCCAGTGCCGGATGGCCGCGTGGCACCTCGGGCATCAGTCGGCTGAACAACGGCCCCAGGACCTTGGCCAGCCAATCGACGATACCGGCCTTCTCGGCAATCTTCAGGAAGCCCAGCCACAAGGTGAGGGTGCCGAACAGCAGGACCATTACTTCTACCGACAGCTTGGCCATGGCGAACAGGCTTTCGACCATCGCGGCGAAGATGCCGGCATTGCCGCCGATGAGCCATTGGCCGAAGGCCGAAATCGCGGCGATCAGAAAGAAGCTGAGCCACAGGCCGTTCAGCATGGGTATTCCCTCGTTCGAAGATGCGCGGATGATAGCCCAAAGCGAGGTTGGATTCTGCCCCGCAGGGCAGCGTGGTGTGTCAGGGTTTTCGCGTGAGGCCGGACGTGGCTTGCACCGCTGCTACAGGGTACGAGCCGCGTCGCCGGGTAGGCTGCGGATGCAGGTATCATCGCGGCGCACCGTTCGCGGGCAGAGCCCGCTCCCACAGAGCCGCGTCAGGGGGCGACGCGGTCCTTGTTGCGCCAGTGCGGCAGGGAGTTCCAGTAACGCTCGCCCTTGGCATCGTCGTACATGCCTTCCCAACGCGAGATCACCAGCACGGCCAAGGCATTGCCGATGACGTTGAGCGCGGTACGGGCCATGTCCATGATGCGGTCGACGCCGGCAATGAAGGCCAGGCCTTCAAGCGGAATGCCGACGCTGCCCAGGGTCGCCAGCAAGACCACGAACGACACGCCCGGCACGCCTGCAATGCCTTTGGAAGTGACCATCAGGGTCAGTACCAGCATCAGTTGTTGCCCGATCGACAGGTCGATGCCATACAGCTGGGCAATGAACAGCGCCGCGATGCTTTGATAGAGGGTAGAGCCGTCGAGGTTGAACGAGTAGCCGGTGGGCACCACGAAGCTGCTGATGGCCTTCGGTGCGCCATACGCTTCCATCTTCTCGATCACGCGCGGCAGGACGGTTTCCGAACTGGCCGTGGAATACGCCAGTACCAGCTCGTCCTTGAAGATGCGGAACAGCTTGAAGACCGAGAAGCCGAACAGGCGCGCGATGACACCGAGCACGACGATGGCGAAGAACAGGATCGCCGCATACACCAGCACCACCAGTTTGGCCAAGGGCAGCAGTGAAGCGAAGCCAAAGTTGGCCACCGTGACGGCAATCAGCGCGAAAACCCCGATTGGGGCGTAGTTCATGATCATGTGAGTGACCTTGAACATGCTTTCCGATACGCCCTGAAAGACTTTGACCAGAGGCTCCCGGGTTTCACCTGGCAGACTCGACAGGCCCAGGCCGAACAGTACCGAGAAGAAGATGATCGGCAGCATGTCGCCGCGAACGATCGACGCAAAGATGTTGGACGGAATCAGGTTGAGCAGGGTGGCAACGAACGCATGGTCATGCTGCACCTCAGCCGTGGTTTTCTGATACTGCGAGATATCCACGGTGCCCAAGGTACTCATGTCGATACCCAGTCCAGGCTGGAACAAGTTGGCAAGGCCCAGGCCAACCAGAATGGCAATGGTGGTCACCACTTCGAAATAGAGGATGGTCTTTACGCCAATGCGGCCGAGCTTTTTCGCATCGCCCACGCCGGCAATGCCGACGATCAGAGAAGAGATCACGATGGGGATCACGATCATCTTGATCAGGCGGATGAAGATGTCGCCTGCGGGCTGCAGGATATTGCCGATCCACCAGGCCTTCTCGGCACTGAAGTGGTTGAGCACTGCACCCAGTGCGATGCCCAGTACCAAGCCGATGAGTATTTGCCAGGCGAGGCTCAGTTTTGCCTTCTTCATGTCGTTACCCTTTTTCCAAGTCAACTCGTGATGCCTGTTCGCAAGCCGAACGGTCATCCGTAGAGGTTTCTTCACGCCGTGGCGAAACGCTTTGGCGAACGAAAAAAGGCGCAACTATTCCGATGCACTGCGGCAGCGTCTAATGCCGGATGCGACTACCCTATGCAAACTCGGCATAACGCGATTGAGTGATCTACTGCCTTTGATATGTGCGTTCGGATAGACGACTGGCCATGCCGAAGCAATTGGCAGGTTTGCCGAAAAGGGGGTGCAGAAAAATCAACGACGTTCGCGAAACCGAACGCGGGGAATTTTCTGCTGGAAAAAGATGAAACAAGATGGAAGGCAGCTCGACGCTGCAAAGATAGGCTCTGCGCAAGCCGGGCACGTAATGATCGTACACCGCTTGCGCAGCAGCTGTTGCCTGACCCGGCCCGGTTCGGAGGTCCTCCCTGTACCCCTAGGTCACTCCGAACCGACTGCATTCAGAACAACCCGACCCCATGGTCATGACCGCCACCTTCTGAGTGCCGGCCATTCGGACCAGGATGACCCGGTCCAATCTGTAGATCTTTGACGCACTGCCGTGATGGCGCAAACCATCACGGCATCACAGGAAGTCAGTACCAGTCAGGGTCTTTCTTCAACTGCTCCATGAGCATCTGCTGCATGCCCTCGTCGGGCTTGCCGAGAAAGCGATAGGTCGCGTGACGCGTCGGCGACTTATCGGCAGGCAAGCCGGCAGGTACCTGGACATACAATGCGTAGGCATCTTCCTTGTCTATGCTGAAGGCTACGAGCAGTCGCCCGCTTTTGCAGCTCTCAGCGGTTTCACACAGCGGCCCCACCAGGTAATTGTCGCCGTCCTCAGGGACTGCAGACATCTGCTGGGGCGAAACGCCTGACAGATTGATGATCCAGTCCGGAACACGTTCCTCGGACTTGATCACCGACTGCCAGGTATCGCGGTACTCGGTGCTCGAACCCAGTAGCTCGCTGACGCGAGCCTGACCGTCATTGGCGGCCATTGCCATGCTGCTGCCGACCAGCGACAGCGCCATGCCTATACCCTTGAGGGTCATGCTGGTCATGGTCAGCCTCGACCGCGACGGCCAAAGATGAACGAGACGACGAACAGCACCAGGAATACTACGAACAGGATCTTGGCGATGCCTGCTGCGGTGCCGGCGATACCACCGAAGCCCAGGACGGCGGCGATGATGGCGATGATCAGGAATGTGACTGCCCAACTCAGCATGGTGTATCTCCTTTACGATTTGTCGTGTTTTATCGGTTGATCAGATGCGTTGCCAGTACCTCAGAACACCCAACTGCGAATGTGTTCAACCGGCTCGTTCGCTTGTACGCGTTCAATGTTTCCAGATTGCTGACGCCCGACCCAATGCGCACTGGCTGGATTGAGGTGCGCGGTGTCGACCAGACGCTCCTGAGGTGGCAAAAGAAGTTCCTGCTGCTGGGCAGATGCCCAGCCTGCATACAGCTGCACCGCCAGCAGGGTCACCAGCGTCGCCAGAACCAGAAACAATCCTTGGCGCATCGATTGGGACAGGGCGGACGCTTGAGCTGCTTGAGGACGGTTCATCCGGAAACTCCTTGCACTGGGATAACGACTGAATACGTGTTCTTGAAACAAGTATTGCAGCCTGCATGCCAACCTCTTATCTCCGATTAAACTCTTTAAAATCAGTAGTTTGCATTAATAGACGTTCAATACTCAATAGCAACCTGCACGATAACGCGCCTGGGCTCGGGCGATTTGCACGATCACAGTATTGGCTTGGACACTTTCAACAGATCGGCATCCACGCCACGGACACCGCGGATGTTGCGTGCCACCTCGACCGCCAGGGTTTTCTGCTCGGAACTGGCGACGTCACCTTTGAGCGCTACCATGCCCGTGCGCGTCTCGACATCGATGCTCAGCCCGTCCAGATCGCGATTGAGCAAAAGGCTCGCCTTGATCTTGCTGGTCACCCAAGTATCGCTCAAGGCTTCTTCGGTCTTCTTGGCCTTGGTCTCGGCCCGCGTCGTCGCCGTATCCGCTGCACCCAGGCTGATCAGGTTGTTCACCTGATAGACGCCATCGGTATTGGTCGCCAGGCTGCCAGCCAGTTGCTTGGCATCGGCAGTCTGCGCCTGGCCCTTGAGCGTCACGACACCGTCGCTGGTGGTGACGACGATATCCAGTGCCTGGGTACTGGTGTTCCACAGCAACTTGGACTTGACGATTGCCGTGAGCGTGGCGTCTTCCAGATGCTGGGCGAATTGCTGACGCTGATTGACGTGCTCAACCAGTTCCGGATTGAGGGTCAGGCGGTTATCGACCTTGTCGATGCCTTGGGTATTGAGGGCTACCTGCTCGGCAAGCTCGCGGTCGACCTGGTCTTCCACAGCGCCGGTCAACGTAGCGGTGCCCTCACGGACCTGCACGCCGAACTCGAAGCCGTTGAGCTGTCGATTCAAAGCCAGCGCCGTCCAGATGGAGCCCTCCTGGCGTGCTGCCTGCAGCCTGCTCTCGAGGCTGGATGATTCACCATCGTGTTTCTCGAGATTGGCAGGGGTGGCTGCCGAGACCAATGTCGACAGGCCTACCAGACCTGCGATGACGCTTGCCAACGTGAGTCGCTTGATACCGCGCATTCCTACTCTCCTCCCATTGAAGACGATCGGTTGATATCGCAAGGCATATGCCAAACTTTTTACTTACTGAAAGCTCAGATATTTCATACAGTTAGAAATGTAATCAGCTAATAGCTACCATGCAGCCTGCCGAATCAATCAGAATCGACCATGCAACCTGCCCGATTTGTCCGGGACTAACCAAGAATTTTCTCTGAGGAGCGTAGGAACATGGAATCTGGCACGGAGCATAAAGGCCGCATTCTGCTGGTGGACGATGAGTCCGCCATCCTGCGTACCTTCCGCTATTGCCTGGAAGACGAAGGCTACAGCGTGGCGACGGCCAACAGCGCGAATCAGGCAGACACCTTGATGCAGCGGCAGGTGTTCGACCTGTGCTTCCTCGACCTGCGCCTGGGCGAGGACAACGGCCTGGATGTACTGGCACAGATGCGTGTGCAGGCACCATGGATGCGTGTGGTGATCGTCACCGCGCACTCGGCGGTGGATACCGCCGTCGATGCAATTCAGGCCGGCGCCGCCGACTATCTGGTCAAGCCCTGCAGCCCCGACCAGTTGCGCCTGGCGACCGCCAAGCAATTGGAAGTACGTCAATTGTCGGCTCGGCTCGAAGCGCTCGAAGGCGAGGTGCGCAAGCCCAAGGACGGCCTTGATTCACACAGCCCCGCCATGATGGTCGTGCTGGAAACCGCGCGCCAGGTGGCGGTGACCGATGCCAACATCCTCATTCTTGGCGAATCGGGTACCGGCAAGGGCGAGCTGGCACGCGCCATTCATGGCTGGAGCAAGCGCGCCAAGAAAAGCTGCGTAACCATCAACTGCCCGTCGCTGACTGCCGAGTTGATGGAAAGCGAACTCTTCGGCCACAGTCGCGGTGCTTTCACCGGTGCCAGTGAAAGCACTTTGGGTCGCGTCAACCAGGCCGATGGCGGGACTCTGTTTCTCGACGAGATCGGCGATTTTCCCTTGACCTTGCAGCCCAAGTTGCTGCGTTTCATTCAGGACAAGGAATACGAGCGGGTAGGTGACCCCGTGACGCGGCGCGCCGATGTGCGCATCCTGGCGGCGACCAACCTCAACCTCGAGGACATGGTTCGCGAGGGCCGTTTTCGCGAGGATCTGCTGTACCGCCTGAACGTGATCACCCTGCACCTGCCGCCGCTGCGCGAGCGCAGCGAGGATATCCTGACCCTGGCCGATCGTTTTCTCGCGCGCTTCGTCAAGGAGTACGCGCGGCCAGCAAGAGGCTTCAGCGAGGAGGCACGGGCGGCGCTGCTCAACTATCGCTGGCCGGGAAATATCCGCGAGCTGCGCAACGTGATCGAACGGGCGAGCATCATCTGCCCTCAGGAGCGCGTCGAGGTCAGCCATCTGGGCATGGCCGAGCAGCCCGTCAACAATGCACCGCGCATCGGCGCGGCGCTGAGCCTGGACGAACTGGAAAAGGCCCACATCGGTGCCGTCCTGGCCACCAGTGATACCTTGGATCAGGCCGCCAAAACCCTGGGTATCGATGCCTCGACGCTTTATCGCAAACGCAAACAGTACAACCTATGAAACTGGCCATGAAGCTGCACACCCGGCTGTTTCTCAGCATCTCGGCGCTGATTACAGTCGCGTTGCTGGGGCTGGTGTTGGGTCTGGTCAGCGTGATGCAGATGGCTGCTTCGCAGGAAAGCATGCTGCGCAGCCACTTCACCACGCTGGACCTGGGGCTCAAGATGCGCCAGAGCCTGGGCGATCAATTGGTCATGATGCTGGAGCCCGATCCGGACGTCGCGGGCATCGGCCAGTCACAGGAGCAATTCAAAGCGCTGCTCGATGAAGGCATCGCCCATGAGCAAAGCCACAATGCTCACTACGGATTTCTCCAGTCCGCCGAAAACTTCCAGGCCTTTGTCGAGCAATACCGGGCCACGGCCACGCAACACCTGCCGTTGAGCCATAACCCGCCGCTGAGCCAGGCATTCAATACCCTGCGCACGAGCCTGATCGATTCGTACAAGAACACCCTGCAAAGTATCGCCGCGCTGGAGCACGAGTCCCACCAACGGGCGATGTGGGTATCGGGTTTGCTCGGCCTGGTGGGCCTGGCGGTGCTGATCGTCGGCTTTTTTACCGCACACGGTATCGCGCGCCGTTTCGGCGGGCCCATCGAGGCCTTGGCCAAGGCGGCGGACGACATCAGCCAAGGCAATTTCGATGTGCAGCTACCCGTTTCCCCGGCAGCAGAACTGAATCGGCTGGCCAGCCGCTTCGCCACCATGGCCCACGCGCTGCGTCAGCATCAGGCCACCAATGTCGATGAGCTCCGCGCCGGGCAACAGCGCCTGCAAGCGGTGCTGGACAGCATCGACGACGGCCTGCTGATGATCGATCGACAAGGCCAGCTGGAGCATTTGAACCCGGTAGCGCAGCGTCAGTTGGGCTGGGAAGACCACCGCCTGGGCCTGGGCCTGGGCGAAGCGCTTGGCAGGCCCGATCTGGACGAGCAGTTGAACCTGATCCTGCGCGGTGGCAGCCTGGAGCGCGCGCTGGACGACCTGAGCTTCGAAGTCGATGGTGAAGCGCGTCTGCTTTCGTACAGCCTGACGCCGGTGACCCATACCCAAGGCAATATCCTCGGCGCGGTCATGGTGCTGCACGATGTAACCGAGCAGCGCGCGTTCGCGCGCGTACGCAGCGAATTCGTCCTGCGCGCCTCCCACGAGCTGCGCACGCCGGTAACGGGCATGCACATGGCCTTTGGGCTGCTGCAGGAGCGTGTGCATTTCCCAGAGCAGAGTCGCGAGGCCGATCTGCTCATGACGGTCAACGAAGAAATGCAGCGTTTGATGCAACTGATCAACGACCTGCTCAACTTTTCGCGTTACCAGAACGGCCTGCAGAAGCTGGTGCTGGCGCCGTGTGCGCTGGATGACCTGTTGCAGCGCGCCTACGAGCGCTTCGCCAGCCGCGCCCATGAGCTGGGTATCCAGCTGACCATCGAGTTGGCCGAAGGGCTGCCACGCCTGCACGTGGACGCAGGGCAACTGGATCGGGTGCTGGACAACTTGCTGGAAAACGCCCTGCGGCACACAGCGGAAAATGGCCATATCCGCTTGCAGGCACGCCGCCATGCCGAGCGCGTGATCATCAGCGTCGAGGACAACGGCGAAGGCATCGCCTACGGCCAGCAGGGGCGTATTTTCGAGCCTTTCGTACAGGTCGGGCGCAAGAAGGGCGGTGCCGGACTGGGCCTGGCGCTGTGCAAGGAGATCGTGCAGTTGCACGGTGGCCGCATGGGGGTCTACTCAAGACCCGGCCAGGGCACCCAGTTCTATATGACCCTGTCGATCTAGCGCGATGGCCTGGGTGCCTTGCGCCCTCAGGCCTCGTCGCCGGCGCGCCGACCAGCGCGGCGCCGGCCCTTGGTGATCAGTTCCTTGAACTGTCGCGCGTTCAGCGCCTGGGCGAACAACCAACCCTGACCGTAGTCGACGCCCTCGCTTTCGAGCAGCAGCGCTTGCGCCTCGTGCTCGATGCCTTCGGCGATCACCCGCAGATCCAGGGCATGAGCCATGCGAATGATGTGGGGCGCCACGCCACTGCTTTCGACGTCATCGCCCAGGGCGTCGATGAACGCCTTGTCGATCTTGAGGCAGTCCACAGGCAGGCTTTGCAGGTACGCCAGGCTGCAGTAACCGGTGCCGAAATCATCGATCAATACCGTATGGCCCACGTCGCGAAGGGCCTGAAGGTTTTCCCGCGCCACGTCGACGTCGATCAGGGAACGTTCGGTCACCTCGAAGGCGATCTGCTCGGGCGCCACGCGGTAGATGGAGAGCAGCCGGGCCACCACCTCGCCAATGCGCGGCACGGTGACATCGCACGCCGCCAGATTCACTGAAATATACAAATGCGGGTTGGCTCGCAAGAGGTGGCTGAGCTGCTCGAGCGACTGCTGCAGGACGAAGTCGGTGATCTGGCGGATCTGGCCGCTGTGTTCCGCCAGCGGAATGAACAGTTCCGGGCTGGTGAGCGTACCGTCGGGGCGACGCCAGCGCACCAGTGCCTCGGCACCGACGCAGCGACGGTTGCTCAGGTCGAAGATCGGCTGGTAGAGCACCTGCAGTTCGCCCCGACGCAACGCGCCATGCAGCTCGCCGCCCATCGAGCGGCGCTGGGTGATCAGTTGCAGGACCAGCCAGCCGATGCACAGGGCCACCACCAAGCTGACAGGAAAAAGCAGCCACAGCGGGGTATCGAATATGGGCAGCTCCTTGCTGCGCGGAGCGATCAGCACCAACTGGAAGTCTGGGGACTTGGTCGACATGCGGTAGATCAACCGGTCCGAAGTGACCTGCAGGGCATCGACCGCATCGGCACGCCAGCCCGATACGGGCGGCCATGGCTGCTCGGAGCCCAGCACCGGAATCGCCCGGCGTCCCTGGTCGAGCACCACCAGCAGGCTGCCACCGGCGGGCAGATCGACCACGTCGCTCAGATGCCCCCGCGAGGTGGAAACCCGGAACGGCCCGCGACCGAGCATCAGGGCGGCCCAGTTGTCATTGCGCTGAGTAGTGGTGTTGAGCCAGTAACTGTAGGTGGAACCCTGGATGTCCGGCGGTCGACCCAGGCTGGCGACGTCCTTGCCGCGGCGGTTGGAGCAGCGCTGGGCGCCGTCGATGAACGCGGCTTCGAAGACGAAGCGGTTGTCGAAGCCGATCTTTTCCAGGGCATCCATCATCTGCGGGCCGCAATGGCGCACAGGTTGAGCCTGCAACGCATCGACCCCCTCGCGCAGCTGACCGAACACCTGCTCCAGGCGGATCAGGAAGCGTTCGCCGCTGGCATTCATCTGCTGCCGTTCGTTGAGCTGAACCTGGTGCATGATCAGCGCAAAACTGGCCACGAACAGCAGCAGCGCGCTGGCCAGGGCGGCAAGCGTTGCCAGCGCCCAGGGGCGGTACAGAAGACTGCGGAGCTGCGGGAAAACGGCGGCCATCGAGGATCATCCAGTCGGGGGCATCAATGTATAGCAACCAGATGGCGATTGGCCCGCGCTTTCGAGCATATCGACGTGAAATCGGTTGTTACCTGCTGATGAGCGCCTGCAAAATCGCAGCGCTTTGTGCATCGGGCTCGCCGTCGAAGCGTTGCGGACGGAAGTGCATCTGGAAGGCTGCAATCACGTGTCGCGTGGCGACGTCCAGCTCGCCGCTCTGGACCACCTCGTAACCCACTCGGGCCAACTGCTGCTGATACCAGGCGA
Organism: Pseudomonas sp. CFBP 13710; assembly: GCF_014842235.1. Classification (NCBI taxonomy): domain Bacteria; kingdom Pseudomonadati; phylum Pseudomonadota; class Gammaproteobacteria; order Pseudomonadales; family Pseudomonadaceae; genus Pseudomonas; species Pseudomonas sp. CFBP 13710. Next base: position 147,535 of record NZ_JACYVJ010000008.1, on the reverse strand, counting down.
TACTCGGCGGGCTGGCCTGGAAGCGCGCCTGGTAGCGTGCCACGGCCTTCGCGTCGGGCCACATGCCCAGACCGTGTTCGGCCAGGCGTTGCCAGGGAAACATCGGCCCCGGATCGGTCTTGCGCAGCGGCGCGATGTCGCTGTGGCCGATGATGTTGCGCGGCGCGATGCCGTTGCGCTGGACGATATCCTTGAGCAGGGCGATCACGGCCTGGATCTGCGCTTCGCTGTAGGGGTACCAGACCCGGCCGTTCGGGGTGTCCTTGTAGCCGGGGTTGACGATTTCGATGCCGATGGAGCTGGAGTTGAGCCAGGTGCGGCCGTCCCATTGGCTTTCGCCGGCATGCCAGGCACGGCGGCTCTCGTCCACCAACTGGTAGACGGTGGCCGGCTGGTCGCCGATCAGGTAGTGGCTGCTGACTTCACCATGAGTGAGCAATTGCAGCGAACGCGGCAGATCGGCCGAGGTGTAGTGCAGCACCACGAACTGCACGCGGTTGTCATGGTTCGCGGACGGGTGACTGCGATCGATGCTCAAGCCGTTGGAGCAACCGGCCAGTACCAGCAGGGAGAGGGCGACAAGGAGCAACTTCATAGGGAGATCACATGCAGGTTCGGGAACAGGGCATCAGCATAGCGTAGCCGGTTGTCTGGATTCAGCGGGCATGCGTTACGTCGCGTTGCCGAATGTTGCGCGCGCGTCCGTGGCGGGATGCGCGGGAGCCTCAGGGAGCCGGTTCGATCTGGTTGCGTCCCGCTTCCTTGGCGCGGTAGAGCGCCTGATCCGCGCGCTTGAGCACCTGACTGGCATTCTCACCGGGTTTGAACACCGCTACGCCAGCCGACATCGTCACGCTCACGCGCTCGCCCTTGAAATGAAAAGGGCATTGTTCGACGGCAGCACGCAGGCGTTCGAGCAGACGGCTGCCGCCGCCCAGATCGCTGCCCGGCATCAGCAGGGCGAACTCTTCGCCACCGAAGCGGGCGATGAAATCGTCACCGCGCAAGCCTTTGCGCAGCACGTTGGCGATGATCTTCAAGACCTTGTCGCCGGCCTGATGACCAAAGGTGTCGTTGATCGACTTGAAGTGATCGAGGTCAAGTATGGCCAGCAGCAGGCCATTGCCGGTCTGCTGCGAGCGGACATGCTCCAGGACCAGTCGCTCGCTCCAGGCAGCTCGGTTAGGCAGGCCGGTGAGCGGATCGAGCAAGGCCTTGTTGCGCTGCTGCTCGAGCTTGTCGCGGTAGTCGAGGGCCTCGCGTTCCATGCTCGTCACACGCTCGCCCAAGCCCTGCAGGCGCGCGGTGATTTCCTGTTCGCGTGCCTCGCGCTGCAGGCGGTGCTGCTCCATGCTGGCCAGCAAGCCCTCGAGCCGGCTTTCCAGCACCTGCTTGAGGCCGTCGATATCGACAGCGCCACGCATGCTCGTCTGCAACCCGTCGACGTGTTCACGCAGCACGTCGTCCAATGCCAGGGCGGCGTTGCGCGAGTCGGCATGGTCGCCATGGGTCAGCTGCAACTGACGCTGGAAATTCTCCAGGCGCTGGTTGAGCTGTTGCAGGTAGCGTTCGAACTCCTGCTGACTGCCGTCGTTGACGGCCAGCATCAATACGGCGAGCTCATCGAGCACCGGCAGCAGCTCGTACCAGTTCAGCCCGCGCTGGATGCGCGCGTGCATGGCCTGGGCCTGGGCCATGTAGCGCTCGGGCAAGGTCAACTCGCTGAGCAGCTCGAGCAGGGTGGTTTCAATATGGCTGGCAACGCTGCTGTACGGCGGTTCAAGGCTTGCCGGCAAGGCATAGAAAGCCTGTTCATCGGTCAGGCCGCTGTCGAGCACCTGCAACTGTTCAGCGGGCTTCTCGGTGGGCTGCTCGACCAAGGGCGATGCCACGGGGTCTGCAGCGCCAAGCGCGGGTGCTTCACTGGCAGTATTGCTCGCTGGCAGGCGCAGGTCGGCCACTGCCAAGGCAACAGCGAGCGGGGCAGACTGCGGCGCCGGCTCGTCTGCAATGGCTACGGGGGCCGCGTGAGCGTCGGACACTGCAGTGTCAGATTCCGCAGTGACAGGATCAGGCGTCGAGCCGGCCATTGCCGGTGCATCCTGCGCTGCGGGCACGGGCATGGACTGCACAGGGCTGGCGTCGGCCGGATCGGGGCTGCCGAACAAGCGCTGCAGCAGGCCCGCCCGCTGCGCGCGCAAGGGTCGGTCGAGGGTATTGAGCGCCTGCTCCTGCAAACCACTGAGCTCACTGAGCAGCAAGGGCATCTCGCGCGCCTGTCCAGCCCGCTCTTCAAGGCCCTGGGCGAGCTTTTTCAAAGGTTTGCTGACATCGCGCGGCAGCGGCAGCGACTGCAGTTGCGTAACCAGAGCCCCCAGCGCGGTGCCTATCTGCTGCACCCGGGACTGTCGGCGCTTCTCGGACTCCAGCACGGCAATTTCCAGACGCGGAATCAGCGCCGCCAGCCGAGCGTCCATGTCGTCGCCACGCAGCACCTCGCGCATCTCCTTCATGCAGACATCCACCGCCCGGTCGCTGCCTTCGGCCGCAAGGCTGCTGCGCACCAAGCCTCGACGCAGCAGGTCGAGACGGGCGTTCCAGCGCCGCTCGAGCTTTTCCTGCTGGTCAATGCTTTGCAGGTATTTCTCTTTCCAGCGCTGGCTGTCGTCACTCATGACAAGGATTGCTCGTTGACCTGCAGCTCACACCCACCCGCGATGGGTGCGCTGCGAAAACGTCGTATCGCGGGTGATGCCGCTTACTTGGCGGCACGTTCCTTGGCAATCAGCTGGTCAGCCACGTTCAGGGTCTGCTCGGGACCGCCGGCGGTGCCCAGGTCAAAGCGGTACTTGCCGTTGACGATCATGGTCGGCACGCCGGAGATTTCATACTTCTTGGCCAGCTCCTTGGCCTTGGCGATCTGGCCCTTGATGGCGAAAGAGTTGAAGGTCTGCAGGAATTTTTCCTTGTCCACGCCCTGGGTGGCGACGAATTCGGCCATGTCCTCGGGTTTGATCAGCGGCTTGTGTTCCTTCTGGATGGCATTGAATACGGCGTTGTGGACCTTGTGCTCCACACCCATGGCTTCCAGGGTCAGGAACAGCTGGCCATGGGCATCCCACGGGCCGCCGAACATGGCTGGAATACGGACGAAATTGACGTCGGCCGGGAGCTTCTCGACCCAAGGGTTGATGGTCGGCTCGAACGCGTAGCAATGCGGGCAGCCGTACCAGAACATCTCGACGACTTCGATCTTGCCGGGCTCGGCGACGGCTACCGGGCTGTTCAGTTGAACGTAGGTCTTGCCGGCTTCCAGCGGCACATCCGCCGCCTGGGCGGTCACGCCCATGGCACTGGCGACAACGAGGAAGGCGCCGAAAATCAGATTACGCATGCGTGACTCCTGAGCAGTTTCATACAAGGGACGGATCGGTGCCAGCACCGGACCTGCCTGATCGAGGTGGCTAGTGTAACGGCAGTGATGTCAAAAAAGGGTGGACGAGGAGGGCCTTTGCGCTATTTTCATGGCCCAATAGATGTAACCAGGCGTAAGACGGCCGCGAAGGTCTGGCGCCTGGCCTGCACCTGGCCCATGCCCGATCGTTTTCAGCGCAGTGCCTGAATATGAGTGGCCAGGGCTGCAATGTCGTCATCGCTGAGCCTGCCTGCAATGTCGTGCATGATCGCAGCGGCATCGGCCTCTTGGCGAAAAGCGGTCAGCCGCTTGATCAGGTACGGTGCATGCTGACCCCGCAGCTGTGGAAAGCCGGCCAGTGCGGTACCGGCACCATCGGGAGCGTGGCAGCCGCTGCAGGCAGGTACACCCAGCGCCGGGTCGCCACTGCGGTAGAGGTCCTGCCCACGCTGCGCCAAGCCGGCTGCGACTTCCGTGGGGGCGGGCGTCTGCTCGGCGTACCAGGCGGCGATATCGAGCAGATCCTGGTCGCTCAGCTCAGCCAGCGTACCGGCCATTTCCGGGACCACGCGACGGTTTTCGCGGATGTCCAGCAACTGCTCGTTCAGGTAGCGCTCGCCCTGGCCGGCCAGCTTCGGAAAGATCGGCACCAGGCTGTTGCCGTTCGGGCCGTGGCACGCCGCGCACAGTGTCGTCAGTGACTGCCCTCGGGCGCTGTCGCCCGTCGTGCCCGCAGCACTTGCCGCGCTGCTGGCCAGCAGCGCGCAGAGCAGGCCCATCACACGCATTGCGCTCATCGACTGATCCAACCAAGGTGAAGTTCTCGACCTGCCGCACCGTACGGCCGGCCTGGGCGCATTATGCCCGCACGCAGGCCATTGCCGGCAAAATCACCCACATATTGTCCAGCCCTATATACTTCGCTGCATCGTTCTTGCGGCTGCTGCATCGGGCCCTGCCTCTACCGGAAATCACATGCAACTCAAAAACCCCATCCTGGGCCTGTGCCAACAGGCTACCTTTTCGCTCAGCGCCGCCAAGGTCGAGCAGTGCCCCGATGACGAAGGGTTCGAGGTCGCGTTCGCTGGCCGTTCCAATGCCGGCAAGTCCAGCGCCTTGAACACCCTGACCCACGCCAGCCTGGCACGGACCTCGAAAACCCCAGGGCGCACGCAGCTGCTCAACTTCTTCAACCTAGACGAGGAGCGGCGCCTGGTCGACTTGCCCGGCTACGGCTACGCCAAGGTTCCGATCCCGCTCAAGCTGCACTGGCAGCGCCACCTGGAAGCGTATCTGGGCAGTCGTGAAAGCCTCAAGGGGCTGATTCTGATGATGGACATCCGCCATCCGATGACCGACTTCGACCTGTTGATGCTCGACTGGTCGGTGGCCAGCCACATGCCCATGCACATTCTGCTGACCAAGGCCGACAAGCTGACCTACGGCGCAGCCAAGAATACCCTGCTCAAGGTTCAGGCCGAGATCCACAAGGGGTGGGGCGACGCCGTCAGCATCCAGCTGTTCTCCGCGCCCAAGCGCCTTGGCCTGGAAGATGCCTACACGGTGCTGGCACGCTGGATGGAGCTGCCGGACAAGAACACAGCCGAGGCCTGAGCCCGGAGTGAGAAAATCCGGGCAAAAAAAACCCCGGACTTCGTATGGGGAGGGGGGAAGTCTGGGGCTCAAGGTCCGAACCGCTGAGGGTCCGGATATCTGCCAACACTTAACACAACATAGGAGCATCGAAAGGCTTCACTAGCCAATCCCAACGTCTGACTGGGAGAGGCCGGGGGAGTTCCTTGGCAGATGCAAACTATTTGCGATAAGTCGTTGGTTTCATGTGGGGTTCAGGTTTTTCATCTGGCCTGGATTCGGGGGGTGCCCCTTCGCGGCCGCTGACCGCTCCTACAGAAAGCATGAGCATCCGTAGGCATGGTCGGCGACCGCGAAGCAGCAACACCGCGCCGAATCAGCGCGCAAAAGCCCGTAGGAGCGGTCAGCGGCCGCGAAGCAGCAACACCGCGCCGAATCAGAGCGCAAAAGCCCGTAGGCGCGGTCAGCGGCTGCGAAGCAGCAACACCGCGCCGAACCAGTGCGCAAAAGCCCGTAGGAGCGGTCAGCGGCCGCGAAGCAGCAACACCGCGCCGGATCAGCGCGCAAAAGCCCGTGGGAGCGGTCAGCGGCCGCGAAGCCGTCAACCCGGTTTCGAATCAGTGCGCCTCGTCCCAGTTGGAACCCACGCCGACTTCCACCAGCAAGGGCACGTCGAGTTGCGCGGCGCCGCTCATGTACGGGCGGATCTGGGTGCCGATCTGCTCGACCAGGTCCTCGCGCACTTCCAGCACCAATTCATCGTGCACTTGCAGGATGACGCGTGCGTCCAGCCCGCTTTCGGCCAGCCAGTTGTCCACCGCAACCATGGCGCGCTTGATGATATCGGCAGCCGTACCCTGCATCGGCGCGTTGATCGCGGTGCGTTCGGCCCCGCGGCGCAAGGCCGGGTTCTTGGCGTTGATGTCCGGCACGTAGAGGCGACGCCCGAACAGGGTTTCGACGAAGCCCTGTTCGGCGGCCTGGGCGCGGGTGCGCTCCATGTACTCGAGCACGCCCGGATACTGCGCGAAATAGCGGTCGATATAGGCCTGCGACTGCTTGCGGTCGACGCCGATCTGCTTGGCCAGGCCGAACGCGCTCATGCCGTAGATCAAGCCAAAGTTGATCGCCTTGGCACTGCGCCGCTGGTCGGTGGTGACCTGCGCCAGGTCTACCCCGAACACTTCCGCAGCCGTGGCCCGGTGCACGTCCAGATCGTTCTGGAAGGCATGCAGCAAGCCTTCGTCCTTGGCCAGGTGAGCCATGATGCGCAGCTCGATCTGCGAGTAGTCGGCCGCCAGCAGGCGATACCCGGGCGCCGCGATGAAAGCCTGACGGATGCGCCGACCCTCGGCGGTGCGGATGGGGATGTTCTGCAGGTTCGGGTCACTGGAAGACAGGCGTCCAGTGGCGGCGACCGCTTGATGGTAGGACGTGTGGATGCGCCCGGTGCGCGGGTTGATCTGCTCGGGCAGGCGGTCGGTGTAGGTGCTCTTGAGCTTGCTCATGGAACGGTACTGCATGAGCACCTTGGGCAACGGATAGTCCTGCTCGGCCAGTTCGGCGAGCACCGCTTCTGCCGTGGAGGCTTGGCCCTTGGCTGTCTTGGAGATGATCGGCAAGCCGAGTTTCTCGTAGAGAATCACCCCCAATTGCTTGGGTGATCCCAGGTTGAACTCCTCGCCGGCGATCTCGAACGCTTCGCGCTCCAGGGCAACCATCTTTTCACCCAGTTCCACGCTCTGGATACCCAGCAGCTTGGCATCGACCAGCGCGCCCTGGCGCTCGATCCGTGCCAGCACCGGCACCAGCGGCATTTCGATGTCCTGCAGCACGGGCAGCAAGCTGGGCACTGCATCCAGCTTGGCCTGGAACAGTTGATGCAGGCGCAGGGTGATGTCGGCGTCTTCGGCGGCGTAGGGGCCGGCCTGTTCCAGCGCGATCTGGTCGAAGGTCAGCTGCTTGGCGCCCTTGCCGGCGATGTCGGCGAACTTGATCGTGGTGTGGTTCAGGTACTTGAAGGCGAGGCTGTCCATGTCGTGCCGAGTGGCGGTGGAGTCGAGCACGTAGGATTCGAGCATGGTGTCGAAGGCCACGCCCTGCACGTCTATGCCGTTGTCCTGGACGCCACCGATGGCACAGTTGGCGAGGATGTTGATGTCGTACTTGGCGTGCTGGCCGACCTTGAGCTTGCGCGGATCCTCGAGGAGCGGCTTGAGCGCCAGCAGCACGGTATCGCGGTCGAGCTGTTCGGGCACGCCCATGTAGGAGTGCGTGAGCGGAATGTAGGCGGCTTCGTGGGGTTCGACCGCGAAGGAGATGCCTACCAGCTGCGCGCGCTGGGCATCCAGGCCGGTGGTCTCGGTGTCGAAGGCGAACAAGCTGGCCTGTTCGAGCTTCTGCAGCCAGACATCGAAGCGAGCCTGGTCGAGAATCGTTTCGTAGCGTACTTCGATGGCCGCGACCGGCTCCTGCGCCGGAGCCAGTTCTTCGCCGGCGCGCCGGGCTTCACGCTCGACGTCTTCGATCCAGCTGCGGAACTCCAGCTCGCTGTAGATGGCAAGCAGTGCATCGCGATCCGGCTCGCTGCACATCAGTTGGTCGACTTCCACGTCCAGCGGTACGTCGATCTTGATGGTGGCCAGTTCATAAGAGAGGAAAGCCATTGCCCGGTGCTCTTCCAGCTTGGCGGGCAGCGCCTTGGCGCCGCGAATGGCCAGGGCCGGGACCTTGTCGAGATTCTCGTAGAGTTCCTTGAGGCCGCCGCCGATGCCGGTCAGCAGGCCCTGAGCGGTTTTTTCGCCCACGCCCGGCACGCCGGGGATGTTGTCGACCTTGTCACCCATCAGGGCCAGGAAGTCGATGATGTGCTCGGGACCGACGCCGAACTTCTCCTTGACGCCGGCGATGTCCAGCACGCTGCCGGTCATGGTGTTGACCAGGGTGATGTGGCCGTCGACCAGTTGCGCCATGTCCTTGTCACCCGTGGAAATGACCACCGGGCGATCGGCTGCCGCGCTGCTGCGGGCCAGGGTGCCGATGACGTCGTCAGCCTCGACGTTATCCACGCACAGCAATGGATAGCCCAGGGCCCGGACGCAGGCGTGCAGTGGCTCGACCTGTACCCGCAGGTCGTCGGGCATGCTCGGGCGGTTGGCCTTGTAGTCGCCGTAGAGGGCATCGCGGAACGTCCCGCCCTTGGCGTCGAAGACCACCGCGAACGGGCTGTCCGGATACTGCCGACGCAGGCTCTTGAGCATGTTCAGCACGCCCTTCACCGCACCCGTGGGCATGCCCTTGGAGGTGGCCAGCGGCGGCAGTGCGTGGAACGCCCGGTACAGATAGGAAGAACCGTCCACCAGGACGAGAGGAGCTTTGCTCATGAGCAGAATCAACCTTTTCGGCGAGCCCGGCGTTAGAATGCCCGGAGCTGTGACAACGAGAACTGTGACAACAAAGGGACAAGGTTATCATGCGTAACGTAAAACACCTGTTGCTCGCGGCTCTGCTGCTGACCAGCCCGCTGATGACCCTGGCTGCGGACGACGCGCCTTCGGCCGATCCGGACGTGACCATTCGCCAGGACGGCGACAAGACCATCCAGGAGTATCGCCAGAACGGCTTCCTGTATGCGATCAAGATCACTCCGAAGCACGGCAAGCCGTATTTCCTGGTGCGTGCCGATGGCACCGATGACAATTTCATCCGCTCCGACCAGCCGGACATGTTGATCCCGGCCTGGAAAATCTTCGAGTGGTGAGGCTGTAACCTTCAATTCAACCGGGCGCCGCCCCTTGCGGCGCCAGTATGGGCAAATCTACGACATGTCTGTGTTTACACCCTTGACCCGCGCCGAGCTCGAAACCTTTCTGGCCCCCTATGGCCTTGGCCGTCTGCGGGACTTCCAGGGAATTGCCGCCGGTACCGAGAACAGCAACTTCTTCATCAGCCTGGAGCAGGGTGAATACGTGCTGACGCTGGTCGAGCGCGGGCCGACCCAGGATTTGCCGTTCTTCATCGAACTGCTCGATGTACTGCACGACGCTCGGCTGTCGGTGCCCTATGCCTTGCGCACCACCGAGGGCGTGGCGCTGCGCACGCTTGCAGGCAAGCCGGCCCTGCTGCAGCCGCGCCTCGACGGTCGCCACGTGCAGGCGCCGAACAACCAGCACTGTGTGCAGGTAGGCGAGTTGCTGGGGCACATTCACACCGCCACCCTCGACGCACCGCTGGTGCGCCGCACCGACCGCGGCCTGGACTGGATGCTGGAAGAGGGCGAGAAGCTGGTCGCCGACCTGGATACTGCAGCCGCGGCGCTGCTGCGTCCGGCCCTGGCCGAGATCCAGGCGCATCACGCACAGATTCTGGCACTGCCACAGGCCAACCTGCACGGCGACCTGTTCCGTGACAACGTGATGTTCGAGGGCACCCACCTGACGGGTGTGATCGACTTCTACAACGCCTGCTCCGGGCCGATGCTGTATGACCTGGCGATTACCGTGAACGACTGGTGCTCGGATGAGCACGGTACCCTCGATGCGCCACGCGCGCGGGCATTGCTGGGTGCCTATGCAGCCCTGCGGCCATTCACTGCGGCAGAGGCACAGCTGTGGCCACTGATGTTGCGTGTGGCTTGCGTGCGGTTCTGGCTGTCGCGCCTGATCGCGGCGCAGTCGTTTGCCGGGATGGATGTGTTGATCCATGATCCCAAGGAGTTTCAGGACCGGTTGGCGCTGCGGCAGAAAGTTGGGGTGCCGTTGCCTTTTGCTTTTTAGGGCTTGAGACCGTGGGGCGGCCTTCGCGGGCAGAGCCCGCTCCCACAGGAACCTGCGTCTAGCCTGAACCTTCTCTCACAGGGCAGGGGTTCAGGCATGTGCGAGGAGCTTCAGAGCTTTTCCAGGCAGCCGGCGAGGTTGTCGGCCAGATTGCCCAGCAGGGTTTCGTAGCCGGTTGCGGTAGCGTCTTCGAAGCCACCCAGGGCGTCCAGCTCGGCCAGGGTCACCGGCAGTCCGGCGGTCAGGGTCTGCGCCAGCTTGGGGCGCATCGGCGGCTCGCTGAACACGCACGTCTTGCCCACTTCCTGCAGCCGCTGACGCATCGCGGCGACATGCTGTGCGCCGGGTTGCACTTCGGCGGCCACGGCGAATACACCCGCATGCTTGAGGCCGTAGGCCTCCTCGAAATAATCGAAGGCTTCGTGGAAAACGAAATAAGGCTTGCCCTGAATGCCGGCGACCCGAGCGGCCAGACGTGTGTCCAGGGCCTGCAGGCGTTGCGTGAAGGCGGTCAGGTTGGCCTGGTAGCGCGGCGCATTGGCAGGGTCGGCAGCGGACAGGTCGGCGGCCATGCGCGTGGCGATCACCCGGGCATTGACCGTCGAGAGCCACAGGTGGGCGTCCAGGGTGCCCGGGCGATGGTCGTGATCGTGGTCCGATGCTTCCTCGTCATGGCCGTGGCTGTCTTCGGCAAAATGCCGCAGGTGCATGCCCGGCAGCGTCTGGATCGAGACCGTCGGCTTCTGCCGAGTCTGCAGCACGCGCGGCAGAAAACCTTCCATGTCCGGGCCGATCCAGTACAGCAGATCGGCGTCGGCCACCCGCCGCACGTCCGATGGCCGCAGGGCGTAATGGTGCGGCGAGGCACCGGGCGGCAGCAGCACTTCGGGCTGGCCGACACCGTCCTGCACGGCGGCCGCAATCAGCTGCACCGGCTTGATGCTGGTCAATACCCGCACTTGCGCCTGTGCCGGCAGGGCGGTCAGGCACGCGGCGAGCAAACCGATGGAAAGAGCAAAAATACGAACCACAATGAACACTCTCGGGGGCAAGAACAGGTAACATAATAACGTCTCTATCAGAATTCGTCGCCGCTCATGTCCAAAACACCGCTGGCCAGCCGTCCCCACGACCACTCACATTGCGTGCACCACGCACTGAGCGAAGCCGATGCCTTGTGCCTGAAACAAGGCCTGCGCCTGACCGCCTTGCGTCGTCGCGTGCTGGAACTGGTCTGGCAAAGCCACAAGCCACTGGGTGCCTACGACATCCTCGCCGTGCTCAGCGAACAGGACGGCCGCCGCGCAGCGCCCCCCACGGTCTACCGCGCCCTGGATTTTCTGCTCGACAACAACCTGGTGCACCGCATTGCCTCGCTCAACGCCTTCATTGGCTGCAACCATCCCGAGCATGCGCATCAGGGCCAGTTCCTGATCTGCCGCGCCTGCCACGTGGCCGTGGAGCTAGAGCACAAGACCATCAGCGACGCCATCGTCGAAAGCGCCCTGGGTGTCGGCTTCGTCGTCGAGGGGCAAACCGTGGAAGTGGTCGGCCTGTGCGCGGCCTGTCAGGGGGCGTGATGAGCGAAGCCTTGATCCGCCTGGACCAGGTCACGGTGGCATTCGCCGGCCAGCGGGTGCTCGATGACATCCACTTGTGCGTGCAGCCCGGCGAAATCGTGACGTTGATCGGCCCCAATGGCGCCGGCAAGACCACCCTGGTGCGTGCCGTGCTCGGGTTGCTCAAGCCCGATTCGGGCAGCGTGTGGCGCAAGCCGCGACTGCGCATCGGCTACATGCCGCAGAAGCTGCACGTGGATCCGACCCTGCCGCTGTCGGTCCTGCGCTTTTTGCGCCTGGTGCCGGGTGTGGACCGTGCCCGCGCTCTGGCGGCGCTGGAAGAAGTAGGCGCCGCGCAGACCATCGACAGCCCGATCCAGACGGTGTCCGGCGGTGAGATGCAGCGGGTGCTGCTGGCCCGGGCACTGTTGCGCGAGCCTGAACTGCTGGTGCTCGACGAGCCGGTGCAAGGCGTCGACGTGGCCGGCCAGGCCGAACTGTATGCCCTGATCACGCGCCTGCGCGAACGCCACGGCTGCGGTGTGCTGATGGTTTCCCACGACCTGCACCTGGTCATGAGCACCACCGACCAGGTGGTCTGCCTGAACCGGCATGTGTGCTGCTCCGGGCACCCTGCACAGGTCAGCGGTGATCCGGCATTCGTCGAGCTGTTCGGCAGCCACGCTCCCAGCCTGGCCATCTATCACCACCATCACGACCATGCCCATGACCTGCACGGCAGCGTGGTCAGTGACACTCATGTACACGGAGACAGCTGCAAGCATGGCTGATTTTTTACTGTATGCCTTGCTGGCGGGGCTTTCCCTGGCAGTGGTGGCGGGACCGCTGGGCTCGTTCGTGGTGTGGCGGCGCATGGCCTATTTCGGCGACACCTTGTCCCACGCGGCCTTGCTGGGCGTGGCCCTGGGCTTCGTGCTCGACATCAGCCCGGCACTGGCGGTCACGGTAGGCTGCCTGCTGCTGGCGATACTGCTGGTGACCCTGCAGCAACGCCAGCCGCTGGCCTCGGACACACTGTTGGGGATACTCGCGCCCAGCACACTGTCGCTGGGTCTGGTGGTGCTGAGCTTCATGCACGACGTGCGCATCGACCTGATGGGTTATCTGTTTGGTGATCTGCTGGCGATCAGTCCGACCGATTTGTATTGGATCATCGGTGGCAGTGTGGCCGTGCTCGCGCTGTTGATTGCCCTGTGGCGGCCGTTGCTGGCAATCACCGTTCACGAAGAGCTGGCACGGATCGAAGGACTGCCCGTGGCGGGCCTGCGCATGGCCTTGATGCTGCTGATTGCGGTGGTGATCGCGGTGGCGATGAAGATCGTCGGGGTGTTGCTGATCACCTCATTGCTGATCATCCCGGCGGCAGCCGCACAGCGGCATGCGCGCTCCCCCGAGCAGATGGCGCTGGGTGCCAGTGTGTTGGGGGTGATCGCGGTGTGTGCCGGGCTGGCGCTCTCGTGGTTCAAGGACACGCCGGCCGGGCCATCGATCGTGGTCAGTGCGGCGCTGTTGTTTCTGCTGAGTTTTGCGTTGCCCAAGCGGTAGTGGAGTGGCTGGCGCGAGTCGCTGTTATCTGTACACCTCGCGTCGATTGCCCAGCTGTGGACAGGCACAGACCCCGCTTTCCTCGGCCAAAGAGTGGTGGCCTCAGCGATTTTCGGCGTCCATATTTTCGCCGACACCCCCACGGTGTAGACTTGGCCGTTTTTTGGGCAAATAGAGAGTCGTAGCAATGAAGCCGTTCGTCTCCCGTTACCTGCTACTTGCCACACTTTCCCTGGTGTTGACCGCTTGCCAGACCTCACCGGCCGACCACGCCGCTGATGCGGGTCCGGATGCCTGGCAGCAGCTGGAAACAAACATTGCCAGCAGCGAACTGGCCACGGCCGAGGATCAGCTGGTCAAGCTGCAGGCGCAGGCACCGCAGGATCCACGCCTCACCGAGGCGCAGCGGCAGCTGGCCGAAGCCTACCTGCAGCGCAGCCAGGTGATGCTGCAGAAAGGTGACGTCAACGCTGCCGCCACTGCGCTGGGCCGTGCCCGCGTGCTGATGCCCCAGGCACCGGCGCTCACCGGTGGCGTCAACGGCGCCATCGCCCAGGCGCGCAAGTCTGAACTGGAGAAAGCCGAAGCCGCCCTGAAAGCTGCCGAAGCCAGGCCCAAGGCCCTGGTGCTGGATCCGAACGCCAGCGTTTCAGCGGTGCCGTTGAAGATGCACAGCGCGCCGCAGCTGCGCGCGCAGATGCGCGACATCGCAACCGACGTCGTTCATTACCAATGCGATGTGATCATTCAGGTGGCCCAACCGGGCGAATATCGCCGGCTGGAGGCGCTGCTCAAGCAGCGCGTCAGCGAACAGTTGCCAGAGATGCAACTGAAGGTCGGTCGCCGTGTGGTCCACGGACAACCGACCCAGGTGGTGCTTATACCGCGCCGTTAAGCCGGAATGGCTTTGGCGGCCGGCTCGCGATCCCACACGCGGTGCTTGGCGATGGCGGCGATGAACGCCTTGATGGTGCTGTCATCGTCACCCACCAACAGGCCGGCATCTTCCTTCAGGCGCAACGCTTCGAGCAGCGCCTTGCCATCCTTGCTGATACCGATTGCCTTGAGGTGCTTGTAGGCCTCGAGCAGGTAATGCAGTGCCACGCCATCGGCGCTCAGTGCCTTGATCGAATCGGCACCGCCCGGCACCCACACTGCATCGAAGGCCACCGAAGGCAGGCCCTCCTGGGACGCGTCGACGGCCAGGGTCTTGCCATCGGCCGTCTTGACCGGTGCGCTGGTAGGGCCCAGCACCTTGGCATGCGCGCCTTCGGCCTTGAGCGCCTTCTGCAGCGCAGCGACTGCATTGCCGTCCACGCCGTTGGCAACCAGAATAGCGACCTTGCGGCTCTTGATGTCGCCGGACAACAGGTTCATCTGGCTCAGCGCAGGCGATTCCTTCAGCGAGGAAGGCTTGACCGATACGGTGCCCTTGGTAGGCGCCGGCAGACCCAGGTTGGCCGCAACGCGCGAAGCCAGTTCCAGATCGATGTTGGCCAGAATCTCGTTGACCTGACGGGCACGGATGTACTCGCGCTCGACCTTGCCCAACTCGAAGCTGTAGGCCGCGATGATGTGCTCTTTCTCGGCATGGCTCATGCTGTTGAAGAACAGCGTGGCCTGGGAGAAGTGGTCGGAGAACGATTCGCTGCGCTCGCGGACCTTGTGCGCATCGACACGCTCGGGATAGGTCTCGAAGCCGCCGTCGATGGGTGCCGATGGGGTTTCCTTCGGCCAGCCGCCGTCGATCGAGTTCGGTTCGTAGGAAGCACGGCCCTTGTCGATACGGGTGCGATGCTGGGCATCACGCTGACCGTTGTGGTTCGGCGCGATCGGGCGGTTGATCGGGATCTCGTGGAAGTTCGGCCCACCGAGGCGGCTGATCTGGGTATCGGTGTAGGAGAACAGACGGCCCTGCAGCAGTGGGTCGTTGCTGAAGTCGATGCCAGGCACGATGTGGCCCGGGCAGAACGCGACCTGTTCGGTCTCGGCGAAGTAGTTGTCCGGGTTGCGATCCAGCACCATGCGGCCCAGTGGAGTGACCGGGACCAACTCTTCGGGAATGATCTTGGTAGGGTCGAGCAGGTCGAATTCGAACTTGTGCTCGTCTTCTTCCGGCACGATCTGCACGCCCAGTTCCCATTCCGGGTAGTCGCCCATCTCGATGGATTCCCACAGGTCACGGCGGTGGAAATCGGTGTCCTTGCCGGCCAGCTTCTGCGCCTCGTCCCAGACCAGCGAGCAGGTACCGAACTTGGGCTTCCAGTGGAACTTGACGAATGTGCCTTTGCCCTCGCCATTGACGAAGCGGAAGGTATGGATACCGAAACCCTGCATGGTGCGCAGGCTTTTCGGGATGGCGCGGTCGGACATGGTCCACAGCACCATGTGCGCCGACTCAGGCACCAACGAGACGAAGTCCCAGAAGGTGTCGTGGGCGGAGCCGCCGGTCGGGATCTCGTTGTGCGGCTCAGGCTTCACCGCGTGGACGAAGTCGGGGAACTTGATCGCGTCCTGGATGAAGAAGATCGGCATGTTGTTGCCGACCAGGTCGAAGTTGCCTTCGTCGGTGTACAGCTTGACCGCAAAACCACGCACGTCGCGCACGGTGTCGCCCGAGCCACGCGGGCCCTGCACGGTGGAAAAGCGCACGAAGACCGGGGTCTTTTTCGACGGGTCGCGCAGGAAGCCGGCCTTGGTCAGCGCCGAGTGGTCTTCGTAGGTTTCGAAGAAACCGTGGGCCGCGGTGCCGCGGGCGTGGACGATACGCTCCGGGATGCGTTCGTGGTCGAAGTGCGTGATTTTCTCACGCATGATGAAGTCTTCGAGCAGCGACGGGCCGCGCGGGCCAGCCTTGAGGGTGTTCTGGTTGTCGCTGATTTTCACGCCATGGTTGGTGCGCAGCGCCTGTCCGGTGCCATCGGCACGGAACTGCTCGAGCGATTCGAGCTTGGCGTTGGTGTTCTGGCGATCCAGGGTATCGGTGCCAGCGGCTTCGCTCTTGCCGGTAGGGGGGGTCTTGTTGCTCATCGGGCCTTAACTCCTTGGTTCACGGCAGTCCGTGGACGGACTCTGATAAGTACCCTCACCTGATCACGGCAGGCATGGGCCAGGGATACTCAGCAAGTGACCGGACGAATTGCGTGGACGTTCCTTTTTTTTCGCGAACGGTGGGTGGGCGAGCCTTTAGTCGCGTTATTGCCAAATCGCAGGTCGCCGCGAAAATAAATGCTAAATGCCACGGGATGCCTGGGCTAAAATGCGCGCCCGGCTACCCGCTGCCCCCATTCATGCGCCCCACAAGGTTCGCTACGTGATCGAGTTCCAAGATGTCCACAAGACCTACCGCGTGGCCGGTAGGGAAATTCCCGCGCTGCACCCCACCCGACTCACGGTGCCGGCAGGCCAGGTGTTCGGCCTCATCGGCCACTCGGGCGCGGGCAAAAGCACGCTGCTGCGCCTGATCAACCGTCTGGAGAACCCCAGCGGCGGCACCATCATCGTCGACGGTGAAGACGTCACTGCCTTCGACGCCGACGCCCTGCGCGGTTTCCGGCAACAGGTCGGCATGATCTTCCAGCATTTCAATCTGCTGGCGTCCAAGACCGTCGCCGACAACGTAGCGATGCCGCTGAACCTGGCCGGCCGTCTGTCGCGCAAGGAAATCGACCAGCGCGTGGCCCAGTTGCTCGAGCGGGTGGGCTTGTCCGACCACGCACGCAAATACCCGGCGCAGCTGTCGGGCGGACAGAAGCAGCGCGTCGGCATCGCCCGCGCCCTGTCGACCAACCCGAAGATCCTGCTCTGCGACGAGGCCACCAGCGCGCTGGACCCGCAGACCACGGCCTCGGTATTGCAGTTGCTGGCCGAGATCAACCGCGAACTGCAATTGACCATCGTGCTGATCACCCATGAAATGGACGTGATTCGCCGGGTCTGCGACCAGGTTGCGGTGATGGACGCCGGGCGCATCGTCGAGCAAGGCTCTGTGGCCGACGTGTTTCTGCACCCGCAACATCCAACCACGCGTCGCTTCGTCCAGGAAGACGAGCAGGTCGACGAGAACGAGCAGCGCAGCGACTTCGCCCATGTGGCGGGGCGGATCGTGCGCCTGACGTTCCAGGGCGAGGCCACCTATGCGCCGCTGCTGGGCACGGTGGCACGCGAGACCGGTGTCGACTACAGCATCCTGGCCGGTCGTATCGACCGCATCAAGGACACCCCCTATGGCCAGTTGACCCTGGCTATCACCGGCGGCGACATGGAAGCGGCTTTCGCTCGCTTCACCGCAGCCGACGTTCACATGGAGGTGCTGCGCTGATGGACCTGATCAACTTCTTCGCCAGTGTCGACTGGAGCGAAATCTGGCAGGCCACCCTGGATACGCTGGTGATGCTCGGCACCTCGCTGCTGTTCACCATCCTGCTGGGGCTGCCGCTGGGTGTCGTGCTGTTCCTCACCAGCCCACGGCAGATGTTCGAAAAGCCACGCTTGTACGCGGTGCTATCGTTCATCGTCAACGTAGTCCGCTCGCTGCCGTTCATCATTCTGATCATCCTGCTCATCCCGGCCACGGTGGTGTTGGTAGGCACCTCGCTGGGGGTAGCCGGTGCAATTCCGCCACTGGTCATCGGCACCGTGCCATTCTTTGCCCGCCTGGTTGAAACCGCCCTGCGCGAGGTCGACCGCGGCATCATCGAGGCGACCCAGGCCATGGGCGCCACGACGCGGCAGATCATCACCCGGGCGCTGGTGCCCGAGGCCATGCCGGGGATCATCGCGGCCATCACCGTGACGACCATCACTTTGGTGTCGTACACCGCGATGGCCGGTGTGGTGGGCGCCGGAGGCCTGGGCGACCTGGCGATTCGCTACGGCTACCAGCGCTTTCAGGACAACGTGATGTACGTCACGGTGATCATTCTGATTCTGATGGTCCAATTGCTGCAGATGCTCGGCGACCGTCTGGTCGTGCATTTCTCGCGCAAATGATTCATGCCTCGCACCTCATTCATGCCTGGTAAATAGTTCACAGTCAGGCCCGCAGGGGCCGACAAGGAAACCGAAGATGAAAAGACTACTGGCCGCCATGGCCGCCGTCGCTGCACTGTCCGTCCAAGCCAACGAAACCCTGAGCGTGGCAGCCACTGCAGTGCCTCACGCGGAGATTCTCGAGTTCGTCAAGCCGCAGTTGGCCGAACAGGGCGTGGACCTCAACATCAAGGTGTTCACCGACTACATCCAGCCCAACGTCCAAGTGGCGCAGAAAGCCATGGACGCCAACTTCTTCCAGCACCAGCCTTACCTGGATGAGTTCAACAAGGGCAAGGGTACCGACCTGGTCGCCGTGACCGGCGTCCATCTGGAGCCGCTGGGCGCCTATTCCAGCAAGATCAAGACCCTCGACGAGCTGGGCAACGGCGCCAACGTAGTGGTGCCCAACGACGCCACCAACGGCGGCCGCGCGCTGCTGCTGTTGCAGAAGTACGGGCTGATCCGCCTCAAGGACCAGAGCAACATCCTGGCGACCACCAAGGACATCGTCGAGAACCCCAAGGGCTTGAAGATCCGCGAGCTGGAGGCAGCGACCATCCCGCGCGTGCTGACCCAGGTCGACCTGGCCCTGATCAACACCAACTATGCCCTGGAAGCCAAGCTGGATCCGTCCAAGGACGCGCTGTTCATCGAAGGCAGCGATTCGCCGTACGTGAACATCCTGGTGGCACGCCCCGACAACAAGGATGCGCCGGCCATGCAGAAGCTGGCAGCCGCGCTGCACAGCCCCGAGCTCAAGCAGTTCATCACCGAGAAGTACAAGGGTGCAGTATTGCCGGCCTTCTAAGCCCGTGACGGCTTGACTCGCGCGTCCCTCAATCGCCCGCGACCAGCCCTGGAAGCTGGGCGATCATCTTGGCATTGTCGATCGGCCCGCGGATGAACCCACGTTGGCGCCCATCCGGCCCGATCAACGCCAGGTTGGCGCTGTGCTCCACCAGGTAATTGGGCTTGCGCGTGTCGGCCGCGATGAATGGAATGCTGATGGCCCTGGCCAGTGTCTGCAGAGTGTCGACCGGCGCCACCCACCCCCGGAATCCCGCCTTGAAATAACCCAGGTATTGCTTGAGCCGCTCGGGCGTGTCGCGGTGCGGGTCGACGCTGATCAGCACCACTTGCAGGCGCTCGCGCGTGGCGTCCGGTAGCTGGTTCTGCACATTGCGCAGGTTGGCCAGCGTGGTGGGGCAGATATCCGGGCAGAACGTGTAGCCGAAGAACAGCAGCGACCATTTACCCTGCAGCCGGGTCAGGTCGACCACCGATCCGTTCTCGTCGGTCATGTGCAGGGCAGGCATCGCGCGGCTTTGCGCCAACAGCATGATGCCCGCATCGACCAGCCCGGCGCGGTCGGGTTGACGCTGTCCACTGAGCAGGTGATGAACGCTCAGCCCGATCAGCAGGGCAAGGGCGCCGGCAAGGGTAAACACGATTTTCTGCGTTCGGGTCATGAGCCTGGGATCGAGAGACGTTGGAGGAGGCGACGTTATCAGGCGAGCCGCAGCGAGGGTAGTGGTCAAGCGCCGTTATGAAATGTGTCCTGATTATGACAAATGCGTCTTAGCCTTCCCGATGGGCCAGCTATCGTTCCCACTTCACTTGCGTGACACTCGCCTGGAGCCTTCATGAACACCGCCGCATTGCGCGAGCAGATTCAACGTGCAACCGAACACGAGGCCGCTACCGGCCACCTGCATCAACGCCTGGAAAAACAGTTGCCGCAGCTGCACCCGGCCATCGACCTGGCCGAGGGCGGTGGTGTCGCTTTGTGGCGCTTCGTCAGCGCCTACATCGAGGAAGTCCCGCAGTTGCTCGATGCGGCCAGCGAAGTCGCCGGCAAGGCCGGAATCGAGTCGCAGATCAAACCGGTACTGAAGATAGCCGAGGAGTATTTTCTGCGTCCGCCCGGAATTGTGGCCGGCCAGGAGGGGCTGGATGGCCTGCTCGACGAAGCCTACCTGGCGCATCGCCTGGTCGAGGAAGTGAACGACCTGTACATCCGCCACCTGGGCCAGCCACTGATACCGCTGGACATGACCGTGGCCAACCTGATCGCTCACCAGTTGATCGGTGAAACGTTCGCCAACCAGCTGGATGAAGTCGTGCATCACTCGATGGCTCAGATGCTCTGTGACGAGCGCTTCGAGCTGCCGTCGGTGCTGGCCTATCGCGACAAGCTGATCAGCCCTGAAACCGGCGCGGCGTGGCAGCAATGGCCGTGCATGTCGCGGCGCCTGGGTATTGGCCTGGACCTGAACTCAGCCAGTTCCTGAGGGCCTGCACGGGGCCTGGCGAGCGGTCGTCGCCAGGCCCCGTGCAGCCGGTCTGCGCGGTCGTGCTAGCTGCCGAAGCCTGCCGTGGTGCGCAGCCGACCCTCGATACGCCGCTTCAGCCCGCGGCTTTCGATGACCATCCGCGAGCCCTTGCTCTGGTTGGCCCGACCCCAGTCTTCCAGCAGCTCCAGGCATGAGTGGTCGATGTAGTTCAACCCGGCCAGTGGCACATGCACGGTCGTACCCTCCGGAATGCTCGCCAGGGCCTTGGTCAGGGCCGGTACCTTGAGAAAGGTCGCCGAGCCCACCATGCGCAATTCCACTTCACCCGGTGCCTGGTCGATCAGGGTGATCTTCAGACGTGCCGCCTTGAAGGCCAGCTTCAGCAAGGTCAGGGCGAAACCCAGCAGCACACCGGTGAGCAGGTCGGTGAAGACGATTGCCAGCGCCGTGGCCGCGTAGGTAAACATCGGCATCCGGCCGTAGCGGCCCAGGCCCTTGAAGGCCTTGAAGTCGACCAGCTTGACGCCGGTGAAGACCAGCACGCCCGCCAGGCTAGCGACCGGGATGCTTTGCAGCAGGCTGGACAGCAAAACCACGAACCCCAGCAGCCAGACACCGTGCAGGATCGCCGACATGCGTGTCTGTGCGCCGGCCTGGACATTGGCCGAGCTGCGCACGATCACGCCGGTCATGGGCAGCGCGCCCAGAATGCCGCAGAGCATGTTGCCTACACCTTGTGCCGACAGCTCGCGGTCGAAATCCGAACGCTGGCCGTTGTGCATGCGGTCGACCGCTGCTGCCGAGAGCAGGGTTTCGGCACTGGCGATGAAGGCCACGGCGATCGCGGCGATGAGCAGGGCAGGATCGGCCAGGTTGAGCAGGTCTGCCGGGCGTAGCCAGTCGATGGCTTCCGCCAGGTTCGCCGGCACTTCGACACGCTTGACCGGCATCGCGAAGAACAGGCTGAGGCCCGTCGCCAGGCCTACACCGAGCAAGGCACCGGGCACGAAGCGCAGTTTTTGCGGGCGCAGCTTTTCCCACGCATACATCACGGCAATGGTCAGCAGGCCCAGCAAGCCAGCCTGCCAGCCCAGCCCGCCACCGATGCTGGGGATGGCCTGGCCGACCACGGCGGGAAATTCGATCAGGTTGCTCAAGCCCGAGGGTTGCGGCGCCCGGTCGAGCATTACATGCACCTGGGACAGCACGATCAGTACGCCGATGCCGGCGAGCATGCCGTAGACCACTGCCGGTGCGGTGACGCGGAACCAGCAGCCGAGCTTGAAGCGCCCGGCCAACAGTTGCAGCAGGCCGGCCAGCAGCAGGATCGGCCCGAGCATGGCCATGCCATGCTGGCGAACCAGCTCGAAGACCAACACCGCCAGGCCGGCGGCGGGACCACTGACCTGCAACGGCGACCCGGCCAGGAATCCGACCACGATACCGCCGATGATGCCGGTGATCAGGCCTTTGGAAGGCGGCATTCCCGAGGCGATGGCGATACCCATGCACAACGGCAGCGCAACCAGAAACACCACGACCGAGGCGAGCAACTCGCGCGGCAACACTGCTTTCATCTGTGCAATATTCACGTTCAATCTCCTGCAAGCATTCAGGCGAGCCGGGCCGCACTTTTCGACAGGCAGCAGCGTGCCTGCCCAATCCCCTGCGGCCCAGCCAACGCGGCTGGGTACAAGTGGATTCGGCAAGCGAACGATGAGGTGTGCTGTCGACAGATTACGGCCAGGCGGGCCCTGTCATACGAATGACGCGGCTACCTAGAACCGGCCCTTGGGCGTCGCGCTCGGGGTCGTAGTCATTCTGTCGAGGGGACGGAAGCAGTCCTGTTCGGCGTCGTAGGCCTTGATCTCGCTGGTTTCGATGTTGTAGATCCAACCGTGGATGAACAACTGGCCGCTGGCCATGCGCGAGGCTACCGATGGGTGCGTGCGCAGGTGCTGCAGCTGGGAAATAACGTTTTCTTCGGTCAGCACTTTCATGCTTTCGGCTTCGTTGGCGCAGTTGCAGTTGTCTTCGACGACCGTGCGGGCCACTTCCGAATGGCGCAGCCAGGCCTTGACCGTTGGCATCTTTTCAAGCGAAGCCGGGTTGAGCACGGCACGCATGGCGCCGCAGTCGGAGTGGCCGCAGACGATGACGTGCTGCACGCCCAGCGCCAGGATGGCGTATTCAAGCGCTGTGGAAACGCCGCCGTTCATTTGCCCGTAGGGTGGCACGACGTTACCGACGTTGCGGGTGACGAACAGGTCGCCGGGGGAGCTTTGGGTGATCAGTTCAGGGACGATTCGCGAGTCTGCACAGGTGATGAACATGGCCCGTGGCGCTTGCGCAGTGGCAAGCTTCTTGAACAATTCCTGTTGCTGGGGGAAGACGTCATGATGGAAATGCAGGAAGCCGTCGACGATCTGCTTCAGGGAGGCTTCAGCCGTATCGGCATGGCTCGGTGTAGGATCCTTGTCGCTCATGATTCATCCTCTTGCTGGATTTGAGATGGTTCCCAGTTTACCGGGTAAAAATTCCCACAGCTCATGGCTGGATGAGACGATTCACACAGGATTATGACTCGTGAGTCATTTGTCACTAACCCTACCGGTGAAAACTTAACTGAACCTGAATCGAGGCGTCTATTGCGCGGGGATGAGGGTTGTCGAGACGATGAACGGTGTTACAGGAGCACGCGGTCCCTGTAGCAGCGGCGCAAGCCGCGTCAGGCGTCACCGCGTTTTCCCAGATGCACCACATGGACCGCCGACGCGGCTCGCGCCGCTGCTACAGGGATCATGCGATCCGCAACCACGGTGCAAGCCGCTCCGGTGTCGGCTGTAGCAGCGGCGCAAGCCGCGTCATGAGGGCATACGGTGCAGCTGGCGGTTCAACGCACCAGGCAGGGACGCTTGTTGTCGAACTGCCAACCCGAGATCAGGTATTGCATGGCGATGCCGTCATCGCGCGCGCCGAGGCCCTTGGCCTTGTACAGCTCGTGGGCCTTGGCCACTTCGTCCATGTCGATGTCCACGCCCAGCCCCGGTTTGGCCGGCACCTTGACGAAGCCATCGACGATCTGCAGCGGCTCTTTGGTCAGACGCTGGCCGTCCTGCCAGATCCAGTGCGTGTCGATCGCGGTGATCTCACCCGGCGCCGCAGCCGCCACCTGGGTGAACATGGCCAGGGAAATGTCGAAATGATTGTTGGAGTGCGAGCCCCAGGTCAGCCCCCAGTCGTTGCACATCTGCGCCACCCGCACCGACCCCTGCATGGTCCAGAAATGTGGGTCGGCCAGCGGGATGTCCACCGACTGCAGCTGAATGGCATGGCCCATCTCGCGCCAATCGGTGGCAATCATGTTGGTGGCGGTGGGCAGGCCGGTGGCACGGCGGAACTCGGCCATGACTTCACGCCCCGAGTAGCCGTTCTCCGCGCCGCATGGGTCCTCGGCGTAGGCCAGCACATGGTGCTGGTCACGGCACAGGCCGATCGCCTCCTTCAATGACCAGGCACCGTTGGGGTCCAGGGTGATGCGCGCCTCGGGGAAGCGCTCGGCCAGTGCCGTCACCGCCTCGATCTCCTCGGCACCGCGCAGCACGCCACCCTTGAGCTTGAAGTCATTGAAGCCGTACTTGGCCTTGGCCGCTTCGGCCAATCGCACGACCGCCTCGGGGGTCATTGCCTTTTCATGGCGCAGGCGGCTCCAGTCGTCGCCGGCGTCCGGCTCGCTGCGGTAGGCCAGGTCGGTCTGACCACGATCACCGACGTAGAACAGGTAGCCCAGCATCTTCACGGCGTCGCGCTGCTGGCCTTCACCCAGCAGCGCCGCCACTGGCACCTCGAGAAACTGCCCGAGCAGGTCGAGCAGGGCGGCTTCCATGGCCGTCACGGCATGAATGGTGATGCGCAGGTCGAAGGTCTGCAGGCCCCGCCCGGCGCTGTCACGGGCGGCGAAGGTGGTGCGCATGCGGTTGAGGATCTGCTGGTACTGGCCGATGGGCTGGCCCACCACCAGGCTGCGGGCGTCTTCCAGGGTTTCACGAATGCGCTCGCCCCCAGGCACCTCGCCAACCCCGGTGTTACCCGCACTATCCTTGAGAATCACGATGTTGCGGGTGAAGAACGGGCCGTGGGCGCCGCTGAGATTGAGCAGCATGCTGTCGTGCCCGGCAACCGGGATGACTTGCAGGCTGGTGACGACAGGAGCGTTGTGCGCGGTCATATTGTTTTCCTTCTCCATGTTGTTGTCCTTGTCATTGAATCCACGCCAGGCGCCGCATGGGCCTGGCGAAAACAGTGCAGGCCGGCGTGCCCGTCAGAGCGACCGGGCCTGCGCGGGTTCGGCCAGGCCGTTGGCAGGCTTGCCGGGCTTGGGCTGGGTACGCGCGAAGAACACCACGATCGCGGCCAGCACTGAGGTACCGGCCAGGCCGTACAGCCCGCCCTGAATGGAGCCCGTGCTCTGCTCCAGAAAGCCGAAGGTGGCCGGTGCGACGAAGCCACCCAGGTTGCCCACCGAGTTGACCAGAGCGATCACCGCCGCAGCGATGCGTGCATCCAGGTACGCCTGGGGAATCGGCCAGAACAGCGACGAGGCCGACTTGAAACCGATCGCGGCGAAACACACGGCGACGAAGGCGAACACCGGCCCACCGGTGGTCGACATGAACATCCCGGCGGCGGCGATCAGCAAGGCCGTGGCCACCCACGCCTGCTGGAATTTGAACTTGCCGGACAGGGCCGCGAAGCCGTACATGGCAATGATCGAGATCAGCCAGGGTATGGAGTTGAGGAAGCCCACCTGCAGGTCGTCCAGGCCGCCCATTTTCTTGATGATGCTGGGCAGCCAGAAGGTCGCCGCATAGATGGTCAGCTGGATGCAGAAGTAGATCAGGCAGAACAGCAGGATCTGGCGATCCCTGAGCAGGGTGCCCAAGGTAGGCTTGACGGTGTGCATGGCATCACGTTCGCGCTGTTCGCGGTCAATCTCGCCCACCAGCGTGTCTTTCTCTTCCTGGGTCAGCCATTTGGCGTCGTGAACCCTGGAATCCAGCCAGAACCAGACAAAGAAGCACAACAGCACCGAGGCCAGGCCTTCGATCAGGAACATCCACTGCCAGCCGTGCATGCCCAGCCCTTCGATCTGCAACAGGGCACCGGCCAGTGGCCCGGAAATCAGCGAGGCCAGGGCCGAACCGCTGAGGAAAATCGCAATCGCCTTGCCACGCTCGACCCCAGGCAACCAGCGGGTGAAGTAGTAGATCACCCCCGGGAAGAAACCGGCTTCGGCGATCCCCAGCAGAAAGCGCAGGATGTAGAAATGGGTTTCGTTCTGAATGAACGCCATCATCGTCGCGACGATGCCCCAGGTGAACATGATCCGCGTCAGCCAGACCCGTGCGCCGACTTTCTGCAACAGCATGTTGGACGGCACTTCGAACAGGGCATAGCCGATGAAGAATAACCCGGCGCCGAATCCGTAGGCTGCCGCACCGATGCCCAGGTCATGCTCCAGGTGCGTGCGCACGAAGCCGATGTTGACCCGATCGATGTAGTTGACGATAAACATGATGACGAACAGCGGAAGTACGTGACGCTTCACTTTCGAGACGGCGCGGGCCAGGACGGCATCGCCGGTTGCAACGTTTGAATTGCTCACAATTCAAATCTCCCACTGATTGTTTTTATGCGGGTAGTGTGTGGATCGAGCGGCAGCTGTGTGCTCGGTCGGCAGACATCATACAACTCAGCATGATTCAAACTCAACGCTTATGCAGGCTTTAAGCATGCCATCCGTCGTTGTCATACATCTTGGCGAGCAGGTGGCGATGTCGATGGTCATTCCGCGAAACCCGTACCGAGCCCCGCGCAATGCCTGAGTGATACACCCAAGGTATGATCGGACTTTTCCTCGAGGGGGGCTCATCGATGTCCAAGCGACCCAACAGCCTGGCCCATGTGCTGGTCGAGGCCTTGAGCCAGCAGATCCGCCTGGGCACCTTGGCGCCAGGGGCCAAACTGCCGTCGGAGGGCGCCATCGTGGCCGAGCACGGGGTCAGCAGGACCGTGGTGCGCGAAGCTTTATCACGCTTGCAGGCGTCCGGGCTGGTGGAGGCCCGGCATGGCGTCGGCACCTTCGTGTTGCAGCGCGAGCCGGCCCATGGCCTGCGCTTGAACGTGGATACGGCGCTCAGCGTGCGCGGCATCCTGGAATTGCGCCTGGGCCTGGAAACCCAGGCGGCGGCTTTGGCGGCCAAGCGTCGTAGCGACGCTCAACTGGAACGCATGCGCAAGGCGCTGGATGACTATCAACGCTCGCTGGCCAACAACGACAGTTGCGTGGAGGAAGACAAACGCTTTCATCAACTGATTGCCGAGGCGACCGGCAATACGTATTTCACCGACATCATGCAGCACCTGGGCGATGCGATGATCCCGCGCACTCGTCTGAATGCGCTGGAGAAAGGTGACGCCGATCTGTCCCAGCTAGGGCAGTTGGCGAACCTCGAGCATGAAGCGATCTACCAGGCCATTCGCAAGCAGGATGCCGACGCGGCGCGGGCGGCGATGTGGCTGCATTTGAGCAACAGCCGTGATCGTTTCAATGCCGATTGAAGGGGACACCTTTTTACTGAAGGGTGTCAGTGAGGCCCTTTCGCGGGCAGAGACCCGCTCCCACAAGGATGGTCACCCATTCACATACCTGTGGGAGCGGGGCGGGCGGCGAGCCCTCTGTCCGCGAAGAGGCCGGCTGCCTCGATCAATGGCTGGTGGACTGGCCCAGGTCATCGCCGGAAGTGTGTTTCATGTCGTCACCGCGCATCTGCTTGACGTCGCTGGCCGACACCGCCGAGCCCTGATTGCCCCAGCTGGTGCGGATGAAGTTCACCACGTCGGCCACTTCCTGGTCGGACAGGCGCCAGGCGAAGGCAGGCATGGTGAACGTCGACGGCGCCGTGTGCGTCGCTGGCAACGTGCCCCCGGCCAGTACGATATGGATCAACGAACTGGCATCCTCGGTCTGCAGCACCGGGTTGCCGGCCAAGGCCGGGAACACCCGGGTATAGCCCTGGCCATCGGTCCGATGACAGGCTGCGCAGTTGTCGATGTACAGCCCGGCGCCGACCTTGCTGTCGTCGCCCTTCCACAGCGCATCGGCCACGCGCGCATCGTATTCATGCGGCTTGTCGGCCCGGTCCACTGCCGGAAGCGTCTTCAGGTAGCGGGCAATTGCGGTCAGGTCTTCATGGCTCATGTACTGCATGCTGTGCTCGACTACGTCGCTCATGCCGCCGAACACCGCGCTGCGGTCGCTGCGGCCGGTGTTGAGAAACTGCACCAGTTGCTCTTCGCTCCAGCTGCCCAGGCCGTCCTTGTGATCGCCGCGCAGGCTCTTGGCGATCCAGCCTTCGAGCGGTGCGCTGCCAGCAAGAAAGTCGGCGCTGTCGGCGGCGCTCAGGGCCTTCTCCTGCATGGTGATCGCCCGCGGCGTATGGCAGGCGCCGCAGTGCCCGAGCCCTTCGACCAGATAGGCGCCGCGGCTGATCACCGGATCCGAGCCCGGCGGTGGCTGATAGGCACTGACCTTGGGCGCGAACAGACCACGCCAGATCGCCAAAGGCCAGCGCATGCTCAACGGCCAGGGAATGTCGGTGGCCTTGTTCGGCTCGGCCACCGGCGCCACCCCCTTCATGAAGTAGGCATACAGGGCCTGCATGTCGGCATCGCTGACCCGCGCATACGACGGGTAGGGCATGGCCGGGTACAGGCTGCTGCCGCTCTTGCCGATGCCGTGGCGCACGGCCTTGTCGAAGTCGTCGAAACTGTAATTGCCGATGCCGTCGCCGTGCGGCGTGATATTGGTCGAGTAGACCGTGCCGATCGGGGTTTCCATGCCCAGTCCACCCGCGAATGGCGCACCGCCCTTGGCGGTATGGCAAGCCACGCAATCACCGGCACGGGCCAGGTAGCGACCCTGCTCGATCAGGGCGTCGTCGGGCTCGGCGGCCCAGGCCGGCAGACTGGTCGACAGGCAGGCCAGCAAGGTCAACGCAGCGATCTGGATAACGTTCATCTCTGCGCTCCTTATGCCTGCACCAGCGGGCCGGGGTTCTTCAGGTACTGCTCGCGAATGGCCCGCGCCGACCAGTAGGTCAATGCCGCCACCAAGCCAGTGGGGTTGTAGCCAAGGCCCTGAGGAAAGGCCGAGGCGCCTGGAACGAACACGTTAGGCACATCCCAGCACTGCAGATAGCGGTTGATCGCGCTGGTCTTGGGGTCGGTGCCCATGATCGCGCCGCCGTTGAGGTGGGTGGTCTGGTAGGAGGCAGTGTTGAAATGCTCGCCGACCTTCTTGCCGAGCAGGGCAATGGCCTTGGGGTTCATGGCCTGGGCGACCTTGCTCATTTTCTCGACCATGAAGCGGTTCATCTTGATGTCGTTTTCCTGCCAGTCGAAGGTCATGCGCAGCAACGGCAGGCCATAGGCATCGCGGTACACCGGGTCCAGGTCCAGGTAGTTGCCGCGATAGGACTGATGGGCGCCGTGGGCATCCATCGACACCTGATGGGTGTAGTAGTCGGCAGTGGCCTTCTTCCAGGCACTGCCCCAGGCAGGCGTACCGGGTGGATTGGCCGTGCCGGCGATGGGCCGGCTGCCGGCCTGGTTGACCCACATCGGCGAGCCGCCGACGAAGCCATGGGGGCCATGGTCGAAGTTGTCGGCGTTGAAGTCGTCGAACGCCACGCCGTTGCCACCGGCACCGATGAAGTTGTTGGTGTGGGTGTCCTTGTCGAAGAAAGCCTTGATGGTGGCCATGTTCTGATAGGCGAAATTCTTGCCGACCACACCTTCGCCGGTCTTGGGGTCGTAAGGCTGGCCGATGCCGGAGAGCAGCATCAAGCGCACGTTGTTGAACTGGAAGGCTGCGAGGATCACCAGGTCCGCCGGTTGCTCGACCTCACGGCCCTGGGCATCGACGTAGGTCACCCCGGTTGCCTTGCGCTTGCTGCTGTCCAGGTTGACCCGCAGCACGTGGGCATTGGTGCGCAGCTCGAAGGTGTCGACCTGACGCAACGCCGGCAGAATGTTCACGTTCGGTGACGCCTTGGAATACATGTAGCAGACATAGCCGCTGCAGAAGCCGCAGAAGTTGCAGGGGCCCATCTGCGCACCATAGGGGTTGGTATACGGCCCCGAGGTATTGGCCGAGGGCAGGTTGTACGGCTTGTAACCGACCTCGGCCGCAGCCTTCTGGAACAGCTGCGCCGACACGGTGTTCTTCTGCGAGGCCAGCGGGAAAGGGTTGGAACGATCCGGGGCATACGGGTTGCCACCCTTGCCTTCGCCGACACGCACCCCGTTCACCGTCCAGGCCTGACCCGAGGTGCCGAAGACTTTTTCGGCAAAATCGAAGAACGGTTCCAGCTCTTCATAGCTGACGCCGAAATCCTGGATGGTCATGTCCTTGGGAATGAACTGCTTGCCGTAGCGCTCTTCGTAGTGGCTGCGCATGCGCAGCTCGATGGGATCGACCCGGAAATGCACGCCGGACCAATGCAGGCCGGCACCGCCGACGCCTTTGCCTGGCAGAAACGCACCCAACTGACGGTTGGGCAGGGCGACGTCGTTGACGCTGTGACGGATGGTCACGGTTTCCTTGGAGATGTCCTGGAACAGCTTCTTGCGCACGCTGTAGGTCAGCTCGTCGATCACCTGTGGATAACTGCCGTCGGGGTAGGTGTCCTGCATCGGGCCGCGCTCCAGCGCGACCACGTTGAGGCCCGCCTCGGTGAGCTCCTTGGCCATGATCGCGCCGGTCCAGCCGAACCCGACGATGACCGCGTCGACCTTCTTCATTACCGTTGCCATGTCAGGCCCTCTCGCCGCGAATCGATACTGCCGGGAAAGGGTATTGCTCGTTGCGTTCCACCCAATCCATGAAATCGGCGCGGGCGCCGGGAAAACCGATCTGCGTCCAGCCGACCATGCCTTTGTTGCCACCATGCACCGGGTCGCAGAAGAAGCCTTCGCGGGTGTTCTGCAGCATCAGACTGAAAAACGCCGTAGCTGGCAATTCCTCGAAAACCAGCTCCCCTGCTTCGATCTTGCTGAGAATACGCTCCTGGGTAGCGCTGTCTTGCTCGGCAAAGCTTTTACCTGATTGAGCCTTGCACCAGGTGTCCGTGGCAGCGATGCCCAAGCGATAGATCTGCTGTGGCACCAACTGCAGCTGATAGCCCATTTGCGGCGCGGCGTCGGTGACGAATGGACCCTGCATGTACCACAGCGCGCCGGTGGCGTAGGGCGTGTTCATCTGGCGGTCGATGAATTCTGCCGCTCCGGCTTCCAGAGCACCGGGGCCCAGATCGTCCGCCGGAATCAAGCGAGCCACTGCGGCTTGGACGAACGCCCATTCTTCAGCGGTGAAAAATGACGGCTGGTAGTCGGCGGCAGGCGCGGGGGCTGGCGAGCGAGTATCGGCGTTGGCATTGGCAGTCAGGGCAGCGACGCCCAGGCCACTGCTGGCAACGGTCACCACCGGAATGAGGGTCAGGGTTTTGCGCAGAAAATCCCGGCGCGGGTTGTTTTCTTGCTCGGACATCAAGGTTCTCATCAGCTGTTCGATACGGTTTTATCGATGCGCAGCCCAGCGGTACGTGTTCGTTGCACCACGCGGCCGGAGGCGGGTGGTGCTTTGTTGAAGGCGCAGACGCGACACATTCGGCACGAAGCCAGGCGCGGCAAAATGCCGCCCTGACGGTTCAGCCGATAAATGTATCCATTTGTGACGGCAAATGAAACCGGTTTCAGCCTACCTGTGCTCAGTCTTCACCTCTGTCGTTGCCCGAACGGCTCACGTCTTGATGCTCAGATCGAGCAGCAGCGCTTCGATACCCGGCTCGCTGCCAGCGAAGCTCTCGACCAGTTCCGCAAAAGGTCGCGTCCCTCCCGATGCCAGAATCAAACGTTCGAAATCCCCGCCGACCTGACTCGAGAACAGCCCCTCACGCTTGAAGCGGGCGAACAGATGAGCGGCCAGCACCTGCGCCCAGACATAGCTGTAGTACCCGGCGGCGTAGTCGGCACCGGTGAACAGATGGGCGAAAGTGTTGAGCCAACGAACATAGGGCGGATGACGGACGATCTGCGTCTGCTCCAGCACCTGTTCGCCAATCTGCTGCGCCGACAGCGTGTCGCTGTGGCTGTGCAGGCGATAGTCGACCAGAGCGTATTCGAGTTGCCACAGCAGGGCCTGGGCACGAAAGCGCGCCTGGGCGGCGAGCGCCCGCTCGACGAAGGCGGTACCGATGGCTTCGCCGGTCCGGTGATGTCGCGACATCGATTGCAGAACTTCAGGCTGCATGGCCCAGTGCTCGAACACGCCGCTGGGCAATTCCACCGCATCTTCGGCCACGCCCTTGATGCCAGAGACGCAGCCATGGTCGATGCGGGTCAGTACATGGTGCAGCGCATGCCCCAGCTCGTGGAAGAACGTCTGGATGTCGCCCAGGCTCAGCAGGCAGGGAAACGCTGGCGTGTCGGCGGCGAAATCACACCCCACGTGGGCGATGGGCAGCTGCAGCCGACCATCGGCGAAACGGTGGCGGTCACGCAGGGCTTCCATCCAGGCACCCGCGCGTTTCTTCGGCCGAGTGTGCAGGTCCAGGTAGATATGGCCCAAGACCTGTCCCTGCTCGCTGAGTTGAATCAGGTGCACCGATGCAGGCTGGCGCGGTGCTGGCGGGCATTGCAGCCACTGCACGTCGAACAGCTGCTCGAGCAGACGCTGCAGCCCATCGAGCACCGCCTGCACGGGAAAGTACTCACGCACCTTGAGCTCTGTCACCCCATGATGGATCTGCAGGTATTTCTCCTGATAGTAATTGCAGTCCCAGGGCTGCAGCGCCGGCACTCCGAACAGCGCGGCCAGTTCCTGCAGCGGGGCGAACTCCGCCTGCGCCGCAGGGCGGACCTTGTCGATCAATTGCAGCAAGAGCTGCTCCACGTCCGCGGCCTCGTCGAACATGCGCGTGGCCTGGGCCAGCGAGGCATAGCTGCGATAGCCACCCGCTTCGGCCAGCTCGGCGCGGGCGGCAAGGATGCGTTGCAGCACCGGTCCATTGTCATAGGTTCCGGCCTGCGGGCCTTGCTCCGAAGCCTGGGTGTAGAAGGCGCGGTAAACCTGCTCGCGCAGCGCGCGGTCATGAGCCTGGCTCAATACCGCCAGCACCAGCGGCAGCTCCAGTGGCAGCCGCCAGCCCGACTGGCCGGCCTCGCGCGCGCATAGCGCCATGCTGGCAAGTACCGCGGGAGCAATGCCTGCCAGGGCGGTTTCGTTGTCGAACGCCAGGGCCCCGGCTTCGCTGGCTGCACTCAGGTTGTCGGCAAAGGTTTGGTACAACCCGGCCAGCTCCATCTGCAGACGCCCAATGCGCTTCTGGATCGACGGCTGGGTGCCTACCCCGGCCAGGCGCGAAGCACGCAACGCATGGCTCAATGCGGCCTGCTGGGTTGGATCGAAATCGAGCGCCTGCGGGCTCTGCTGCAACAGCTGCAGCACGGCATGCACGGTACGGTTGTGCTTGATGGCCAATTCATAGGCCTGTACTCGTTCGCGACAGCGCGCATAGGCGTCGATCACCGCGAGATGGTGATGGCGACTGAGCAATTGTTCGGGCTGCAGCACCGCCAGCAGGCGCTGGTGCATGTCTTCCAATGGCTTGACCAAGCCTTCCCATGTAGGTGCCGCGAGCTGCTCGGGGAGCAATTGCGCCAGCTGCCGGAGGTTGGTCTGGATCACATGCTCGATCGCCGGCTCGACGTGTTCGGCCCTGATCAAGTGGTAGGGGATCACATCGTGATGGCCCAGCAGGGGGTTTTCGGCAAGCAGGGCGGGGAGTGCAGCGAGGTGCGCAGCGGTCATGTTCGATTCCTTGAATGACGCCTGAGTGGCGCGCCAGTCTAGGAACGGGAACGAAGCATGACGTGGTAGCCGGCTATTGCCGTCGGCCTGCCCTTGCGGCAAGTCGACGGCACGCCTGGCTCAAGGCTTCTTGAGCTTGGGGTTGGGAAAGAACTGCACCGGTTGCGACGTGGGCCGGGCAACCTTGACGGCGACCTTGTTGACCCGCGTGCCCAGCTCGCTGGGCACCGACTGGCCCTGCGCGTTCAGCGTGTCGCTGTAGCCACAGGCCACGCACTCGCGATGCGGGACTTCGTCCACGCTCCACATCATCAGCTTGTCCGGCTCGCTGCAGGCCGGGCAGACGGCCCCGGCGATGAAGCGTTTCTTGGTGATCATGCTGCCGCTTCCTCGCTCAACCCGCTGTGACGCAGCAGCGCATCGATGGAGGGCTCGCGACCGCGGAAGTCGACGAACAGCACCATCGGTGCCTGCGACCCACCACGGGCCAGAATGGCTTCGCGGAACGCGCGGCCAGTGTCAGCGTTGAGCACGCCGTCTTCCTCGAACTTGCTGAACGCGTCGGCCGACAGCACTTCGGCCCACTTGTAGCTGTAGTAACCGGCCGCGTAGCCGCCGGCGAAGATGTGCGCGAAGCTGTTGGGAAAGCGGTTGTAGGCCGGTGGACGCATGACCGAAACCTCGTCGCGGACACCGTCGAGCACTTCCATCACGCTGCGGCCGTCGCCGTGGGAGGCATGCAACTCGAAGTCGAACAGCGAGAACTCGATCTGCCGGACCATCATCAAGCCGGACTGGAAGTTCTTCGCCGCCAGCATCTTCTCCAGCAGGTCCTGGGGCAATGGCTCGCCGGTTTCATAGTGACCCGAGATCAGGGCCAGGCCTTCGGGTTCCCAGCACCAGTTTTCCATGAACTGGCTGGGCAACTCGACTGCGTCCCACGCCACGCCGTTGATACCCGAGACGCCCACATGCTCGACCCGCGTCAGCAGGTGGTGCAGGCCATGGCCGAACTCGTGGAACAGGGTGGTGACTTCATCGTGGGTCAACAGCGCGGGCTTGCCGGCATCGGCCGGGGTGAAATTGCACACCAGATTGGCCACCGGGCTCTGCAACTCGCCGGCCTCGGTGCGACGCCGGTCGCGCGCGCCGTCCATCCAGGCGCCGCCGCGCTTGTTGGCGCGCGCATAGAGATCGAAGAAGAAGCGGCCCACGTGCTGGCCGTTTTCCTTGATCTCGAACAGGCGTACGTCGGGGTGCCAGGTGTCGAACCCTTTCTGCTCGGCGATCTCGATGCCGTACAGGCGCTGCACGATGGCGAACAGGCCGCCCAGCACCTTGTCGATGGGGAAGTAGGCGCGCAGCGCCTCTTGGGAAACGCTGTAGCGCTGTTCGCGCAGCTTTTCGCCATAGAAGCCGCTGTCCCAGCTTTGCAGGTCGGCACAACCCTGTTCGGCGGCGTAGGCTTTGAGCTGTTCCAGATCCTGGGCTGCGAACGGCTTGCTGCGCTGAGCCAGATCACGCAGGAAGGTCAACACCTGATCGGTCGATTCGGCCATCTTGGTGGCCAGGCTCAACTCCGAATAGCTGGCGTAGCCCAGCAGCTGCGCCAGCTCCTGGCGCAGGTCGAGGATCTCGCGCATCACCGGCGTGTTGTCGTTCTGGCCAGCATTGGGGCCTTGGTCCGACGCGCGGGTGCAGTAGGCCGCGTAGAGTTCTTCACGCAGGGCACGGTCGTGAGCGTAGGTCATGACCGCGTAGTAGCTGGGGAACTCGAGGCTGATCAGCCAGCCGTCCAGGCCCTTGGCCTGCGCCGCCGCAGCCATCTGCGCCTTGGCCGAGTCGGTCAGCCCGGCCAGGGCCGCTTCGTCGGTAACATGCTTGGTCCAGGCCTGGGTGGCATCGAGCAGCTGGTTGGAGAAACGGCTGCCCAGTTCCGAGAGCTTGCTCTGTACCTGTGCGTAGCGCTGCTGCTGATCCACCGGCAAATCGATACCGGACAGGCGGAAATCGCGCAGCGAGTGCTCCAGAATGGTCTTCTGGGCAACGTCGAAGTTCGCAGCTTCAGGACTGTTGGCCAGGGTTTCGAAAGCCTGGAACAGTTCGCGGTTCTGGCCCAGCTCGGTGGAGTAGGCACTGAGCGCTGGCAGGCACGCTTCATAGGCCTGGCGCAGTTCGGCACTGTTGCACACGGCATTGAGGTGGCTGACCGGGCTCCAGGCGGCGCCCAGGCGGTCGTTCAGCTCGTCCATGGCCAGCACCAGGCCGGCCCAGGTAGGCTGGCTGCCCTGGGTTTGCAGAATGTGGGCAATGGCCGCGCGGTTGTCGGCCAGGATCTGTTCAATCGCCGGTTGTACGTGCTCGGCACGGATCGCCGAGAACGGCGGCAGGTCGTAGGACTGCAGAAGGGGATTCGCGCTCACGGTTAAACACCTTGGCTATTGAAGAAACACTGGGACATCTTAATTACAATTGCGATTCACCGCAGCTATCGACAACACAGAGGATGCCTATCGTGGCTATTCGCACATTCCAGCAGCATACGCCGCGCCTTGGCGAACGCGCCTTCGTCGACCGCTCGGCGGTAGTCATCGGCGACGTCGAGATCGGCGCCGATAGTTCGATCTGGCCGCTGACCGTGGTGCGCGCAGACATGCACCGCATCCGCATCGGCAAGCGCACCAGCGTGCAGGATGCCAGTGTGCTGCACATCACCCATGCCGGCCCGTTCAATCCGGACGGTTTTCCGTTGCTGATCGGTGACGACGTGACCATCGGCCACAAGGTCATGCTGCATGGCTGCACCCTGGGCAATCGCATCCTGGTCGGCATGGGCAGCACGGTCATGGATGGGGCGGTGGTGGAGGACGATGTGATCATCGGCGCTGGTAGCCTGGTGCCGCCGGGCAAGCGCCTGCTCAGCGGCTTCCTGTACGTGGGCAGCCCGGCTCGGCAGGCGCGGCCGCTGACCGACAAGGAACGCGCGTTCTTCACCTACACCGCTGGCAACTACGTGAAGCTCAAGGACCAACACCTGGCCGAAGGCTTCGACAAGGACTGATTCCGTGCACTATCAAAATATCCTGTTCGACCTCGACGGCACCCTGACCGACCCGCGCGAGGGCATCACCCGCTCCATCCAGTATGCCTTGGCCAAACTGGGCATCGACGAACCCGATCTGCGCAACCTGGAGCATTTCATTGGCCCACCCCTGCTGGAGCAGTTCATGCACGCCTATGGTTTCGACGAAGCCCGCGCCTGGCAGGCAGTGAATTTCTACCGAGAGCGTTTCCGCGTTACGGGCCTGTATGAAAACCAGATCTTCGCCGGTGTCATCGCGCTGCTCGAAACATTGCAGGCGCAGGACCGGCATTTGTACATCGCCACGTCCAAACCCTGGGAGTTCGCCCGGGAAATCGCCCGCCATTTCGATTTCGCCAGGCACTTCAAGGTCATCTACGGCAGCGAGCTCGACGGCACGCGAACCGACAAGGTGCAACTGATCGCTCATATCCTCGAGCAGGAAGGGCTGCAGCCGACGCAGACCTTGATGATCGGCGACCGCAAGCATGACCTGATAGGCGCCCGCCTCAATGGCCTGGATTGCGCGGCGGTGGGCTATGGGTTCGGCTCGCGGGAAGAGCTGGTCCTGGAAAATCCGACGTATCATTTCGACACGTTGCAGGCGCTGCATGAGGCGTTTTTGCAAGGCGCG
This sequence comes from Pseudomonas sp. CFBP 13710, assembly GCF_014842235.1. Lineage (NCBI taxonomy): Bacteria > Pseudomonadati > Pseudomonadota > Gammaproteobacteria > Pseudomonadales > Pseudomonadaceae > Pseudomonas > Pseudomonas sp. CFBP 13710. The sequence continues at coordinate 110,652 of NZ_JACYVJ010000008.1, read as the reverse complement.
GGATGATGCGGTGAAGGCGCGGGCCTCTTCGCGGCCAGTGGCCGCTCCTACAGGGGTTCGTGCAGCGGTACAGATACCGGGTTACGCAAGGCTTCGTGTAGGAGCGGCCAGTCGCCGCTCCTACGGGGATTCGTGCAGCGGTATAGATACCGGGTTACGCAAGGCTTCGTGTAGGAGCGGCCAGTGGCCGCGAAAGGGCCCGCGAAACCACTGCAAACCTCATCTGCCCAACCGATTCAACTCGGTCCTGCGCTGGTCCATCGGCAACTTGCCCAGTTTTTCCGCTTGGGCATAGAACGCGCGCCAGTCACCATTGACCTGCCGGAACAGGCCGGCGAACGCCGGCACCCATTGGTCGTACAATCCGAACGGCAGCAGCTTGGCATTGTTCATCGGCCCGTTCATCCAGGCATCGAAACGCCGGTCGCCACCCCAGCGTCCATCGCGCAACTGGCGATACTCGCGGCGCAGGTGCTCGAACTCGGCAGCCTTGCCTGCGCGCATGGCCTCGGCCGACAGCGGCTGTGCGTACAGCGCACCCAGGCGTTCGCGGGTCTCGAGCACCAGCCGGGTGAACTGCTCACGTTGTAGTGCAGGTGTGCCTGCCGCCTTTGCCAAACCGCGCCAGGCCCGCCACTGCCGAGTGCCCTCCTGCTCGACGAAGGTGGCGAAGGACTCGTTGAACTCGGTGTCGTCCTGCACATACACGCGCTGATGCGCCAGCTCATGGAAGATCAGCGTGGCCAGGCGCTCGTCGCCCCAGCCCAGCATGGTGTTGAGAATCGGATCATCGAACCAGCCCAAGGTCGAGTAGGCTTCGACGCCGCCGATGTACACATCCCGGCCCGCCAGCTTCTGCAGCGCCGCTTCGCCCCGCGCGCCGGACTGGCTGTAGTAGCCGCGGTAGGCAACGCACCCCGCGATGGGAAAGCAGTGGGTCAACGGGGCGAGGGAAAACTCGGGCGTGGCGAACACGTTCCACACCACCAGCGGCCGACCGATGTCGGCATACAGCCGATAGCTGCGGTTGTCCGGCAGGTGCAGATGCACGCTGGCGAAATCGCGAGCGGCCTGGGCACGCTGCAACTGCTCGCGCAGACGAGGATCGCGCGAGGGGTCGGCCAGGATCCGCGCCACCGGCTCACGCGCCTGCAACAGCTGCCACTGGCCCTGCATCAACTGGCCGTAATAGCCGACGCTGGTGCAACCGCTGAGCAGGAACAGCAAGCACAGGGGAACAAAAGCGCGCAAATCGCGGTCGAGTGCGGCAAGAATGGAACGACGAACAACAACGAATTCATGCATGTGGTTTTCCATGGCCAGGCCCGCCAGCGAGCAGGTGTTATCGGCGCTGACCCTGCATCTTACGATCCCATCAGGAGAATTCCATGCGCGCATTGATCATTGCTGGCTGCATGCTGGCCCTTGCCGGCTGCGCCGGTCTGCCCGACCCGGACCCCAACCAGGCCTGGATCGATCTGCAGGCCAAGGGGCACAACGCCCTGCAGGCGACGCAAGTCGACGAGCGGGAATGGGGCGACACCCGTTATTTCGAAGTCGAACCCGGCAGCCATGAGCTGACCGTGCGCTTGCAGTTCCCCGTGCAGCCGACCAACATCGGCCCAGTCCCCGCGCCGCTGTGGCGCAACTGCGAACTGAACCTCACCTATGCCGGCTTCGACGCGGGGCAGCGGTATTTCCTGGAAGCCGGCAGCGTCGGCTTTCGCCCGTGGGCCAGGCTCTACGACGAGCAGCGCAAACTGGTAGGCCAGGCGCAACCTGCGGGCTGCCAGAGCGCCTGAGCACTGGCCTGAACATGGCCACCGTCGGCGGCGACTCGCAGCGCCGACGCAAAGCTTCTAGACTCGACCTTTGTCCTGCTCACTTTCTTCCTGCAGCCAAGGAGCTTCCATGCGCGCCGTGCTCGCCCTGTTGACCCTCGCCACGCTTGCTGGCTGCGCCAATCCGCCGTTGCCGGCCGTTGACCCTGGCAAGGCCTGGATCGAGATGTTCACCACGACCGGTCGCCTGGTCATGGCAGAAAGTCTGGATGGTCGCAAACTCAATGACGGCCGCTACTTCCAGGTAGATCCCGGCAGCCATGAGCTGGAAGTGCGTTTTGACTACGAAATGTACGCCGGTGGCGGGCTGGTCAACGACCCGTTCGACCGTACCTGCTACCTGACCGTGCGCTATGACGGCTTCAAGGCAGGCCAGCGCTACCGCCTGGAGGGCAGGGCAATTGCCATGCAGGCCAGTGCCCGTCTGTACGATTCAAGCCGGGAGATTGTTGCCGAAGATCGGGCGATTCACTGCATTCCCTGAATCCAGGCGCAGCAGTGCACCACTGAATGGCAGCAGCGGATGCCGCGGGATCAGGTGTCGTTCTTCTGATAGATGATCTTGCGCGTGCCGTTGTCGCACGAACCCACCACCATGCTCGGGTCCTTGGCGTCCAGATTGTCGACGATTTCCAGCGTGTAGGACGCAACGCCTGCCGCCTGGATCTTTTTTTCGATCTCGGCCTTCAATTCTTCGCACGACACGGGTGCAGCCGACGCCGAGGTTGCCAGGACACTGCATGTCATCGCCAAAATGAATCGTTTCATGGGCAATTCTCCAGGTGAGTGAGCAGTGTACGGCAACCGGGCGCAACCCTACCTCAAGATTCCAGCTTAGCGTCCAGGGTGATCTGGGCGTTCAGCACTTTCGACACTGGGCAGCCTTCTTTGGCCTTGTTGGCCAGTTCTTCGAACTTGGCCTGGTCGATGTTGGGGATCTTCGCCGACATGGTCAGTTTGATGGCGGTGATCGCGAAACCTTCGCCTTCCTTGTCCAGCGTGACCTCGGCCGTTGTGTTGATCTGGTCTGGCGTGAAGCCTTCGCCACCCAGGATCATCGAGAAGGCCATGGAGAAGCAGCCGGCATGGGCCGCGCCGATCAATTCTTCAGGGTTGGTGCCTGGCTGGCCTTCGAAGCGGGTGTTGAAACCATAGGGATTGCTTTTCAGGGCGCCGCTTTGCGTCGAGATCTCGCCCTTGCCGGTTTTCAGATCGCCTTTCCAGACAGCCGATGCGGTTTTCTTGATGCTCATAAAGCCTCCTTGATGGGCGCGACGGGTTCGCGCGGTGACAAGTGTTCAGAGGCCACGGCGCGAGGCAAGTTCAGCGCCGTTCTGACCGCTGGCTATTGAATCCGAACCATAAGCCCATATTGATTACACACCCGGTAGCAAAGATGCGCGGGGCATCCCACCTGCCACATACCCACAGGATGCCAATGATCATGACTGGTTTGACCGATACGAAATACTCCGTCCTCGACCTTGTACCGGTGCGTGCCGACCACGGCCCGGCGCGGTCGCTGCACAACGCGCTGGACCTGGCACGCCACGCCGAAGGCTGGGGCTACAACCGTTTCTGGGTGGCCGAGCATCACAACATGGACGGGATCGCCAGCTCGGCGACCTCGGTGCTGCTGGGCTATCTGGCGGGGGGCACTTCGTCGATCCGCGTCGGCTCGGGCGGGGTGATGCTGCCCAACCATGCGCCGCTGGTGATCGCCGAGCAGTTCGGAACCTTGGAAAGCCTGTATCCGGGGCGCATCGACCTGGGCCTGGGCCGCGCGCCGGGGTCGGACCAGATGACGGCGCGCGCGTTGCGCCGTGAGCGCTCCGGCAGTGCCGACGATTTTCCCGACGACGTCCGCGAGTTGATGGCCTACCTGGGGCCACGCACTCCGGATCAGAAGGTGATTGCGGTGCCGGGCAGCGGCACCAACGTGCCGGTCTGGTTGCTGGGCTCCAGCTTGTTCAGCGCGCAGCTGGCGGGCATGTACGGCCTGCCGTACGCCTTCGCTTCGCATTTCGCGCCGCGCTACATGCATGAGGCAATCCGGGTCTATCGCGCCCACTTCCAGCCCTCCGAGGTGCTCGACAAGCCTTATGTGATGCTCGGCGTGCCCTTGGTGGCAGCCGACAGCGACGAGCACGCCGACTACCTGGCAACCTCGGTCTACCGCCGCATCCTCAACCTGATGCGTGGCCAGACTCTGGTGCAGCAGCCACCCGTGAAAAGCATGGAAGGGTTGTGGTTGCCCCATGAGAAGGCCGCGGTCGGGGACTTTCTGGGCCTGGCGATGGTGGGAGGACCGGCGAAGATCCGTGCCAAGCTGGACGTGCTGAAGGAACAGACTCAGGCAGATGAGCTGATCTTTACCTGCGATCTGTACGAGCATGCCGACCGCTTGCGGTCGTATGAGCTGTTGGCGCAGGTGATGCAGGGCTGAGTCTTGCACCGACCTGGTGTATTGCGGGGTTCGTTTCGCGGCCGCTGACCGCTCCTACAGGGGATTTCGTTTTCTGTGGGAGCGGGGGGCGGCTGTAATCTTCAGCGCTTGTAGACGATAGCCTTGGTACCGCCTTCACACGAACCGACCACCTGGAAACCGGCATCCGGAGTGACGTTGTCGACCACTTCCAAGGTGTAGCCCGACACGCCCTTGGCATCAATGTTCTTGGCGATTTCTCCCTTGAGTTCTTCACACGACTTGCCCGCAGCGAACGCGCCGCTTGCCAGGCTCAACAAACCCACAGCCAATAAAACTCGCTTCATCGCTTACATCCTTGGTCTGATAGTGCCGGTTTAAAGACAAACGGCGGGCCGCCTGGATTCAGGTCGACACGCCGGTAATGTGTTGTAACTCAACCTATGGCATTCGGCCAGTCGGAAGATTCCGTGTTTTCTGTCAGCTGTTCTGGATACGGAAGCCGACTTTGAGTGTGACCTGGAAATGCGCCACGCGACCGTCTTCGATATGGCCACGGGTTTCGGTCACTTCGAACCATTCCATTTTCTCGATGCTTTTGCTCGCTTCGGCCAACGCATTGTTGATGGCGTCTTCGATGGTGGTGGTCGAGGAACCTACCAGTTCAACCTTCTTGTACGTGTGGTGATCGCTCATGATGCTCTCCGTTAGGGTGGCTACTGAAGTGGTTGTCTACCTGTGTGGGGATTTCTGCGCTAAAAGTTCACACGCACTGCACTTTCATCTTGCAGCGCAGTCGGAATCTACACACGCTATTCACCACAATGAAGGAGAGTTACCCATGGCAATTTCGTCACGCAAAGCTTCGCTGCAGAGCATGGAAGCAGAAATCGAAAGCCTGCTCCGCTCCCTGGAAAGCCTGAAAGAAGATTCCACCGAGGAATCGCGCAAGGTGCTCAAGGCGCTGAAAGCCAACGCAGAATCCGCGCTGAGCCATTCGCGCAGCCTGATCAGCGACGCGTATGAAGAAGTGAAGGTCAAGACCAAGGAAACCGGTATTGCCACCCGTGACTACGCTCAGGAGCACCCTTGGGCCGCCGCTGGCGTAGCCGTTGGCGCGCTGGGCCTGATCGCCGCCTACCTGATGTGCAATCGCAGCAACTAATCGACCTGGCGTTCGAGCTCTTGCGCAAGCCATAGCGCCAGTTGTCGGGCGCGCCCGTCTGCGGCGCGTCGCGGGACCCAAAGTGCCAACCGCGCCGGGGTTTGCGTAAACCCCCATGGCGCGGCCAGGCGCCCGGCACGCAGGTCATCGACCACCAGCGGCTCGGGCGCGATGGCAATGCCCAGCCCGGCCACCGCTGCCTCCAGCAAATAATACAAATGCTCGAACCCCTGTCCCATGGTCAACGCCTCGGGATCCAGGCCGTTGCGCCGTGCCCAGCTGGGCCAGGCCTGTGGCCGCGATGTGGTGTGCAGCAACGAGTGCCCGAGCAAGTCGCTGGCCGCCCGACCCTGCAAAGCTTCGAGCCCTTGGAAGCGCGGGCTGAGTACCGGGCCGATACGCTCTTCGGCCAGCTCGAACACGTCCATGTCGGCGGGCCAGGGCGGCTCGGCGAACATCAGCAAGGCGTCCAGCCCGGGACGGCGGGGGTCCAGATCACCTTCGCCGGCCGAGAGGTGCAGGCGCAAATCCGGCAGCTCGCTGTTCAGCCGACCCAATCGAGGTATGAACCAGCGCGCCAGCAAGCTTCCCGAGCACCCCAGAACGAACGGTGCCTGGGCCTGGGCCTGGCTGAGCTCCGTACAGACCAGACGCAAACGCTCGAAGGCCTCGGCGCTGGCATCGCGCAGTCGAATGCCGGCATCTGTGAGTTTCAAGCCACGCCCCTGCTTGACGAACAACGCGATGCCCAGATGCTCTTCAAGCACTTTCAACTGTCTGCTCACGGCACCGTGGGTAACGCTCAGGTAGTCAGCCGCCTTGCTGACGCTGTTCAGCCGGGCAGTGGCTTCGAACGCTTTGAGGGCATTCAGCGGGGGCAGGTCACGGCTCATGGTATTGTGAGAAATCCTGACAGGTTATCGAGATCTTATCGGTTTTCTTCGATCGTTGTCGTGGGTACAGTGGCTACATCGTCATTCAATTCCCCTGGAGCTTCGCATGACCCAGACCAATCTTCGCAGTGGCCCTGACAGCAACGGCCTGTTCGGCGCCTTCGGTGGCCGCTACGTCGCCGAAACCCTGATGCCGCTGGTGCTGGAGCTGGCTCGCGAATACGAAGCCGCCAAGGCCGATCCCGAATTTCTCGAGCAGCTCGCCTACTTTCAACGCGACTACATCGGCCGGCCCAATCCGCTGTATTTCGCCGAGCGCCTGACCGAACACTGCGGCGGGGCGAAAATCTACTTCAAGCGCGAAGAGCTCAACCACACCGGCGCGCACAAGGTGAACAACTGCATCGGCCAGGTGCTGCTGGCCAAGCGCATGGGCAAGAAGCGCCTGATCGCCGAGACCGGCGCCGGCATGCACGGCGTGGCCACGGCCACGGTGGCGGCTCGATTCGGCTTGCCCTGTGTGATCTACATGGGTGCCACGGATATCGAGCGCCAGCAGGCCAACGTGTTTCGCATGAAGCTGCTGGGCGCTGAGATCGTGCCGGTCACTTCCGGTACCGGCACCTTGAAAGATGCCATGAACGACGCCTTGCGCGATTGGGTCACCAATGTCGACGACACCTTTTACCTGATTGGCACGGTGGCCGGCCCGCACCCTTACCCGGCCATGGTTCGCGACTTCCAGTCGATCATCGGCAAGGAAACCCGCGAGCAGTTGCAGGAGAAGGAAGGGCGCCTGCCCGACAGCCTGGTGGCTTGCGTAGGTGGCGGTTCCAATGCCATGGGCCTGTTCCATCCTTTCCTGGATGACAGCAGCGTGGAAATCATCGGTGTCGAAGCCGCCGGCCATGGCGTGGATTCCGGCAAGCATGCCGCCAGCCTCAACGGCGGCGTGCCCGGCGTACTGCACGGCAACCGTACCTATCTGCTGCAGGACGACGATGGGCAGATCACCGACGCGCACTCCATCTCGGCCGGCCTGGACTACCCCGGTATCGGCCCTGAACACGCTTTTCTGCATGAAATCAAGCGCGTGAACTACACCAGCATCACCGATGAAGAGGCGCTGGCCGCGTTCCACGCCACCTGCCGCCTGGAAGGCATCATCCCGGCGCTGGAAACCGCCCACGCCCTGGCCGAGGCCATGAAGCGCGCGCCAACATTGCCCGCCGACCATCTGATGGTGGTGTGCCTGTCCGGCCGCGGCGACAAGGACATGCAAACCGTCATGAGCCATATGGGCGCCCACCCGAAGGAGACACTGGCATGAGCCGCCTCGAACAACGCTTCACCGACCTCAAGGCCGAAGGCCGCGCCGCGCTGGTGACGTTCGTCACGGCGGGCGACCCAGGCTACGATGCTTCGCTGTCCATCCTCAAAGGCTTGCCGGCTGCCGGCGCCGATGTGATCGAACTGGGCATGCCCTTCACCGATCCGATGGCCGACGGCCTGGCCATCCAGCTGGCGACCCTGCGCGCGCTCAACGCCGGGCAGACGCTGGCGAAAACCTTGCAGATGGTCCGCGAATTCCGCGTCGACGACAGCACCACGCCGATCGTGCTGATGGGTTACTACAACCCGATCCACCGCTTCGGCGTCGAAGCCTTCGTGGCCCAGGCCAAGGAAGCCGGCGTCGACGGCCTGATCATCGTCGACCTGCCACCCGAGCATGATGGTGAATTGGCGACCCCGGCACAGGCCTCGGGTATCGACTTCATCCGTCTGACCACGCCAACCACCGACGATGCACGCTTGCCACGGGTACTGGAGCGCAGCTCCGGGTTCGTCTACTACGTATCGGTGGCCGGCGTGACCGGTGCCGGCTCGGCTACCACCGAGCACGTGGGCGCTGCCATAGAGCGGCTGCGTCGGCATACCGACCTGCCGATCAGCGTTGGTTTCGGCATCCGCACGCCCGACCAGGCTGCCGCCATTGCCCGCCTGGCCGATGGCGTGGTGGTCGGCTCGGCACTAGTGGACAAGATCGCCCATGCCCAGCACCACGGTCAGGCTGTGGAAGATGTGCTGTCGCTGTGCAGTCAACTGGCGCAGGGCGTACGTAAGGCTCGTGTCAGCTGAAGGTAAAGATTCCAATACAGAGGAATTAGCCTCTGGTTCACGGGACTAAACGGCAAGACCAAGGGGGATCGAACCTGTGTTCGGTGCCCCTTTTTGCTGTTTGGCCGTGAAGGAAATCCATGATGAACATGCCAAAAAACCTGATCCTGAGCATGGGTGCATTGCTGATCGCTTGTGCACCGCTGGTGCAAGCCGCTCCCGGTGGTCCGGGTGGAGCGGATGAGCAACGTCAAGGACGCCAGGAACAACCCCATCAGCGGCAGGACGGACCCGATCGGCCTGATCATGACGAGCGCGGTCCGGGCAACCGTGGCCCAGGCAACCCAGGTGGCGGCATCGCGCGCGGTGGTCCACCCCAGGATTTCGGCCCCGTACGCCAGACCATTCAGGATCATCGCGACGTCTTCCGGCCCGGCAACCCACCTCCCGCCAGTATTCGCGCCATCAAGGGACAACCCCTGCCTCGCGGCTACGGTGCCCGCCTCGACGGTCCCGCGCTGAAGCATCTACCACGTTACGAAGGCTACGAATGGCGCCGCATGGGCACGGATGTGGTGCTGATCGCCATTGGTACCGGGATCGTTTATGAGGTATTGCAGGGGGTGTTGAACTGATCAACCATCTAGAGATGCACTGCCTGTCGTGACGCCTTCGCGGCTGTACGCCGCTCCTACACGGTCGCATTTCTTTGTAGGAGCGGCGTACAGCCGCGAAAACGGTGAGATAGGCGCTGCATAGCTTGCAGCAGAACCACGCCGACTCATAGCAGCAACGCAGCAAACTATTCAGCGCATTCGCTTCGAATCACTTCTAGCGCATAGCCAATGTCACTCGGCATAAACGCGTCTGGGAATGCCGGACATATCGTGATACTCAAAGAATGGAATGCTAACACTTCCATGGAAAGGCGCATTTAGCCCCCATTGACCATACCCAGCCTCTAGATGGCTAGGCGCTCCACCGGACGCAGACAGAGGGAAATTTGCAGCGGATAGGCTATCAACAGGCGAGCTCAAAACCGGCATTGACGGCTGCACCGGAACATCCAAGCTTTCATCGAACAGAGCTCTTAAGGCGCTTACAATCTCTTCATGCAAAACAGGATTATCGATACCAGGCTCGAACACACCCCAAAAACTAAATCGAGACAAACCCATCAAATCTCCAAATGTTGTAAACATAGAATTGCTGTTTTTTGTATTGCCAATCACCTTGATACCCCCCGGTGGGTAGTCGAGATTCATATCGTTTATAAGCCCAATCGACTTCACGGCGGCACGCCACCGAGGTAGTATATTTCCGCTGTCTCCGGACAAGACCACTTTTCGAGTCTGTCCTTCTTGGTAGAGATACCCCGTAGTCACCTGGTGACCTATTACACCCACCTCAGCGTGATGTTTTTTAACTGCAAAATGCCATGCTCTCAATGAGTGGCGATTAGAGGTGCCAATTGTCGCCGTACGAAGCGTGACGCGGTCGGTAGCTAAGCCATGTAGCTCCGCCATGACCTCTCCGTTCGGGTGACGAAGCGCCCAAAAGTTGTGGCTCCATAGACCGGCGATAGCATGTGAACGTGCTTCGATTTGATATTGCTGTGACATGGGTAACTCCTGTTAAGGGATGGATGTATGACTTCGCGAACTGTAGCCCGCGGTCTATGCTTCCACTACCCGGCTTATGGAGTTAAATACATAATTAATATTTTCTCATATTCTAATGAGAAGCCGCCCAAGCGCTTATACACCCCATGCCACTAGCCAAAAAGTCCATGGATGACCAATTCGATAGATCTGAAACAGGCTCGAGATAGTCGAAACCGTAAACAAGCGTGATATTGCCCCAACAGCCGCTCACTTTTTCGACGTTGCGATCCGGCTGCTGGAAATGGGTTTCGCTGATTACCGTACATACAATCCAGTTCGAGGCGTGTTGAGCAGAAACGCATTCGCCTTTCATGCCTTTGAAAAACGCTACCAGTGATGCATGGTCCAACGGTCGAAATGCCCGAGCGCCTATGGATCTACCTTCATCAAGACGAAGGGAAGGCGAGTGACCATCCGGCATCATGCGGATGATCGTATAGGTGAAGATATCGATTGGGGTAGGCGGGTGATAATCCTGAGGGATGGGTAGATAACATCCTGAAACGGCGGTAGATACAACGGCGACTGCTATGGCACGGCGCATGTCGATGCATTCCTGATCGGCGGGACATGCAGGTTAGCCAGTCGACCGATTGTGCAGTAGCAGCCGTTTCCCAAGTGAATGTGAGATATCCCCTCTACCGCCGGCTCTGCTCCTCCATCACCCAATCCACGAACCGTTGCACCATTTGTCCACGGCGTTTGCGTTGCGGCACCACCACGAAATAACCCAACGCCGATGTGGCGGCGCCTTCGAAAGGGCGGCAGAGCAGTTGCTGCTCCAGCAATGCGTCCACCAGGTGACGCCAGCCGATGGCAACGCCTTGCCCGGCAATCGCGGCCTGGATGAGCAGTGTGTAGTTGTCGAAGCGCAATTGCCCCGGCGCTGGGGCACTGGGGATGTGCAAGGCGCGGAACAGGCCGCTCCAATCGAACCACTGACAGCTGCTTTCACCGCGCAGGTGCAGCAGCGGCCATTCGAGCAATGCATCAGGGCCCAGCGGTAGCGTTCGATCGTCCAACAGGCGCGGGCTGCAGACCGGGAAGACTTCTTCGTTGAACAACCAGTGACTTTCACCCTGACGGAAACGGCCATCGCCGAACAGGACCGCCACATCGATGTTCGGGCCAAGCATGGCGTGGCTGCGTTCACTGGTGACCAGGCTGACGTCGACCTGTGGATAACGTTGGTGGAAGCGATGCAGACGTGGCATGAGCCAGTAGGCGGCGAACGCGAAGTCGGTAGAGACCTGAAGCACTTCGTGCTGGGTTTGACTGGTGATCAAGCCCAGACAGTCGTCAATGCCGCGCAGTCCTCCATGTACCGCCTCGAACAAGGTGTAGCCTGCGTCGGTCAGCTCGATGCCTCGGTAGATACGATCGAACAGGCGGATGGCCAGCTGTTCCTCGAGCCGTTTGATCTGCTGGCTGACGGCAGGCTGCGTCGTACCCAGCTCGACCGCGGCAGCGGTAAAGCTCCGCAGCCTGGCGGCCGCCTCGAAAGCCCGCAACAGGTCAAGAGACATCTCTCCAAGGCTCGTAAACATAAGCGCTACTTATCCTAGGTATTGTCCGGCATGGGCTTTACCAGGCCACAGCTGCACCGCATGGTGGACGGCAGAAATTTCGCATTAATCTCCACTATGGAATGCCCTGAGCCGATGAAGCGCAAGAACATTCTTTTCATCATGGCCGATCAGATGGCCGCACCCATGCTGCCGATCTACGCGCCATCACCGATCAAGCTGCCGAACATCAGCCGTTTGGCCGAGACCGGGGTGGTCTTCGATGCGGCCTACTGCAACAGCCCGCTGTGCGCGCCTTCGCGCTTCACATTGGTCAGCGGCCAGTTGCCGAGCAAGATCGGCGCCTACGACAACGCTGCCGACTTTGCCGCCGACGTGCCGACCTATGCCCACTACCTGCGGCGCCTGGGTTACCGCACCGCACTGTCGGGCAAGATGCATTTCTGTGGCCCGGACCAGCTGCACGGCTACGAGGAACGCCTGACCAGCGATATCTACCCGGCCGACTACGGCTGGGCGGTCAATTGGGACGAACCCGACGTTCGCCCCAGCTGGTACCACAATATGTCCTCGGTGTTGCAGGCTGGCCCGTGCGTGCGCACCAACCAGCTGGATTTCGATGAAGAGGTGGTCTTCAAAGCCCAGCAGTACCTGTTCGATCACATTCGCGAAGACGGCGATCGGCCATTCTGTCTGACGGTGTCAATGACCCATCCGCACGACCCCTACACCATTCCCAAGCCGTTCTGGGACCTGTACCGCGACGAAGACATTCCACTGCCTCAGGATGTACCGGACCAGGCCGCGCTGGACCCCCACTCGCAACGCCTGCTCAAGGTCTATGACCTGTGGGACAAGCCCCTGCCCGTGAACAAGATCCGCGATGCACGCCGCGCCTACTTCGGTGCGTGCAGCTACATCGATCACAACGTCGGCAAACTGCTGCAGACCCTGGAAGAAACCGGGTTGGCCGACGACACCATCATCGTCTTCTCCGGCGATCACGGTGACATGCTCGGCGAGCGTGGGCTCTGGTACAAGATGCACTGGTTCGAGATGGCCGCGCGGGTGCCGCTGCTGGTTTGCGCGCCCGGGCAGTTCAAGCCAGGGCGAGTGCAGGCCGCAGTCTCTACCGCCGACCTGCTGCCGACCTTCGTCGAGCTGGCCGGTGGCGAACTGGAACCCGGCCTGCCGCTGGACGGACGTTCGCTAGTGGCGCATCTGCAGGGTGAAAAGGGGCATGACGAAGCGTTCGGTGAATACATGGCCGAAGGTACCCACAGCCCGTTGATGATGATCCGCCGTGGCGCTATGAAATTTATCTACAGCGAGGTCGACCCTTGCCTACTCTATGACGTGGATAACGACCCACGCGAACGTGAAGACCTGAGCCAGTCACCCCCGCACCGGGCACTGTTCGAGGCTTTCCTGAGTGAAGCCCGCCGCAAATGGGACATGCCGGCGATACACCAACAGGTGCTCGCCAGCCAGCGCCGACGCCGCTTCGTGGCCGGCGCACTGGCCCAAGGCAATCTGAAGAGCTGGGACCACCAGCCGCTGGTGGACGCCAGTCAGCAGTACATGCGCAACCATATCGACCTGGACGACCTGGAGCGCAAGGCACGTTATCCACAACCCTGCCCATAATATTCGAAGCTCTGAGGGGAAGTCGCATGAAGGTCACCATGAAGATATCCACAGCCCTGGCCGCCGGTTGGCTGGCCGTTGCCGGAACCACGGCGGTCGCCGACGAACAACGGTGCGAGACGGTGAAGATGGCCGACCCGGGCTGGAGCGACATTGCCGCCACCAACGCGCTCACCAGCCTGGTGCTGGAAGGCATGGGTTACCGGCCCAAGATCGACACGCTGGCGGTGCCGATCATCTTTGGCGGTCTCAAGGATGGCCAGGTGGATGTCTTCCTCGGCAACTGGATGCCGGCCCAGCAGGGTTTCTACGACAAGTTCGTGGCCAATGGTGACGTGGTGCAGTTCGCCAAGAACCTGGACGGCACCGAGTTCACCCTGGCCGTCCCCGACTACGTGTATGACGCGGGTGTAAAGGATTTCGCCGACCTGGACAAGCACGCCGACAAGTTCGGCAAGAAGATCTACGGGATCGGTTCAGGGGCACCGGCCAACCTATCGCTGGCCGAGATCATCAAGAAGGACGAATTCGGCCTGGGTGACTGGAAACTGGTCGAGTCCAGCGAGCAGGCGATGCTGACCGAGGTCAATCGCAACGTGAAGAAGAAGTCGTTCGTGGTCTTCCTCGGCTGGACGCCGCACCCGATGAACGTGCAGATCAAGCTCAAGTACCTCACCGGCGGCGAGAAGTATTTCGGCTCGACCGGCACCGTGCACACCCTGACCCGCAAGGGCTATGCCGAGAGTTGCCCGAACACCGGCAAGCTGCTCAGCAATCTGGTGTTCACCCAGGACATGGAGAACAGCATCATGGCCGATGTGGCCAATAGCAAGAAAACCAGCGCACAGGCGGCGCAGGCCTGGCTGAAAGCCAATCCGGCGGTGTTGGAGAAGTGGCTGGAAGGTGTGAAAACGCTGGATGGCAAGGACGCGCTGCCGGCAGTACGCGCGAAGCTTTGATCTGACGGGCTTTGATTTGATGGGTGTCAGTCATGGCCTCTTCGCGGGCAGAGAGCTCGCGAAGAGGCCTTCACTGACACCCTTCAATCAACTCAACCCGCCGCCATTTCCCGGCGCAGCTGGCTCAGCACCGGCGCCGTATCCACCGCCACGCCGCGCCAGTAGGTGAACGCTTCGGCTGCCTGCTCGACCAGCATCCCGAAACCGTCCAGCGACAGCCGTGCGCCGTGTTCGCTGGCCCAGCGGCAAAACGACGTTGGCTCCTTGCCATACATCATGTCGTAGCAGACCGTCACACCGGGCTCGATCAGGCTGGCGGCGATCGGTGGCAGATCGCCCGCCAGGCTCGCCGAAGTGGCATTGATGATGATATCCACCGGCTCTTCCAGCCAATCGAAGCCACTGGCCGCCACCGGGCCCAGGTCAGCGAACAGCTGCGCCAGCTGTTCGGCTTTCTCGACCGTGCGGTTGGCGATCACCAGTGACAGTGGCTGCTGTTCGAGCAACGGCTCGACCACTCCACGCACCGCGCCGCCGGCACCCAACAGCAGAATGCGCTTGCCCTGCAAGGTCACGCCGGCGTTGTTGACCAGGTCGCGCACCAGCCCCACGCCGTCGGTATTGTCGCCACGCAGGCTGCCATCGGGCAGCCGACTGAGCATGTTCACCGCGCCGGCGCGCTGCGCGCGCGGGGTCAGTACGCTGCACAGGCCGAACGCCTGCTCCTTGAACGGTACGGTGACGTTGGCGCCCAGCCCTTCTTCGAAAAAACCCAAGGCACTGCGGGTGAAGTCGTCGATGGGCGCCAGGCGTGTGTCGTATACCAGCGCCTGGCCCGTCTGCTCGGCAAACAAACGGTGAATGGCGGGTGATTTGCTGTGCCCCACCGGGTTGCCGAAAACCACGTAACTGTCCATGCGAATCGGTTCCTGAATCATAGGGGAGGGGTCTGCGCCAGCCAGTCGCGATCCTGCAGAAAGTAGTCGGTGAGCCGCGCTTCCTCGCTGCCAGGTACGGCTTTCCAGTCATAGCCCCAACGCACCTGCGGCGGCAGTGACATCAGGATCGACTCGGTACGGCCACCCGACTGCAGGCCGAACAGCGTACCGCGGTCGTAGACCAGGTTGAACTCGACGTAGCGCCCGCGGCGAAACTCCTGGAATTCACGCTGCTGCGCGGTGTACGCCATGGCCTTGCGCCGCTGCACGATGGGCAGGTAGGCGTCGATGAAGGCATCGCCGATGGCGCGCATGAAGGCGAAGCTGGTGTCGAAATCCCATTCGTTCAGGTCATCGAAGAAGAGGCCGCCCACGCCCCGCGGCTCGCCCCGGTGCTTGAGGTGGAAATAGCGGTCGCACCAGGCCTTGTAGCGTGGATAGACATCGGCGCCAAAAGGCTCGCAGGCTTGTTGCGCAACACGATGCCAGTGGATGCAATCTTCCTCGTGAGCGTAGTAGGGCGTCAGGTCGAAGCCGCCGCCGAACCACCAGACGGCCTCTTCGCCTTCCTTTTCGGCAATGAAGAACCGCACGTTGGCGTGGGAGGTGGGCACGTGCGGGTTGTGCGGGTGGATCACCAGCGACACGCCCAGTGCCTCGAAGCCGCGACCGGCCAGCTCCGGTCGATGGGCGCTGGCCGAAGGAGGCAGGCCGGTGCCGAATACATGGGAAAAGTTGACCCCGCCTTTCTCGATCAACTCACCGTCTGCAATCACCCGGGTGCGCCCGCCGCCGCCCGCTGCGCGCGTCCAGGCATCTTCGACGAAGTGCGCGCCGCCGTCTTCGGCCTGCATGGCGTGGCAGATTCGATCCTGCAGATCGAGCAGATAGGCCTTTACGGCCTCTGTGCGGGTAGTCATGGCATCACCTTGAAAAAGGGCAAATACCGCCAGCGGCCTGGGAACACGCCTGACCGGCGATCAAGTCGGCGCGTAGCATAGCATCGCTCACCGCGTGCGGCAGTTGACGCCGGTCAAGCAAAGGCGTCCGATAGGCCTTCGCCCAACGACAGCAGGAGTGAGCAGATGGCAAAGCGTATCCAGTTCGGTTCCACCGGCGGCCCGGAAGTCCTCGAGTTCGTCGACTTCGAGCCCAGGCAACCGGGCCCGCAAGACATTCGCGTACGCAATCACGCCGTGGGCGTGAACTACATCGACAACTACTTCCGCAGCGGCCTGTACCCGACGCCACTGCCTTCGGGCCTGGGCACCGAGGCCGCTGGCGTGGTCGAGGCGGTCGGCAGCGAGGTGGACCGGTTCAAGGTCGGCGACCGTGTGGCCTACGCAGGTGGCCCCCTGGGCGCCTACAGCGATCTGCACGTGCTGCCAGCGGCCATGGCTGTACGCCTGCCCTCGAGCATCAGCTTCGAACAGGCCGCTGCGGTGATGCTCAAGGGCCTGACCGTGCAATACCTGCTGCGTCAGACCTACAAGGTCGAGGCTGGCGAAACCATCCTGTTCCATGCCGCCGCCGGTGGTGTGGGCTCGCTGGCCTGCCAATGGGCGGCAGCACTGGGCGTGAAGCTGATCGGCACCGTCAGCTCGCCCGCCAAGGCCGAACGGGCCAAGGCCCTGGGTGCCTGGGAGGTGATCGACTACAGCCACGAAGACGTGGCCAAGCGAGTGCTCGAATTGACCGACGGCAAGAAATGCCCGGTGGTGTACGACGGTGTCGGCAAGGACACTTGGGAAACCTCGCTGGACTGTCTCCAGCCGCGCGGCTTGATGGTCAGCTTCGGCAATGCGTCGGGTGCGGTCAGTGGGGTCAACCTGGGCATCCTGTCGCAGAAGGGCTCGCTGTACGTGACTCGCCCGACCCTGGCCAGCTACGCCGTGCCCGGCGCAGTACAGGGCATGGCCGACGAGCTGTTCGAGATGATCGCCAGCGGCAAGCTCAAGGTCGACGTCAGCCAGCAGTACGCACTGAGCGATGCCGCCAAGGCGCAGACCGCACTCGCCGCGCGCGAAACGGTGGGCTCGACCATCCTGCTGCCATGAAACCAGGCAGGGAGCCCCGTGAACGCGGCTCCCTGCCTGGCCTCAGGGCCTGATCACTTCACCGGTGATCAGGTCGCGAATCACGCTCGGGCTCTTGCGCCCGCCCAGCGCGCCGCCCAGCACGACGTCCACTTCGCCACGAAAGTATTGCTCGACGCGCAGGCGGCTGCGCGCGGCCGGGCGGCCTTGGCGATTGGCAGAGGTCGACACCAGCGGCCCGACCAGCGCGCACAGCTCCCGCACCTGCGGGTGATCG
The DNA here is from genome assembly GCF_014842235.1 of Pseudomonas sp. CFBP 13710. Taxonomy (NCBI): domain Bacteria; kingdom Pseudomonadati; phylum Pseudomonadota; class Gammaproteobacteria; order Pseudomonadales; family Pseudomonadaceae; genus Pseudomonas; species Pseudomonas sp. CFBP 13710. The sequence goes on along the minus strand of NZ_JACYVJ010000008.1, from coordinate 93,163 downwards.
CTCACGCGCAGGGCCACGGAATCGTGGATACCGGTGATCCATTCGGGTAGCAGGCCCTGGTGAGGCACCAGCCAGGTGTTCGGGCCGGGCCAGGTACTGGCCATGCGATCGATCCACTCTTCGGGAAAATCCTCGAACAGAAAGTCGAACTGCCGGATGTTGTCGGCGATCAGGATCAGGCCCTTGTCGACCGAGCGCTCCTTGATGGCCAGCAAGCGATACACCGCTTCTTCGTCCCATGGATCGCAACCCAATCCCCAGACAGCTTCGGTAGGGTAGGCGATCACCGCGCCCGCTCGGATCTCGCGCGCCGCTTGCTGCACACGCCAACTGCTCACCATCTGCTGTCACTCCCATTGAAGACTGCCGCCAGTGTACTTAGCTGGCCCGTGCAAACCAACGCCCCGCCTGGCTGACCACGCGCCCCTGCATCTCCAGCTCGGTAAGTTGCGCCATCACCCGCGGCAACGGCCATCCCAACGCCGTGGCCAAGCCTTCGGTGGTGTGCGCGGCGGCCACCAGCACCTCAAGCAGCGGATCGGCGGGCTGGGCTGGCGCCGCCGGCAGGACCGGTGGCAGACGCTGCCAGCCCTGCAACCCTTCAAGAATATGATCGATGGTCTCGACCAGTTGCGCGCCGTCGCGGATCAACTGGTGACAGCCGCGTGCGCCGGGGTGATGAATGGAGCCGGGCAGCGCCCACACCTCGCGGCCATGCTCGGCGGCCAGCCTTGCGGTGATCAGTGAACCGCTGGCCGGGCTGGCCTCGATGACCAGCACACCCAGCGACAGACCGCTGATGATCCGATTGCGTCGAGGAAAGTTGCCCGGCTGCGCCTGCGCGTCGAGGGGAAACTCGGAAACCAGTGCACCCTTGCGCTCGACGATGGCCTGGGCGAGCACGCGATGCTTCTGTGGATAAAGTTTTTCCAGACCGGTGCCCAATACCCCGATGGTGTGCCCACCCACCTCCAGCGCACCTTGATGCGCCGCCCCGTCCACACCCAGGGCCAGGCCACTGGTGATGGCAAATCCCGCCGCTGCCAGGCTGCGGGCGAAGGCCCGGGCGTTGTCCAGGCCGGGCGGCGAAGCGCGACGACTGCCGACCACGGCGATCTGCGGCCGCTCCAGCACACCGGGGTCGCCGCGTACGAACAACAGCGGCGGTGGATCGGCGATTTCCTTGAGCAGGGCGGGGTAGTCGGCGTGGTCCCACATCAGCAAATGCTGATGCGGACGCTCTAGCCAGGCCATTGCAGCCGCCGCGTCGCGATGGATGCAGGGGTCGCGGCGGGCCTGGGCACTGGCGTCGCTGCCGCCGGCCCCGCGCCATTGCCCGACTGGCGCAGCAAGCGCCGAACGCGCGCTGCCGAAGTGCGCAACGAGCTTGTGGAAGCGTTGCGGGCCGATTTCCGGCAGCACATGCAAGCGCAGGCGCGCCTCGAGTTCGGAAAGGGTCTGAGCAGTGGTATCGAAAAGCGGCATCCGATCATCCTTGAATCGGCAGGCTCGCAGACAGCTGGACAAGCTGTGGATAACTCTGTGCACAAAAGTATCGGAAAGCGCCCGGGCGTGACCTCGTCATGCCCGGTGCCCTATGCGCTACGGGTTGCCTACCTTGTCCATCACTGCCAACGAGCGGTTGGCGTTGAGGATCAAACCATAGCTCAGCTTTTCATAAGTGCGGAACACCATAAGCAGCCCGGAGCGCTCGTCGGGGACCTTGACCTGCTCGCCGGTGATACGATCGCGCACTGTCTCGCCGGTCTTGTACACCGCGAGAACGTTGCCCTCGCGCAGTCCGTCGCGCGTTCCGCGGTTCAAGGTGACCACGTCGTACTTGCCGATCTGTGTAACACCTCGTGGCACATCAATGATCACACCACGAATGTCAGTCTCTGGCGCGCTGGGGAAAAACGTCGAATTGACCGCGCGTTGTTCATCGCTGAACAGCCGGTCGCCCAGGCGGACCTCTTCGCGCGAGCGTTGCAGTACCAGGGTAGAGATATCCCCCTCGGTCGCGACGATCTCGCCGCCGCCGATGTTGTCGGCGTTGATACCCAGAAATTCCTGGGTGTCGGGGTCGATGTAGGTCTTGCCCTGGCGGAAGATGCCGTACACCGACTGCGCCGGGTCGAAGGCGCCACGTGCGTAGATGCGGTCGCCCATGCCACTGAGCACGCGCTCGGCATTGCCGGCCACGATGTAGGGGGCGGCGTTGAATTGCTCGACCGAATTCATGATGCGGTTGGTCAGCAGGAAGCTGTTGATCGATTCCAGCGGGATGCTGGGTATGGCCTCGGCCACGGGCGTGGTGCGCACCCTGGGCGAAAGCTTGATGGTGCCGCGCGAGGCGCCACGTTCGAGCATCAGCTGCGGCTGGCCGTTGACGAAGCCCAGCACCAGCGAATCGCCAGGGTAGATCAGGTCCGGGTTGGCGATCTGCGGGTTGGCGTGCCAGAGGTGTGGCCACTGCCACGGCTGGCTGAGAAACTTCCCGGAAATGTCCCACAATGTATCGCCACGCACCACCGTGTAGCGCTGTGGATAGCCGTCCCTGAGCTGCACTTGCGCCTGCGCCAGGCCGGCCATTGCCAGCATCAGCAGGGCGAGTAGTGATTTCCTCATGCCGTGAATCCCTTTATCATGTCTGCTCACGCGAAATAACGACTTTACCTCACAGTGCAGCACATACGCATATGGCTATTTTAAACATCCTCGAATTTCCAGACCCGCGCCTGCGTACCGTCGCCAAGCCGGTCACGGTGGTGGACGACAGCGTTCGCCAGCTTGTCGATGACATGTTTGAAACCATGTACGACGCCCCTGGCATCGGTTTGGCCGCCACCCAGATCAACGTGCACAAGCGCATCGTGGTCATGGACCTGTCCGAAGATCGCAGCGAACCACGGGTGTTCATCAACCCCGAGTTCGAGTCGCTGACCGACGAGATGGACCAGTACCAGGAAGGTTGCCTGTCGGTGCCCGGCTTCTACGAGAACGTCGATCGCCCGCAGAAGGTCAAGGTCACCGCGCTGGACCGCGACGGCAAATCCTACGAACTGATCGCCGAAGGCCTGCTGGCCGTGTGCATCCAGCACGAGTGCGATCACCTCAACGGCAAGCTGTTCGTCGACTACCTGTCCAACCTCAAGCGCGACCGCATCAAGAAAAAGCTGGAAAAACTGCACAAGCAGCAGGCCTGATTCCGGTGCCCTTGTAGGAGCGGCTAGTAGCCGCGAACAACGCACCTCGGTGCGTCAGGAAGGGCCCCTTCGCGGCTGCTAGCCGCTCCTACAAAGGGTTGCGGCCCACCCCCAACAGCGAGAACTCCATGCGCATCGTCTTCGCGGGCACTCCCGAGTTTGCCGCCGAACACCTCAAGGCCCTGCTGGCCACTTCGCACGACATCGTTGCCGTATACACCCAGCCCGATCGCCCCGCCGGGCGGGGGCAGAAACTCATGCAAAGCCCAGTCAAGCAATTGGCCCTGGAGCACGGCATTCCCGTCCTGCAGCCAGCGACCCTGCGCGACCCCCAGGCCCAGGCCGAGCTGCGCGCGCTGACGCCGGATTTGATGGTGGTGGTCGCCTATGGCCTGATCCTGCCGCAGGCGGTGCTCGACATCCCGCCGCTGGGCTGCATCAACAGTCATGCCTCGCTGCTGCCGCGCTGGCGCGGAGCGGCGCCGATCCAGCGGGCGATCCAGGCGGGCGATACCGACAGCGGCGTTACCGTGATGCGCATGGAGGCGGGTCTGGATACCGGCCCGATGCTGCTCAAGGTCAGCACCCCGATCGACGCCCACGACACCGGCGGCAGCCTGCACGACCGCTTGGCGCAAATGGGCCCACCGGCCGTGGTCCAGGCCATTGCCGGGCTGGCCGCCGCTACCCTGCAGGGCGAGGCGCAGGACGACAGCCTGGCCAACTACGCCCACAAGTTGGACAAGAACGAAGCGCGCATCGACTGGGCCCAACCGGCCGTGGTGCTCGAGCGCCAGGTGCGGGCGTTTTTCCCTTGGCCTGTCTGCCACAGCACCTTGAATGGCGAAGCGCTGAAGGTGCTGGCCGCCAGTTTGGCCGAAGGCAGCGGCCGGCCAGGCGAAATCATCCAGGTCGACAAGGACGGGCTGACCATAGCCTGCGGTGAACAAGCCCTGCGCCTGACCCGCCTGCAGTTGCCGGGAGGCAAGCCGCTCGACTTCAGTGACCTGTTCAACAGCCGCCGCGACCGGTTCGTGGTCGGCACGGTGCTGGGCCAATGAACCCGCGTCTGGCGGCGGCCCGTGCGTTGGCGACGGTACTCAGCGGCAAGGCCTCGCTCAACAGCTCCCTGCCCAGGGAGCTGGACAAGGTCGAGGCGCGCGACCGTGGCCTTACCCAAGACCTGGCATTCGGCACCGCCCGCTGGCAGCCCCGTCTCGACGCGCTGGCCGAGCGCCTGCTGCAGAAGCCTTTCAAGGCCGCCGATGCCGATGTACATGGCTTGCTCCTGGTCGGGCTCTACCAGTTGCTGTACACCCGGATTCCAGCCCATGCCGCGATCGGCGAAACCGTCGGCTGTGCCGACAAGCTGAAGAAGCCCTGGGCCAAGGCGCTGCTCAATGCCGTGCTGCGCCGAGCCCAGCGTGAGAGCGAGGCCATTCTTGCCGAACTCGAACGTGACCCGGTGGTGCGCACGGCGCACCCGCGCTGGCTGCAGAAATCGCTGAAAGCCTTCTGGCCCGAGCAGTGGGAAGCCATCTGCGCCGCCAACAACGCTCATCCGCCGATGATCCTGCGGGTCAACCGTCGCCATCAGCCGCGCGATGCCTACCTGGGCCTGCTGGCCGAACAAGGCGTGGCGGCCCAGGCTTGCGTGTACAGCCGTGATGGCATCGTCCTGGCAGAAGCCTGCGACGTGCGCGGGCTGCCGGGCTTCAGCGAAGGCTGGATCAGCGTCCAGGATGAAGCAGCGCAACTGGCCGCCGAACTGCTCGACCTGGCGCCCGGCCAGCGGGTACTCGACGCCTGCTGCGCGCCGGGCGGCAAGACCTGCCACATTCTGGAAGCCGAGCCGGCCCTGGCTACTGTGGTAGCCGTGGATCTCGAGGAAAAGCGTCTGGTTCGAGTGCGCGAGAACCTGCAGCGATTGGGGCTGCAAGCCCAGTTGATCGCAGCCGATGGCCGCGATACCCAAGCCTGGTGGGACGGCCAGCCGTTCCAGCGGATCCTGCTCGACGCCCCCTGTTCGGCCACTGGCGTGATCCGCCGCCATCCCGACATCAAGCTGACCCGCCAGCCCGACGACATTCCGGCCCTGGCCGTGCTGCAAGGGCAGTTGCTCGACGCCCTGTGGCCAACCCTGGAGGTCGGCGGGGTGCTGCTCTATGCCACCTGCTCGACACTGCCCACGGAAAATACCGAAGTCATCGAAGCGTTCCTGGCGCGCACGCCCGGCGCCCGCGAACTGGACCTGGCCACGTCCGCCGGCATCAAGCAGGCTCATGGCCGCCAATTGCTGGCACAAGAAGGCGGTCACGATGGCTTCTACTACGCCAAGCTGATCAAGATCGCCGCCGTACGCGGCCACTGACGGGGAGTAATGGATGAAGATCATCATCCTGGGCGCAGGTCAGGTGGGCGGCACGCTGGCCGAGCACCTGGCCGGCGAGGCCAATGACATCACCGTGGTCGATACCGACGCCGAACGCCTGCGCAACCTTGGCGATCGGCTGGACATCCGCACCGTGCAGGGCCGCGGCTCGTATCCGACAGTGCTGCGCCAGGCCGGTGCCGACGATGCCGACATGCTGGTGGCGGTGACCAACAGCGACGAGACCAACATGGTCGCCTGTCAGGTGGCCTACACCCTGTTCCATACCCCCACCAAGATCGCCCGGGTGCGCGAGTCGGCCTATCTCACCCGCGCCGGCCTGTTCAACAACGACGCCATTCCGGTGGATGTGCTGATCAGCCCGGAACAGGTGGTGACCAACTACATCAAGCGCCTGATCGAGTACCCCGGCGCCCTGCAGGTCATCGACTTCGCTGGCGGCAAGGCACAGCTGGTGGCGGTCAAGGCCTACTACGGCGGCCCGCTGGTGGGTCAGCAACTGCGGCAGATTCGTCACCACATGCCCAAGGTCGATACACGGGTGGCTGCCATCTTTCGCCGCGACCGGCCGATCCTGCCACGCGGCGACACGGTCATCGAAGCCGACGACGAGGTGTTCTTCATTGCAGCCCGCGAAGACATTCGCGCGGTGATGAGTGAACTGCGCCGGGTCGACCAGAGCAACAAGCGGGTGGTCATCGCCGGCGGCGGGCAGATCGGCGAGCGCCTGGCCGAGGCCATCGAAAGCCGCTACCAGGTGAAGATCATCGAGATGAACCCGGCACGCTGCCGCTACCTCTCCGATACCCTGGACAGCACCGTGGTGTTGCAGGGCAGCGCGTCCGACCGCGATCTGATGCTCGAAGAGAACATCGCCCAGGCCGATATCTTCCTGGCCCTGACCAACGACGACGAAGCCAACATCATGTCCTCGTTGCTGGCCAAGCGCCTGGGCGCGCGCAAGGTCATGACCATCATCAACAACCCGGCCTACGTGGACCTGGTCCAGGGGGGCGAAATCGACATCGCCCTGAGCCCGCAGCTGGCAACCATCGGTACCCTGCTGGCGCACGTAAGGCGGGGCGATATCGTCAGTGTGCACTCGCTACGCCGGGGCGCCGCGGAGGCCATCGAGGCCATCGCCCATGGCGACGCGCGCTCGAGCAAGGTGATCGGCAAGCCCATCGAAACCATCGATCTGCCTCCGGGAACGACGATCGGCGCGATCATTCGCGATGACCAGGTGATCATCGCGCACAGCGACACGGTGATCGAGGCCGGTGACCACGTGATCCTGTTCGTCGTGGACAAGAAATACATCCGCGACGTCGAGAAGCTCTTCCACGTCGGCCTGAGCTTCTTCTGACGCCCGGCCTCGCTCATCCAAAAAGCGGGCCGTCCAGGAGCCCGCTCTGTGAAAGCTGGTCTAGTGCAAGCATGCCCTGTGGGAGCGGGGCGGGCGGCTGAGCCCTCTGCCCGCGAAGAAGCTCCCACGCCGGCCGCTAGCTCAATACCACCTGGCCTCACCCGCCGGCCGCTTCTTGAAGCGCTTCATGCTCCACATGTACTGGCTCGGATAGGCCCGCACGTACTTCTCGACCACCGCGCTCATGGCTGCCACCGAGGTATACGTGTCGGTGCTGTACATGCCCTCGGGTGCCGCTTCCAGGATCACCTTGTAGCCCGAACCATCGGGCAGGCGCACGGCGTGCAGGAACACGCCGACGGCCTTGCCGCCGGCGAGCATGTTGGGCACGAACTTGCTGGTCAGCGCCAGGGTGCCGAGAAACGGCACGAACAGCCCGGCCGATTCGGCGGGTTCCGGGTCGGCGGGAATGCCCACCTGGCCACCCTTGCGCACCTCCTTGATGACACTGAGGATGCCTTCCTTGGTCGAGGCCGCAACGCGGTTGCCCAATTGCACCCGTTGCTTGCGCAACAGCTCGTCCACCGCCTTGAGCTTGGGTGGACGGTAGAAAATGATCGGCTTGCACTGGTTGCAGTAGAAGTGATTGAGCACTTCCCAATTGCCCAGGTGGCTGGTGATGCCGACCACGCCCTTGCCCGATGCCAGGGCATCCTTGAGCACGTCCAGCCCCTCGACCTCGCGCACCAGGTCGAGCGAGCGCTGGGCCGGCCAGATCCAGGCACAGGCGCTTTCGGTCAGGGTCTTGCCGATGTCCATCAGGCTGCGTCCTGCAAGGCGCTCGCGCTCGGCAGCGTCCATGTCCGGAAAACACTTGGCCAGGTTGATGCGCACCACCTCGCGAGAGCGGTTGGGCAGCTTCCACATCAACCAGCCGATGGCCGTGCCGACCCACTGCACGGTGCGCCACGGCAGCAGCGCGAACAACCGCAAGGCACCGACCATCAGTGCCCCTTTGAACTTATCCACAGATCACTCCTTAATTGCCCAGGCGCCCATTCTAGCCTCAGCCGGCCAGCTCGGCGTAGCGGTCGCAATCCTGGGTGTGGTCCATGACCATGCCCGAGGCCTGCATGAAGGCGTAGCAGATGGTCGGCCCGACGAAGGTGAAACCGGCTTTCTTCAGGGCCTTGCTCATGGCTCGGGCCTCTTCGGTTTCAGTAGGGATCTCGCTGCGATCGCGCCGATGGTTGACCCGCGGCTGCCCACCGACGAACGACCAGAGGAAGGCTGCCGGGTCTTCGAGCTGCAACCAGGCGCGGGCGTTCTTGCGTACACCGTTGAGCTTGAGGCGATTGCGCACGATGCCCGGATCCTGCATCAGCACCTCGATTTCCTCGTCACTCATCTGCGCGAGGCGTTGCGGGTCGAAGCCGTGGAGCACCTGCCGATAGCGTTCACGCTTGCGCAGCACGGTGATCCACGACAGGCCGGCCTGGAACCCTTCCAGCGCAAGCAACTCGAACAGGGCGCCCGCCTCGCGCAGCGGGACGCCCCATTCAAGGTCATGGTAGGCCTGGTACAAGGGGTCTTGGGTACACCAAAAGCAGCGAGGCATTAGGGCTCCATGGGTAGAGGCGCCGCGGATTCGCGGTATACTCCCGCTCTTTATATTCGCAGCCCTAGAAACAGGTGAATTTCGTGAGCCAGCCTACGCCAGCCGTGCGTACCTTCCAAGACTTGATCCTCGCCCTCCAGCAATACTGGGCCGAGCAAGGTTGTGTGGTGCTTCAGCCCTACGATATGGAAGTGGGCGCCGGCACTTTTCATACCGCCACGTTCCTGCGCGCCGTGGGCCCGGAAACCTGGAATGCCGCTTACGTGCAACCCAGCCGCCGTCCGACCGATGGCCGCTACGGCGAGAACCCCAACCGCCTGCAGCACTACTATCAGTTCCAGGTGGTTCTGAAGCCCAACCCGGACAACTTCCAGGAACTGTACCTGGGTTCGCTCAAGCACATCGGCCTCGATCCGCTGGTGCACGACGTCCGCTTCGTCGAAGACAACTGGGAGTCGCCGACCCTGGGCGCCTGGGGCCTGGGCTGGGAAGTCTGGCTCAACGGCATGGAAGTCACCCAGTTCACCTATTTCCAGCAGGCTGGCGGCATCGAATGCTACCCGGTCACCGGCGAGATCACCTACGGCCTGGAACGCCTGGCCATGTACCTGCAGGGCGTCGACTCGGTCTACGACCTGGTGTGGGCCGATGGCCCGTTCGGCAAGGTGACCTACGGCGACGTGTTCCACCAGAACGAGGTGGAGCAGTCCACCTACAACTTCGAGCACGCCAACGTCGACAAACTCTTCGAGCTGTTCGATTTCTACGAAAGCGAAGCCAAGCGCCTGCTCGAACTGGACCAGCCACTGCCGCTGCCCAGCTATGAAATGGTCTTGAAGGCGTCCCACACCTTCAACCTGCTCGATGCTCGCCGCGCCATTTCGGTCACCGCACGCCAGCAGTACATCCTGCGCGTGCGGACCCTGGCCCGTGGCGTGGCACAGGCCTACCTGATGGCCCGTGCCAAGCTGGGTTTCCCCATGGCGACCCCCGATCTGCGAGATGAAGTATTGGCCAAGCTGGAGGCTGCGCAATGAGTGCTCAAGATTTTCTGGTCGAGCTGGGCACCGAAGAGCTGCCACCCAAGGCCCTCAACACCTTGGCCGACGCCTTCCTGGCCGGCATCGAGAAAGGCCTGCAGGCCGCCGGCCTGAACTACAGCGCCAAGAACGTCTACGCTGCGCCACGCCGCCTGGCCGTGCTGATCACCGGCCTGGATACCCAGCAGCCGGACCGCAGCATCAATCTCGACGGCCCGCCGCTGCAGGCCGCCTTCAATGCCGAAGGCGAGCCGACCCAGGCTGCACTGGGCTTTGCCAAGAAATGCGGAGTGGATCTCAGCGAGATCGACCGCAGCGGACCCAAGCTGCGCTTCAGCCAGAACATCGTCGGCAAGCCGACGGCCAGCCTGCTGCCGACCATCGTCGAAGATTCCCTCAACGACCTGCCGATTCCCAAGCGCATGCGCTGGGGCGCGCGCAAGGAAGAATTCGTGCGGCCAACCCAGTGGCTGGTGATGCTGCTGGGCGACGAGGTCGTCGATTGCACGATCCTGGCCCAGAAAGCCGGGCGTGAATCGCGCGGTCACCGTTTCCATCACCCGCAGAACGTGCGCATCAGCTCGCCTGCTGGCTACCGCGAAGACATGCGCAACGCCTACGTACTGGCCGATGCCCACGAACGCCGTGAACTGATTGCCCGACGTACCGCCGAGCTGGCCACCCAGCAGGAAGGCAGCGCCATCGTCCCACCGGCGCTGCTGGACGAAGTGACGGCCCTGGTCGAGTGGCCCGTGCCGCTGGTGTGTTCGTTCGAGGAACGCTTCCTGGATGTCCCGCAGGAAGCGCTGATCACCACCATGCAGGACAACCAGAAGTATTTCTGCCTGCTCAACGCCGACGGCAAGCTGCTGCCGCGTTTCATCACCGTGGCCAACATCGAGAGCAAGGACCCGCGCCAGATCGTCGAGGGCAACGAGAAAGTCGTGCGTCCACGCCTGACCGATGCCGAGTTCTTCTTCAATCAGGACAAGAAGCAACCGCTGGAAGCCTTCAACAAACGCCTGGAAAACGTGGTGTTCCAGGCGCAGTTGGGCAGTGTCTACGACAAGGCCGTGCGGGTTTCCAAGCTGGCGGCCTACATTGCCTCGCGCATTGGTGGCGATGCCCAGCGCGCGACGCGGGCAGGCCTGCTGTCGAAGTGCGACCTGGCCACGGAAATGGTCGGCGAGTTCCCGGAAATGCAGGGCGTGGCGGGCTATTACTACGCGCTCAACGCCGGCGAACCCGAAGACGTCGCGCTGGCACTCAACGAGCAATACATGCCTCGTGGCGCCGGCGCCGAGCTGCCCAGCACCCTGACCGGTGCGGCGGTGGCCATCGCCGACAAGCTCGACACCCTGGTCGGCATCTTCGGCATCGGCATGCTGCCCACTGGCAGCAAGGACCCCTATGCCCTGCGTCGCGCGGCCCTGGGCGTGCTGCGCATCCTGATCGAAAAGCAGCTGGACCTGAACCTCAACGAAGCCGTGAGCTTCGCCGTTTCGGCCTTCGGCACCCAGGTCAAGTCGGCCGGGCTTGCCGAGCAGGTGCAGGAGTTCATCTTCGATCGCCTGCGCGCTCGCTACGAAGACGAGGGCATCGATGTGGCCACTTATCTTTCGGTGCGTGCCCTGCAACCCGGTTCGGCACTGGACTTCGATCAGCGCGTGCAGGCTGTCCAGGCGTTCCGCCGGTTGCCTGAGGCCGCCGCGCTGGCTGCCGTCAACAAGCGTGTCTCGAACCTGCTGAGCAAGGCCGACGGCAAGGTCGCCGCCACCGTGGAGCCCAAGTACTTCGACAACGCCAACGAGTTCTCGCTGTACTCGGCCATCACCCAGGCCGACCATGCGGTGGCGCCGATGGCTGCCGAGCGTCGCTACAACGAAGCCCTGACCCGTCTGGCCGCCCTGCGCGAGCCAGTGGATGCGTTCTTCGAAGCGGTGATGGTCAATGCCGAAGATGCCAATGTGCGGGCCAACCGCTATGCCTTGCTGGCACGTCTGCGCGGTCTGTTCCTGGGCGTCGCCGACATTTCGTTGCTGGGGTAGGCCTTGAAACTGCTGATTCTCGATCGCGACGGGGTCATCAATCATGACTCCGACGCCTACATCAAATCAGTCGCCGAATGGCTGCCATTGCCTGGAGCGATCCAGGCCATTGCACAGTTGCACCAGGCTGGCTGGACGGTGGCCGTCGCTACCAACCAGTCTGGCCTGGCGCGCGGTTACTACGACCTGGCCACCCTCGATGCCATGCACGCCCACCTGCGCGCGCTGGTCGCGGAGCAGGGCGGCGAGGTTGGCCTGATCGTGCATTGTCCCCATGGTCCGGATGACCAGTGCACCTGCCGCAAACCGCGGCCGGGTTTGCTGCAGCGCATCGCTGCCCACTATGACGCGCCCCTGACCGGCGTCTGGTTCGTCGGCGACAGCCTGAGCGATCTGCACGCCGCAACGGCAGTGGCTGCTCAACCCGTGCTGGTGAAGACCGGCAAAGGGCTACGGACCTTGACCCAGGACCTGCCCGAGGGAACCCTGATTTACGATGACCTGGCGGCAGTCGCCAGGCACCTTATCCACACTTGACGGTATCCACCGCTATGTCGATCCTGCGGGCAATCAGAATCTTTGCCTTTTATCTGCTTCTGGGCAGCAGCGCCTTGCTGTGGTGCACCCTGAGCTTTTTCATCGCGCCCTTTCTGTCCTTCAAGGCGCGCTACCGTTTCATCAACGTCTACTGGTGCCGCTGTGCGCTGTGGCTGACGCGCGTCATGCTGGGTATCGACGTACGGGTGAAAGGTGCGGAAAACGTTCCGCAAACTCCATGCGTCATCGTTTCCAACCACCAGAGCACGTGGGAAACCTTTTTCCTTTCCGCCTACTTCCAGCCCCTGAGCCAGGTGCTCAAGCGCGAGCTGCTTTTCGTGCCGTTCTTTGGCTGGGCCATGGCCATGCTGCGCCCCATCGCCATCGACCGCGACAATCCCAAGTCGGCACTCAAGGAAGTCGCCAGCAAGGGCGACACGCTGTTGAAGGACGGCGTCTGGGTACTGATCTTCCCGGAAGGTACGCGTGTGCCATACGGCCAGATCGGCAAATTCACCCGCAGTGGCAGTGCCCTGGCGGTGAACGCGCAGTTGCCGGTGTTGCCCATTGCGCACAATGCCGGGCGCTACTGGCCCAAGGAAGGCTGGAACAAGCATCGCGGTACCATCGAGGTGGTCATCGGGGCACCCATGTACGCCGAAGGCACCGGACCGCGGGCCATTGCGGCCTTGAACGAGCGCGTCCAGGCCTGGAACGAGCAAACTCAACAAGCCATGGGCGCGCTGCCGGAGCACCCGGAAATCGCACCCACGCCGGTTATCTAGTTTCTGTGGATAACTTGTGTATTGTTTCTCGTGCAAAGTCTTTGAAAGCTGCGTAACCCTATGTTGGCTATGCAGTTTTCAAAACCCATCAAAACCCGACAATTGGTGCATAAGTTTTTTGCACGGCGGTGAAAGGCTCGTCTTTTCGAGCCTTTCACCGCTGGGTTTTCAGCCAGACGTCAGACCTTGTCCAGGTCCACGTGCCGGGTTTCCTTCAAACAGAACATCCCCACCACGAAGCTGATACCGGTCACCAGCACCGGGTACCACAGTCCGTAGAAGATATCCCCCGTGTACACCACCAGCGCGAACGAGACCGTAGGCAGGAATCCGCCGAACCAGCCGTTGCCAATGTGGTAGGGCAGGGACAAGGACGTGTAGCGAATGCGGGTGGGGAAGAGCTCGACCATCACCGCCGCCAGCGGCCCATAGGTCATCGTAGCAATCAGGATCATGGCAACGATGATCAACACCACCATGGGTTGATTGACCAGGCTCGAATCGGCCTTGGCGGGGTAGCCTGCCTGAGCAATGGCCGCGCGCAGGGCTGGCTCATCGTAGCCGTTGATCCGTTGCTCACCGACCGTGATTGCCACATCCGTACCGTCGACCGGGGCCGCCGAGCTGTACGGCACACCCGACTTGATCAGCAACGTCTTGACCTTGTCGCAGGGGCTGTCGAATTTGGCCTTGCCCACTGGGTCGAACTGGAAGGTGCATGTAGCAGGATCCGCCATCACCGTGACCGGCGAGTTGCGGGTGGCATTGTCGATCTGCGGGTTGGCGTAGTGGCTCAAACCCTTGAACAGGGGGAAGTAAGCAAAGGTCGCCAGCAGCAGGCCAAGCATCAGGATGGGTTTGCGCCCGACACGGTCGGACAGCCAACCGAAGAACACGAAGAATGGCGCACCGATGACCACACTGATGATCAGCAGCTGATTGGCCAGTGCCGGGTCCATCTTGAGCATCTGCGTCAGAAAGAACAGCACGTAGAATTGCGCACAGTAGAACGTTACGGCCTGCCCAGCATTGATGCTGAACAACGCGGTCAACACGATCTTCAGGTTCTGCCAGGAACCGAACGACTCGCGGATCGGCGATTTACTGGTCTTGCCCTCGGCCTTCATCTTGGTGAAGGTGGGCGATTCGCTCAGGCTCAGGCGGATCCAGGTGGAAATGCCCAGCAGTACGATCGACAGCAGGAACGGCAGGCGCCAGCCCCAGACTTCGAATTGATCGCCACTGATATAGCGGCTGCCCATCACCACCAGCAGTGACAGCAGCAGGCCGAGGGTGGCTGTCGACTGGATCCAGCCGGTGTGAAAGCCCCGTTTTTTCTGCGGCGCATGTTCGGCCACGTACGTCGCTGCGCCGCCATACTCGCCGCCCAGGGCCAGGCCCTGAAGCATGCGCAACAGCACCAGGATGATCGGCGCGGCAATGCCGATGCTGGCATAGGTCGGCAGCAATCCCACTGCAAAGGTCGAGACGCCCATCAGGATGATGGTCATGAGGAAGGTGTACTTGCGCCCGATCATGTCACCCAGGCGCCCAAACACCAAGGCGCCAAAGGGTCGCACCAGGAAGCCTGCGGCAAACGCCATCAGGGCGAAGATGAAGGCTGTGGTCTCGTTCACTCCGGCGAAGAACTGCTTGCTGATCACCGCAGCCAGGGCGCCGTACAGGAAGAAGTCGTACCATTCGAAAACCGTCCCCAGCGACGATGCGAAGATGATCTTCTTCTCGTCCCGGTTCACGGCAGGCGCAGCCGCCGCGCCGTGTTGCAGATAATCCGCCATATTGCCATCCTCAGTGATTATTGTTGTTGTTCCACTGTTGCCTTTCCCGAGTACTGCCTGCACTCGGTCAAATCGTTTCCGGCACCTGCAGCGCAGTGGCCGGCACGGCCTCCAGCGGCTGCGGATGCAGAATCATCTGCGCTGCCTTTTCTGCAATCATCACCGTCGGTGAGCAGGTATTGCCCGAGACGATTTCCGGCATGATCGACGCGTCTGCCACACGCAGACCCTGAACGCCACGAACCTTGAGTTGCGCATCCACCACCGCCAGGGTGTCGTTGCCCATGCGACAGGTGCCTGCTGGATGAAAGATAGTCGTTCCTATGCGTCCTGCTGCCGCGCGCAATGTTTCTTCACTCTGTACGTCCGCGCCTGGCAGGTACTCCTGCGGGGCAAAGTCCCGCAGTGCCGAGCCCTGGACGATCTTGCGCGTCAGGCGTATGGCATCCACCGCCACCTGCACATCGTCGGGATGGCTGAGGTAGTTGGGATCGATCAACGGCGCTGCATCCGGATCGGCAGAGCTGATGTCCACCCGCCCGCGGCTCTTGGGCCGCAGGTTGCAGACCGAAGCGGTAAACGCAGGAAAGCGGTGCAGCGGCTCGCCGAAGCGCTCCAACGACAGCGGCTGTACATGATATTGAAGATTGGGGGAGGGCTGCTCGGGGCTCGAGCGCACGAAGGCGCCCAGTTGACTCGGCGCCATCGCCAGCGGCCCGCTGCGGTCGTACAGGTAGCGCACGCCCATGCCGAACTTGCCCCACAGGCTGTTGGCAACCTGGTTGAGGGTGCGCGCGTTGCTGACCTTGTACACCAGCCGCAGCTGCAGATGATCCTGCAAATTGCCACCCACGCCAGGTAGCTCGTGCTGCACATCGATACCCAGGCGTTCGAGCAAGGGGCGGGGGCCAATGCCGGAGCGCTGGAGAATGTTCGGCGAACCGATGGCGCCGGCGCACAGAATGATCTCACCGCGCGTCTCGAACCGATGGTCGGCGCCCTGCCAGCGGGCAGCCACCGCATGGGCACGGCCGTCTTGCAGCAGCACCTTGTCCACCCGCACGCCCGTGTGCACCGTCAGATTCGACCGCTTCAGCGCAGGGCGCAAGAACGCCTTGGTCGAATTCCAGCGCACCCCGGACTTCTGATTGACCTGGAAGTAACCGCAACCCTGGTTGTCTCCGGTGTTGAAGTCTTCGATGCTGGCGATCCCGGACTCGGCCGCCGCACTGCGGAAGGCGTCGAGAATGGGCCAGCGATAGCGCTGCTGCTCGACTCGCCACTCGCCCTGGGCGCTGTGGAACTCGGAGTCGCCGGTATGATGGTTTTCGCTCTGGCGAAACAGCGGAAGAACGTCTTTCCAGCCCCAGCCGGGATTGCCTTGGGCCTCCCAGCGATCATAGTCGCTGGACTGGCCGCGCATGTAGATCATGCCATTGATCGACGAGCAGCCGCCGAGGACCTTGCCCCGAGGGTAGTTGAGGCTGCGGCCGTCGAGGCCTGGTTGTGGCTGGGTCTTGAAACACCAGTCGGTGCGGGGATTACCGATGCAGAACAGATAACCGACCGGGATGTGGATCCAGGCATAGTTGTCCCGGCCACCTGCCTCGAGCAACAGCACCTGTACCGAAGGGTCGGCCGACAGTCGATTGGCAAGCAGACAACCTGCAGGACCTGCGCCGACAATGATGTAGTCATAGACGGATGGGACTGATGGCATGGTGTACTCCGCGCCGTTTTATTGTTCTTGTCGTTCTCCATGTTATTGATTAGCTTCGTGGTGAAAACTAAAGATTTCACCCAGGGGCTGAGCGTTTTCGCACAGTCCAGAGCGCAGTTGATTAACAAGGGAAAATCAATGTTCGACTGGAACGACCTGCGCTTCTTTCTCGAGCTGCAACGCAGCGGCCGATTGCTGACCGCTGCCAAGCGCCTGCATACCACGCACAGTACGGTCGCCCGGCACATCGAAAGCATCGAGCGCCACCTGGGCACGCCGCTGTTCGTGCAGAACGCCCACGGCTACGAACTGACCCCGGCGGGGCAGACGCTGCTCAAGCACGCCGAGGCCATGGAGAACCTGGCCCTGCGCGCGCAGGAGGACATTACGCAGTCATTCAATCCGCTGGGCAAGATCCGCCTGGGCGTAACAGAAGGCATCGGTATCGCCTTCATCACACCGCGCCTCGGCGAACTGTTCCGCCGTTATCCAGGCTTGGAAGTGGAGCTGGTGGCTGTGCCGCGCTTTGTCAGCATTCTCAACCGCGAAGCCGAAATCAGCGTGCACCTCGAGCGTCCCAATGCCGATCTGCTGATCACCCGCAAGCTCACCGACTACAACCTGGCACTGTATGCCAGTGCCGATTACCTGGCTGCTGCCGAGCCGCTGCGCAATCGTGAAGACCTGGCACAGCATCGCTGGATCGGCTATGTCGATGACCTGCTGTTCAGCCAGGAGCTGTTATTGCTCAACAGCTTCTGTCGCAACCCGGTCGTGGCCTTTCGCAGCACCAGTGTGCTGGCTCAACAGGAGGCTGCATGCATCGGCCTGGGCATTGCCGTATTGCCCGTGTACATGGCTGCCAAGGATCCTCGGCTGGTGCGCGTACTGCCCGACGAAACCATCCAGCGCAGTTACTGGATCAGCACCCGACGCGAACTGCACAAATCGGTACGCCTGCGCGTGGTCTGGGATTTCCTCCTGCAACTGTGCGCCGACCAGCAGGCTACCTTGCTCGCCATCTGAAACCCATGCCCGGCTCCCACATGGCACTGAATGCTGCCTTCATGTGGGAGCGGGCTCTGCCCGCGAAGACGCCAGCCGAGTCGCCACAGATCCAACCGGCTCAAACAACCACCGGCTGCCCACCATGAACAGCTTCCCCCGCATCGCCATGCAGGGAAATCTTCGACGTCTCCGGCAGTGCCAAGCCACCGGCGAGCGCCAGCACCGAAACCGCCATCAAGTAAAACGCCGGCGACAGGTTGCTCCCCGTCATACCGATCAACCAGGTCGCCATCAGCGGCGCCGTTCCGCCAAACACCGTGTAGGCGAGGTTGTAGGTGATCGCCGAGGCCGTGTAGCGGGTTCGGGTCGGGAATGTCTCGGACAACAGTGCTGCAGTCACCACACCACTGAGCACTGCACCCACCGCCAGCATCATCACCCCGATGACGGAAGCGACGAACGAGCCTGAGCTGGCGAGCAGGAACGACGGATACACCACCGCGATGATCAACACCCCAGCGGTCCCCACCGTTACCCGACGCCCGACCTTGTCGGAGAATGCTCCCGCAACGGGACACATCAACGCGGCAAACACCAAGGCGATCACCGAGATCAACAACGCCGTGGCCCGGCTCAAGCCACCCACAACCTGCAGATAAGTCGCAAAGTAGGTAGTGAACATATAGAAGGAGAGGGCAGTCAGCGACACGAATGCACCCAGGCACAGGATCGCACCACCGTGACTGCGCAGGGTGTCCTTGAGCGGTGAATGGGCGACGTCGTGTTCTTGCTTGACTGCCTGGAACGCAGGCGTTTCATCCAGCCGCCAGCGCAGGTAAAGCCCCACCAGGCCCAGCGGCGCCGCTATCAGGAACGGCACCCGCCAACCCCAGCTGGCCATCGCCTCGGGCGACAGCGAAGCGTCCAATGCGTAGGCCATTACCGCAGCACAGGCAAACGCGCTGAAGGTCGACACCGGGATGAAGCTCCCATACCAGGCACGTTGGGTACGCGGCGCATGCTCCATGAGATAGGCACAGGCGCCGGCATACTCACCGCCGGCAGAAAAACCCTGAGCGCAGCGAATCAGCGTCAGCATGATCGGCGCAGCAATACCGATGGCGGCATAGGTGGGCAACAAACCGATCAGCGTCGTTGCACCAGCCATGAGCAGAATGGTCATGGCCAGCACCTTCTTGCGCCCGATTCGGTCGCCGAGCATGCCGAAAACGATACCGCCCAGGGGCCGGAACGCAAACGCCACGGCGAACACTGCAAAGGTTTTCAACAGGCCCGTGGCAGCGTCACCACTGGGGAAGAACTGTTGGGCAATGGCCGTGGCCAGAAACCCGTAGACCGCAAAGTCGAACCATTCCACGAAGTTGCCCACGGCAGCGGCGCAGATCACCTTTTTCAACGTCGCGGGGGATACCCGCCCCTCCATTGCATGGTCCATGAGCTTTACCCCTGTGCAGACGTGACGAGCCATTGATTATCGGGCGCGGGCTGTGACACTCCTGCCGAAAAGCGGCATTGACGTAGTCATGCCCGCAGCGCACCTGCAATAAGCCTGCGCAAGATCCACGCCAGGGCCGTTCGTCCGTTCTCGGCGTGAGGCATTGGATACGCACACCCATAAAAAAACCCCGGGCCAAGGGCGCCGGGGTTCGGTGGGTGGGTCCAAGCCTCAGAAGTCGAGGTTCGATACCGCCAGTGCATTGCTTTCGATGAACTCGCGACGGGGCTCGACCGCATCACCCATCAGGGTGTTGAATATCTGATCGGCGCCGATCGCATCCTCGATGGTGACCTTGAGCATGCGTCGCACGCTTGGGTCCATCGTGGTTTCCCACAACTGGTCTGGGTTCATCTCACCCAGACCTTTGTAGCGCTGGATAGTATGGCGCTTGGTGCTTTCGGTCATCAGCCACTCAAGGGCTTCCTTGAACTCGACCACGGCCTTCTTGCGCTCGCCCCGTTTAACGTAGGCGCCTTCGTCCAGCAGACTGGCCAACTGTGCGCCCAGAGCGGTCACAGTCTTGTAGTCGTTGCTGCCGAAGAAATCGCGGTTGAAGGTGATGTAGCTCGCCAGGCCGTGGGAGGTGATCTCCACCTCTGGCAGCCAGACGTTGCGCTCACGGTCTTCACGCAGACTGGCCTTGTACACCAGGCCCGATTTCTCGCTGGTGCGCAGACGTGCGTCGAACTTGGCCAACCAGGCCTGCATGGCCTCGTGGTCGCCCAGCTGCTCGAGTGCAACCGCCGGCAGGTACACGAAGTGCTCGGTCAGCTCCTGCGGGTACAGACGCGACAGACGCTTGAGCGTCTTCATGACCATACGGAAATCGTTCACCAGGCGCTCCAGCGCTTCCCCGGAAATACCGGGCGCCGAATCGTTGAGGTGCAGGCTCGCATCTTCCAGGGCCGACTGCGTCATGTACTCTTCCATGGCGTCGTCGTCCTTGATGTACTGCTCCTGCTTGCCCTTCTTCACCTTGTACAACGGCGGCTGGGCAATGTAGATGTAGCCGCGCTCGATCAGCTCAGGCAACTGACGGAAGAAGAAGGTCAGCAACAAGGTACGGATGTGCGATCCGTCAACGTCGGCATCGGTCATGATGATGATATTGTGATAGCGCAACTTGTCGATGTTGTACTCTTCGCGACCGATACCGCAGCCCAGTGCCGTGATCAAGGTGCCCACTTCCTGGGAAGAGATCATCTTGTCGAAGCGTGCTTTCTCGACGTTGAGGATCTTGCCCTTGAGCGGCAGGATCGCCTGGGTCTTGCGATTGCGGCCTTGCTTGGCCGAACCACCGGCGGAGTCACCCTCCACCAGGTAGAGTTCGGAAAGGGCAGGGTCCTTCTCCTGGCAGTCGGCCAATTTGCCTGGCAGGCCAGCGATGTCCAATGCACCCTTGCGACGGGTCATCTCGCGCGCCTTGCGGGCAGCTTCACGAGCACGGGCGGCGTCGATCATCTTGCCCACCACGGCCTTGGCTTCGTTCGGATTCTCCAGAAGGAAATCCGAGAAGTACTTGCCCATCTCCTGCTCGACCGCAGTTTTCACCTCGGACGAAACCAGCTTGTCCTTGGTCTGCGAGCTGAACTTGGGGTCCGGCACTTTCACCGAAATGATTGCGGTCAAGCCTTCACGCGCATCGTCGCCAGTGGTCGAGACCTTGTTCTTCTTGGCCAGGCCTTCCTGCTCGATGTAGTTGTTCAGGTTGCGTGTCAGCGCCGAGCGGAAGCCCACCAAGTGAGTTCCGCCATCGCGCTGGGGAATGTTGTTGGTGAAGCACAACAGGTTTTCGTTGAAGCTGTCGTTCCACTGCAGTGCCACTTCAACACCTACGCCGTCGTCGCGTTGCACATTGAAGTGGAACACCTGATTGACGGGCGTCTTGTTGGTATTGAGGTATTCGACGAATGCCCGCAGACCGCCTTCGAACTTGAACAGCTCTTCCTTGGCGGTGCGCTCATCCTTCAGCAGGATACCCACGCCAGAGTTGAGGAAGGACAATTCGCGGATTCGCTTCGCCAGAATGTCCCAGCTGAAGTGGATGTTCTTGAAGGTGTCGGCCGATGGCTTGAAGTGGATCTTGGTACCGGTGGTTTCGCTTTCACCGACGATTTGCATCGGCTCCTGCGGTACGCCATGCACGTAGAACTGCTCCCACAATTTCCCAGCGCGACGCACTGTCAATTGCAGGCTTTCAGAGAGTGCGTTCACCACGGATACACCAACGCCGTGCAGGCCGCCGGAAACCTTGTACGAGTTATCGTCGAACTTACCACCAGCGTGCAGCACGGTCATGATGACCTCGGCCGCAGATACGCCTTCTTCCTTGTGCACATCCACTGGAATGCCGCGACCGTTGTCGGTTACGGAAATGGATTCGTCTGGATGAATGGTGATGGTGATTTCATCACAGTGGCCGGCCAGTGCTTCGTCGATGGAATTGTCCACCACCTCGAAGACCATGTGGTGCAGGCCGCTACCATCATCGGTGTCGCCGATGTACATACCGGGACGTTTGCGTACGGCATCAAGCCCTTTCAGCACCTTGATGCTGGAGGAGTCGTACGTTTGGTTCTCGCTCATGCCTTCACTCCCGATGATCGTGGGTCTGGGTAATACCGCCATGTTCCACGTGGAACACGGCAACTGGCGTTTCCGTTTGCCAGCCTTCCCTCAATAATTCTTGATCCACACAGGTGATGAACACCTGGCAGCGTAATTCTTCCAGCAAGCGGCACAATGCGCGACGATGTTTCTCGTCCAGTTCGGAGGGCAAATCGTCTACCAGATAGATGCATTGCCCTCGGCGGGCCTGGCCTACCAGATGGCCCTGGGCAATGCGAAGTGCGCATACCACCAGCTTCTGCTGACCGCGCGACAATATGTCGGCCGCATTATGGGCGCCCATTCTGAGGCGAAGATCAGCACGTTGAGGTCCAGCCTGGGTATGCCCCATCTGCTGGTCTCTCAACAGCGAACCTGCCAATACATCGGCAAGTTCGCGATCCTTGTCCCAACCTCGGTAATAGCTCAGCGTCAACCCATCGAGCTGCACCAACTCGGCGAGTGTCTGTTCGAACACAGGCTTCAGCGCCTTGATGTAAGCACGGCGGTACTCGTCGATTTCTGCACTGGCAAGACAGAGTTCACGGTCCCACGCCGCTTGCGAAGCAACGTCAAGTGTACCATGCCGAAGCCACGAGTTCCGTTGCTTCAAGGCCTTCTGCAGGCGCTGCCAGGTCGACATGAAGCGAGGTTCCACGTGGAACACACCCCAGTCGAGAAACTGTCTGCGAATTTTAGGCGCGCCTTCCAACAGCCGAAAGCTGTCGGGATTTATCAACTGCAGCGGAAGTATCTGGGCAAGCTGGGCTGCGCTTCGCGCATTCTGGCCATCTATGCGAATGGTGAAATCGCCTTGGCGCTCTCTGGATATCCCCAGATTGCTCTGTCCACCTTCGGCCAGTTCGACTTGCCCGAACACCGTAGCGCTCGCCTGATCGTGCTGGATGATCGGCACCAGGCGCGTACTGCGGAAAGATCGAGCCAGACCCAGCAAGTGAATGGCTTCCAGAACACTGGTCTTGCCACTGCCGTTGGCGCCATAAAGAATGTTGATGCGCGGGGAGGGGGAGAAGGTCACCGGGTGCAGGTTGCGCACCGCAGTGACTGTGACGCGGGTAAGGGACATTCAGGCAGGGGTCAGAGGCGCATCGGCATGACGACATATGCCGAGTCGTCGTTGTCCGATTCCTGCACCAAGGCGCTGCTGTTGGAATCGGACAGAATCAGGCGCACCTGCTCCGTCGTCATCACGCCCAGCACGTCGAGCAGATAACTGACGTTGAAGCCGATCTCCAGCGCGCCGCCGTTATAGTCCACGGCCACTTCTTCTTCCGCTTCTTCCTGCTCGGGGTTGTTGGCCTGGATCTTGAGCTGACCGGCCGCCAGTTGCAAACGGATGCCGCGGTACTTTTCGTTGGACAGAATAGCGGTGCGGCTGAACGCTTCACGCAATGCCTGGCGATCTCCGACCACCAACTTGTCGCCACCTTTGGGCAACACGCGCTCGTAGTCGGGGAACTTGCCATCGACCAGTTTGGAGGTGAAGGTGAACTCACCGGTGGTAGCACGGATGTGGTGCTGGCCCAGCACGATGCTGACGTTGCCATCAGGCTCGGTCAGCAGGCGGGCCAACTCCAGGATACCTTTGCGCGGCACAATCACCTGATGCCGATCGGCCTGGCCAATGTCGGCTTGCATCGAGCACATGGCCAAGCGGTGTCCATCGGTTGCGACGGCGCGGATGATACCTGCCGATACTTCCAGCAGCATGCCGTTGAGGTAATAGCGAACGTCCTGTTGAGCCATGGCGAAACTGGTGCGCTCGATCAACCGGCGCAGCTTGCTCTGGACCAGGCTGCACGTCAGCGAACCCGGGCCTTCCTCGACCGTCGGGAAATCATTGGCCGGCAATGTCGACAAGGTAAAACGGCTGCGCCCGGCTTTGACCACCACCTTCTGTTCATCGACCTTGATGTCGATCAGGGCGTCGTTGGGCAAGCTCTTGCAGATGTCCATCAACTTGCGCGCGGGCACCGTGATCTCGCCAGGCTCGGCGGGCTCTTCCAGCTGTACGCGGCCAACCAGTTCCACTTCCAGGTCGGTACCGGTCAGGGACAACTGCTGCCCCTGAACGACCAGCAGCACGTTGGAAAGCACAGGCAAGGTCTGGCGGCGTTCGACGACGCCGGCGACCAGCTGCAGGGGTTTCAACAGGGCTTCGCGTTGAATGGTGAAATGCATGGTCTAGTCCCTTGCCTCAAAAGCTGCGTAGTGAATGTTCACGTGGTCAGGGTACGCAGCAGGTTCTTGTAGTCCTCGCGGATATCCGCGTCGGATTCCTTGAGTTCGTTGATCTTGCGGCAGGCGTGCAACACGGTGGTGTGATCACGGCCACCAAACACATCGCCGATTTCCGGCAAGCTGTGGTTGGTGAGTTCCTTGGACAAGGCCATGGCCACCTGCCGCGGCCGCGCCACCGAGCGTGAGCGTCGCTTGGACAGCAGATCGGAAATCTTGATCTTGTAGTACTCGGCCACCGTGCGCTGGATGTTATCCACACTCACCAGCTTGTCTTGCAGTGCCAGCAAATCCTTGAGCGACTCGCGGATCAGCTCGATGGTGATTTCGCGGCCCATGAAGTGCGAGTGCGCAATGACGCGCTTGAGTGCACCTTCGAGTTCGCGGACGTTGGAGCGAATCCGCTGGGCGATGAAGAACGCCGCATCATGGGGCAACTCAACCTTGGCCTGATCCGCTTTCTTCATCAGGATCGCGACTCGCGTCTCTAGCTCCGGCGGTTCAACCGCCACCGTCAAACCCCAGCCAAAGCGCGACTTCAGGCGCTCTTCGAGCCCTTCGATTTCCTTTGGGTAGCGGTCGCTGGTCAGGATGACCTGCTGGCCGCCCTCGAGCAGCGCATTGAAGGTATGGAAGAACTCCTCCTGGGAGCGCTCCTTGCGAGCGAAGAACTGAATGTCATCGATCAGCAGCGCATCGACCGAACGATAGAACCGCTTGAATTCGTTGATCGCGTTCAGCTGCAACGCCTTGACCATGTCGGCCACGAATCGCTCGGAATGCAGGTAGACGACCTTGGCATTCGGATTCTTCTTGAGCAGATGGTTACCCACAGCATGCATCAAGTGCGTTTTACCCAGACCCACACCGCCATAAAGGAACAGCGGGTTGTAGCCATGCTTGGGGTTGTCCGCAACCTGCCAGGCAGCGGCACGCGCCAGCTGGTTGGATTTACCTTCGACGAAGTTTTCGAAGGTAAAGGTGCGATTCAGATAGCTGGTGTGCTTGAGCGCACCCTCTACCTGCACGGTGCGCTGCTCGGAGCGCACAGGGGCCGGTTGCGAACTGGCACCGGCCATGGGGTCGAAGCTGTCTCGCGACGGTTCTTCACTGGCCGCCGAAGGCTTGGAAACGGCCTCTACAGGCGCAACTGCAGGCACGGCAGTCACCGGGGCCGCCTGCGCCTGGCTTGCCGCTGCAGAGGCTGCCAGCGGGGCGTTGAATGCAGCGCGGGGCGTCGAGCTGCGGCGGCTGCCGATCAGCAACGAAAGCGCCGGCGCGAGTCCGTTGCCGTGCTCACCCAACAGTTCGAGAAGTCGTGTCAGGTACTTCTCGTTTACCCAGTCCAGCACAAAGCGGTTGGGCGCGTAGACCCGCAACTCGTCGCCTTCGGCTTCGACCTGTAGCGGACGGATCCAGGTGTTGAATTGCTGGGCAGGCAGTTCATCGCGCAGGAGTTCCACGCACTGCTGCCAAAGTTCCACTGACACAGGTATCCCCTGAATTGAAAGCCGGCAAGGCAAAAACAACCCCCATTGTACCGACGCTCAGCACACTTATCCACATGTAGGTCCGGCCACTGGCCTGGAAAGCGTGAAAAAACCGCTGTTCAATGCCTCGAAATCTGATTCCTGAGCTCTGTGGATAACCTGACTTGAGATCTATGCACAAGTGGGGGTCGAGATCTGTGGATAACACCCCTGTGGATATCCTCGTCTTTAGTCCACAGGTTGTCCCGAGCATCGACACAGGCGCAGCACCTCTTCTGGACAGGGTTGCGAATCTCCAGGACGTACGGGCCGCAAGGGCTGAAGGCAGTTATCCACAGAAAAGGGCCTCACTAAGATCTATAAGCATTACAGAAAAGCTTTAAAATAAGTCCCTTCTCTATTTCTATATTTGATCGGCTCTGGTGTGTCATACGCAGGCTTGGAAACAGGAGGCGGATGAATCGAAGGTGAGGGTCGATGTCTACGTGCAGCGCAGGGTTCTGATAAACGATGCAAAAGTAATAGCTGGTTGGAAATTGACCTTCTGCCGCGCTTTCACTAGAATCGCCGGTCTCTTAAAACGGGGTCCATTCCGGCCCGTTGTGGACGAACCAGGTAACAACCATGAAACGTACTTTCCAACCCAGCACCATCAAGCGCGCTCGCACTCACGGTTTCCGTGCCCGCATGGCTACCAAGAACGGCCGTACCGTCCTGTCGCGTCGTCGCGCCAAGGGCCGCAAGCGTCTGGCAGTTTGATCCTTCGGCACAGGTGGTGAGTCAGGACTACGGTCGGGAAAAGCGTCTGCTGACAGCCCGGCATTTCAAAGCAGTCTTCGACTCGCCGTCTGGCAAGGTACCCGGCAAGAACTTGCTGCTCCTTGCGCGTGAGAACGGCCTCGAACATCCCCGTCTAGGGCTGGTCATCGGTAAAAAGAGCGTCAAGCTCGCCGTTCAACGCAATCGCTTGAAACGTTTGATGCGTGACTCGTTCCGTCTGCACCAGGACATACTGGCTGGCTGGGACATCGTCATCGTCGCGCGCAAAGGTTTGGGCGACGTGGAAAACCCTGAATTGCATGAGCATTTTGGCAAGCTCTGGAAGCGCCTTGCACGTAACCGGCCCGCTCCAGTGGTGAAGACCGAACCTGCAGGAGTGGACAGTCAAGATGCGTAAACTGGCAATCGTTCCGATCCAGTTCTACCGCTACGCCATCAGCCCTCTCATGGCGAACCACTGTCGTTTTTATCCCAGTTGCTCTTGCTACGCGCTCGAAGCCATCGAGATCCACGGCCTCTTGCGTGGAAGCTGGCTGACCGTTCGTCGCCTTGGCCGCTGTCACCCATGGAATGCCGGTGGTTTCGACCCGGTTCCAGACGCCCCATCACCCCGTTCTTCTTCGATAGCCGAGTAATCATGGATATTAAACGCACGATCCTGATCGTCGCCCTGGCAGTCGTGGCCTACGTCATGGTCCTGAAATGGAACCAGGACTACGGTCAAGCCGCCTTGCCGACTCAGAATATGGCTACCCAGAACCCGACCCCGGCATTGCCGGAAACGGTACCGGGCACCAACACTCAAGCCAGTGCCGATGTACCCAGCGCCAATCCTGATGCCAATCTGCCTGTGCCGACCCCTGTCGTGGTCAGCAAGGACCTGATCTGGGTCAAGACCGACGTGCTCAACTTCGCTATCGATCCTACCGGTGGTGATATCGTCCAACTGAACCTGCCCGAGTACCCTCGGCGCCAGGACATGCCGAACATTCCATTCCAGTTGTTCGACAACGGTGGTGAACTGACCTACCTGGCCCAGAGTGGCCTGACCGGTGCGAACGGCCCGGATGCGCGTTCCACTGGGCGCCCCGTGTACAGCGCCACGCAAAAAAATTATCAACTGGCCGAGGGTCAGAACCAGCTGGTAGTCGACCTGACCTACAGCGACAACGGCGTCAACTACGTCAAGCGCTTCACGGTCGACCGCGGCGAATACGACCTGAAAGTCGGCTACCTTGTGGATAACCAGAGCGCGCAGAACTGGAGCGGGAACATGTTCGCCCAGCTCAAGCGAGACAACAGCTCTGACCCGTCGTCGACTACGGCCACCGGTACCGCGACCTATCTGGGTGCTGCCCTGTGGACAAGTGGCGAGCCGTACAAGAAAGTGTCGATGAAGGACATGGACAAGGCCGGCCTCAAGGAAACCGTGCAAGGTGGTTGGGTAGCCTGGCTGCAGCACTACTTCGTGACGGCCTGGATCCCTGCCCCCGGTGACAGCAACAACGTCATGACGCGCAAGGACAACCAGGGCAACTACATCATCGGCTACACCGGTCCGACGTTGTCCGCCGCACCAGGTGGCAAGGTCGAAACCACAGCCACCCTGTATGCCGGTCCGAAGGTACAGGACAAGCTCAAGGAATTGTCCCCAGGCCTGGAGCTGACCGTCGACTACGGCATCCTGTGGTTCATCGCGCAACCGATCTTCTGGCTGCTCAAGCATATCCACGCGATCCTGGGTAACTGGGGCTTCTCGATCATCTGCCTGACCATCCTGATCAAGCTGCTGTTCTTCCCCTTGTCGGCCGCCAGCTACCGGTCGATGGCGCGCATGCGCGCCGTTGCGCCGAAACTGGCATTGCTCAAGGAGCAGCATGGCGACGATCGCCAGAAGATGTCGCAGGCCATGATGGAGCTGTACAAGAAAGAGAAGATCAATCCGCTGGGTGGCTGCCTGCCGATCCTGGTGCAGATGCCGGTCTTCCTGTCCCTGTACTGGGTACTGCTGGAAAGCGTCGAGATGCGTCAGGCACCTTGGCTGCTGTGGATAACCGACCTGTCGATCAAGGATCCGTTCTTCATCCTGCCGATCATCATGGGCGCGACCATGTTCATTCAGCAGCGCTTGAACCCAACGCCTCCGGATCCGATGCAGGCCAAGGTGATGAAGATGATGCCGATCGTGTTCACCTTCTTCTTCCTCTGGTTCCCGGCCGGCCTGGTACTGTACTGGGTAACCAACAACACCCTGTCGATTGCCCAGCAGTGGTACATCACGCGCGGTATCGAGAAAGCTGCGGCAAACAAACCTGCCGTTTAACGGGTTGCTCGACTAACCTGTGCACAAAGCGCCCCCTCGTGGGGCGTTTTGCTATCTGAAATTCGACCGGAGTATCTGCATGAACGTCGTTCGCGAAACCATCGCTGCCATTGCCACAGCCCAAGGTCGCGGTGGAGTGGGGATCGTGCGT
Source organism: Pseudomonas sp. CFBP 13710 (assembly GCF_014842235.1). Lineage (NCBI taxonomy): Bacteria > Pseudomonadati > Pseudomonadota > Gammaproteobacteria > Pseudomonadales > Pseudomonadaceae > Pseudomonas > Pseudomonas sp. CFBP 13710. The sequence continues at coordinate 64,515 of NZ_JACYVJ010000008.1, read as the reverse complement.
ATCTCCGGACCACTGGCCAGCGCGGCTGCCCAGGCGATCATCGGCCGTGTGCCAACGCCTCGCTACGCTCACTACGGCCCAATGCTCGACGCGCAGTGCCAGGTCATCGACGAGGGCCTGAGCCTGTACTTCCCCGGGCCCAATTCGTTCACCGGCGAGGACGTGCTCGAGCTGCAAGGCCACGGTGGGCCTGTGGTGATGGACATGCTGCTGCAGCGCTGTCTGCAATTGGGCTGCCGCCTGGCACGTCCGGGCGAATTCAGCGAGCGTGCATTCCTCAACGACAAGCTCGACCTGGCCCAGGCCGAGGCCATTGCCGATCTCATCGAAGCCAGTTCCGCCCAGGCGGCGCGCAACGCCGTGCGTTCGCTGCAAGGGGCGTTTTCCCGCCGTGTGGATAACTTGACCGAGCAGCTCATCGCGTTGCGTATCTACGTCGAGGCCGCTATCGACTTTCCCGAGGAGGAAATCGATTTCCTCGCCGATGGTCATGTACTGAGCCTGCTCGACAAGGTACGGGGCGAGTTATCCACCGTGCTGCGGGAAGCCGGGCAGGGGGCCTTGCTGCGTGATGGCATGAACGTGGTGATCGCCGGTCGACCGAATGCCGGCAAGTCGAGCCTGCTCAACCTGCTGGCCGGACGCGAAGCCGCGATCGTGACGGAGATTGCCGGCACGACCCGGGACGTGTTGCGCGAACATATCCACATCGATGGCATGCCGTTGCACGTGATCGACACCGCGGGGCTACGCACCACGGCCGATGAAGTCGAGCAGATCGGCGTGCAGCGAGCGCTGAAGGCCATTGCCGAGGCCGATCGTATCCTGCTGGTGGTGGATGCGACGGCCGCCGAAGCGGCCGACCCGTTTGCGCTCTGGCCGGAGTTCCTCGAGCTCACGCCCGATATCGGCAAAGTCACGGTGATTCGCAACAAGGCGGACCTGAGTGGGGAACCCATCGGCCTGCAGCAGGACGGCGACGGACACGTCACCTTGAGCTTGACTGCCAAGGGGGCGGGCGAGGGGCTGGAGTTGCTGCGCGAACACCTCAAGGCCTGCATGGGGTACGAACAGACCGCAGAAAGCAGCTTCAGCGCACGTCGACGTCACCTCGAAGCCTTGCGCCATGCCGGCGACCACCTTGACCATGGACGTGATCAATTGACCCTGGCCGGTGCCGGCGAGCTGTTGGCCGAAGACCTGCGCCTGGCGCAGCAAGCCTTGGGTGAAATCACCGGAGCATTCAGTTCAGATGATCTGCTGGGACGCATCTTTTCGAGCTTCTGCATCGGCAAGTAGGCGTGCAAGCACCGCCACGACCCTCGCGTGAAACCGATCAATAGCCGCCTTTCGAGGCGGCTTTTTTTTATACATGCTTCAGGAGCCCTGTGGAAAAGCCCGCCTGAGCCAGGTTGATAAGCGGGTCCGAAAGCTGATGATAAATCCGCCTGTGGGTAAGCAACCGTGTTACCCACAGGTTAATTTCGGTTATACACCGGGCTCATGAACAGGTGAACACAACCTTTAATTTCTCTATACAGCACGAGTACAGAGGGTTTCAGAACCTTATCCACAGATTTGTCGTTGCATAGTAATAAACATAAAAACAAAGCTTTAATAAATCTCTCTCTTTTAATTTCTATTACTCGGTCTATCCACAGCTGGTTATTTTTTGTGCAGAAGGGTTCTTTAGCCGAGGCAAATTCCCTATACTGCGCCGCTATCCCAATTACCCACATTGAACAGGCACGAGGTGCGTGGTGGATTTCCCTTCCCGTTTTGAAGTGATCGTCATCGGCGGCGGTCATGCCGGTACCGAGGCAGCACTGGCCTCAGCACGCATGGGTGCAAAGACCCTGCTGTTGACGCACAACGTGGAAACCCTCGGTGCCATGAGTTGCAACCCGGCCATCGGCGGCATCGGCAAGAGCCACTTGGTAAAGGAGATCGATGCGCTCGGCGGTGCCATGGCACTGGCTACCGACAAGGGTGGCATTCAGTTTCGCGTGCTCAACAACCGCAAGGGCCCAGCGGTACGGGCCACCCGTGCCCAGGCCGACCGGGTCCTGTACAAGGCGGCGATCCGCGAAATCCTGGAGAATCAACCCAACCTGTGGATATTCCAGCAGCCGGCAGACGACCTGATCGTCGAGCAGGACGAGGTAAAGGGCGTGGTCACCCAGATGGGCCTGCGCTTCATGGCCGATTCCGTGGTGCTCACCACCGGTACCTTCCTCGGCGGGCTCATCCACATCGGTTTGCAGAATTATTCGGGTGGGCGTGCGGGCGATCCGCCGTCGATCGCCCTGGCCCATCGCCTGCGTGAACTGCCCCTGCGAGTAGGCCGGTTGAAGACCGGTACACCGCCGCGCATCGACGGCAAGTCCGTGGACTTTTCGGTGATGACCGAGCAGCCGGGCGATACCCCGATCCCGGTGATGTCGTTCATGGGATCCAAGGCACTGCATCCGCGCCAGGTCAGTTGCTGGATCACCCATACCAACGCGCGCACCCATGAAATCATCGCGGCCAACCTCGATCGCTCGCCGATGTATTCGGCAGCCGGTGAAATCGAAGGCATAGGTCCACGGTACTGCCCCTCGATCGAAGACAAGATTCACCGCTTCGCCGACAAGCAGAGCCATCAGGTGTTCATCGAGCCGGAGGGGCTGACCACCCACGAGCTGTATCCCAACGGTATTTCCACGTCCCTGCCGTTTGATGTGCAGTTGCAGATCGTCCGTTCGATCCGTGGCATGGAAAACGCACACATCATGCGTCCCGGCTACGCCATCGAATACGACTACTTCGATCCGCGCGATCTCAAGTACAGCCTCGAAACCAAGGTGATCGCCGGTCTGTTCTTCGCCGGGCAGATCAACGGCACCACCGGCTACGAAGAGGCCGGCGCGCAGGGGTTGCTGGCCGGCGCCAACGCGGCGTTGCGTGCACAGGGCAAAGACGCCTGGTGCCCGCGCCGGGACGAAGCCTACATCGGCGTGCTGGTCGATGACCTGATCACCCTGGGCACCCAGGAACCGTACCGGATGTTCACCTCGCGGGCCGAGTATCGCCTGATCCTGCGCGAGGACAATGCAGACCTGCGCCTGACCGAAAAGGGTCGCGAGCTGGGCCTGGTCGACGACGCCCGTTGGGCAGCGTTCAGTGCCAAGCGCGAAGCCATCGAAATCGAGGAACAGCGGCTCAAGAGCAGCTGGGTCCGACCGAACACTGCCGTGGGCGATGCGCTTGCCGAGAAATTCGGTACGCCGTTGACCCATGAATACAACCTGCTTAACCTGCTCAGCCGTCCGGAAATCGACTATGTCGGTCTGGTCGAAGTCACCGGTGGCGGCGCGCAGGATCCACAGGTGGCCGAACAGGTCGAGATCAAGACCAAGTACGCCGGGTACATCGATCGTCAACAGGACGAGATCGCCCGGCTGCGTGCCAGCGAAGACACTCGTCTGCCTGCGGATATCGACTACGTCGGCATCTCCGGGTTGTCCAAGGAAATCCAGGGCAAGCTGGGTGCTACTCGTCCCGAGACCCTGGGTCAGGCATCGCGTATACCGGGTGTGACGCCCGCTGCCATTTCGCTGTTGATGATTCATCTGAAAAAACGCGGCGCAGGCCGTGAGTTGGAGCAAAGCGCTTGAGTTCCATGGTCACCGAACAGCACCGCGAAGAGTTGTCCACAGGCGCCCGGCAATTGGGCGTCGAACTGTCCGAAGGCCAGCGCGACCAGCTGTTGGCCTACCTGGCCCTGTTGATCAAATGGAACAAGGCGTACAACCTGACGGCGGTGCGCAATCCCGACGAGATGGTTTCCCGGCACCTGCTCGACAGCCTGAGCATCCTGCCGCACCTGGCAGCGGCCGACAGCTGGCTGGATGTCGGCAGCGGCGGCGGCATGCCAGGCATTCCGCTGGCGATCATGTTTCCTGAAAAACGGATCGCCACGCTCGACAGCAATGGCAAGAAAACCCGCTTCCAGACCCAAGTGAAACTGGAGCTGGGATTGGCCAACCTGCAAGTTATCCACAGCCGCGCCGAAACCTTCGTCCCCGAGCAACCTTTCGCCGGTATCGTTTCCCGCGCGTTCAGCAGCCTGCACGATTTTGCCCACTGGACACGTCACCTGGGCAACGTCGACACACGCTGGTTGGCGATGAAAGGGCTGCATCCAGCTGACGAACTGGTAGCATTGCCAGCGGACTTCCACCTCGATAGCGAACACGCCTTGGCCGTCCCCGGTTGCCAAGGCCAACGCCATCTGCTGATACTGCGCCGCACGGCATGATTGGGAACACGAGCAATAATGGCTAAGGTATTCGCGATAGCGAACCAGAAAGGTGGTGTGGGCAAGACCACCACCTGCATCAACCTCGCAGCATCACTGGTCGCGACCAAGCGCCGCGTGCTGCTGATCGACCTCGATCCGCAGGGCAACGCCACCATGGGTAGCGGAGTGGACAAGCACGCACTTGAAAACTCCATCTACGACGTGCTGATCGGCGAGTGCGACCTGGCCCAGGCCATGCACTTCTCCGAGCACGGCGGGTATCAGTTGCTGCCGGCCAACCGCGACCTGACGGCGGCCGAGGTGGTCCTGCTGGAAATGCAGATGAAAGAGAGCCGGCTGCGCAGTGCGCTGGCGCCGGTGCGCAACAACTACGACTACATTCTGATCGACTGCCCGCCCTCGCTGTCGATGCTGACCCTCAATGCGCTGGTGGCGTCCGATGGCGTGATCATTCCGATGCAGTGCGAGTATTTCGCCCTGGAAGGGCTGAGCGACCTTGTGGACAACATCAAGCGCATCGCCGAACTGCTGAATCCGGACCTCAAGGTCGAGGGTTTGCTGCGGACCATGTACGACCCGCGCCTGAGCCTGATGAACGATGTGTCGGCGCAGCTCAAGGAGCACTTCGGCGACCAGCTCTACGATACCGTCATCCCGCGCAACATTCGTCTGGCCGAAGCTCCCAGCTATGGGATGCCGGCGCTAACGTACGACAAATCGTCACGCGGCGCCCTGGCGTACCTGGCACTGGCTGGCGAGATGGTTCGTCGGCAGCGTCGCCAATCTCGCACCGCTGCAGTCATTTAAGGAATCCAATGGCCGTCAAGAAACGTGGTCTCGGGCGTGGGCTGGATGCGCTGCTCAGCGGTTCGACCGTCAGTGCGCTCGAAGAGCAGGCCGTCACGGTCGACCAGAACGAGTTGCAGCATTTGCCCCTGGACGTCATCCAGCGCGGTAAATACCAGCCACGTCGGGACATGGACCCGCAGGCGCTCGAAGAGTTGGCGCACTCGATCAAGACCCAGGGCGTGATGCAACCGATCGTGGTACGGCCGGTGGCCAACTCGCGGTTCGAGATCATCGCCGGGGAGCGCCGCTGGCGCGCCGCGCAACAGGCCGGCCTGGAGACCATTCCGGCCATGGTTCGCGATGTGCCCGACGAAGCCGCGATCGCCATGGCATTGATCGAAAACATCCAGCGCGAAGACCTCAACCCGGTGGAAGAGGCCATTGCCCTGCAACGCTTGCAGCACGAGTTCCAGTTGACCCAGCAGCAGGTGGCCGATGCGGTGGGCAAGTCGCGGGTCACCGTGGCCAACCTGCTGCGCCTGATCGCCTTGCCTGAAGTGATCAAGACCATGCTGTCCCACGGCGATCTGGAAATGGGGCATGCGCGCGCGTTGCTCGGTCTGCCGGACGAACAGCAGGTCGAAGGGGCGCGACACGTTGTCGCACGCGGTTTGACCGTGCGCCAGACCGAAGCCCTGGTCAGGCAGTGGCTCAGTGGCAAACCTGAGCCCGTGGAGCCGGCCAAGGCCGACCCGGACATCACCCGGCTGGAACAGCGCCTGGCCGAGCGGCTGGGCTCTGCGGTGCAGATTCGCCACGGACAGAAGGGCAAGGGCCAGTTGGTGATCCGCTATAACTCGCTGGACGAGTTGCAGGGTGTGCTCGCACACATTCGCTGAAACAATTCCCTATGTAGCGCGCAGTCGGAAATCACTACCCGGCAGTTGAATAGGGGCGGAAGCGCCCCTATACTCTGCGCGCATTTTGTCGGCACAATTTATGCCAAGTTAAGGCTTATGGCACGTCGACCATTGAGGAGTCGCCACGATGGAAACCCGCACGCCAAACCGCCTGCCGTTCCATCAATGGGTCGTTTTCCCGATGTTGTTGGCGCAAGGTGTCGTCGCGTTGCTGGCAGCTCTGGTGCTGTGGCAATGGCTCGGGGCGGTCAGCGGTTATTCGGGTCTCTGCGGAGGCCTGATCGCCTGGTTGCCCAATCTGTATTTCGCCTGGAAGGCATTCCGGTTCACCGGAGCCCGGGCCGCACAAGCCATCGTCCGGTCGTTCTACGCCGGCGAGGCTGGCAAGCTGATTTTGACGGCAGTGCTGTTCGCACTGACGTTCGCAGGAGTGAAACCACTGGCGCCGCTGGCTGTATTCGGCGTCTTCGGGTTGACCCAACTGGTCAGCTGGTTCGCACCCCTGCTCATGAAAACAAGACTTTCGAGACCTTAGGGCGTTTGAGGCAACCATGGCAGAAACAACCGCTTCGGGCTATATCCAGCACCACTTGCAGAACTTGACCTTCGGTCAGCTACCAGAAGGCGGCTGGGGCTTTGCCCACACCGCTGCAGAAGCCAAGGAAATGGGGTTTTGGGCGTTCCACGTCGATACCCTTGGCTGGTCGGTTGCCCTGGGCCTGATCTTCATCCTGATCTTCCGCATGGCGGCGAAGAAGGCAACGTCCGGTCAGCCGGGCGCCCTGCAGAACTTCGTCGAGGTGCTGGTCGAGTTCGTCGATGGCAGCGTGCGTGACAGCTTCCACGGCCGCAGTGCGGTGATCGCACCGCTGGCGCTGACGATCTTCGTCTGGGTGTTCCTGATGAACGCCATCGACCTGGTTCCGGTCGACTGGATCCCGATGGCTGCGGCCTGGATCTCTGGCGACTCGCACATCCCGTTCCGCGCCGTGCCGACCACCGATCCGAACGCGACCCTGGGCATGGCCCTGTCGGTGTTCGCGCTGATCATCTTCTACAGCATCAAGGTCAAGGGCCTGGGCGGCTTCATCGGCGAGCTGACCCTGCATCCGTTCGGCAGCAAGAACATCTTCGCCAAGATCCTGCTGATCCCGGTGAACTTCCTGCTCGAATTCGTCACCCTGATCGCCAAGCCGATCTCGCTGGCACTGCGACTGTTCGGCAACATGTACGCCGGCGAGCTGGTGTTCATCCTGATCGCCGTGATGTTCGGCAGCGGCCTGTTGTGGCTCAGCGGCCTGGGCGTCGTGCTGCAGTGGGCGTGGGCCGTGTTCCACATCCTGATCATCACGCTGCAGGCATTCATCTTCATGATGCTGACCATCGTCTACCTTTCGATGGCACACGAAGAAAATCATTGAGACCCGCCTGGCGAGTCTGATGCCCCTCGCGCCCTGGCACGAGGGAGGCCCCTCCGGGCCGAAACACCGGTTTGTAACACCGCTTTAAAACCTAAAAACCAAGCAAAAGACGACGTAAAAAGTCGGGAGGAAAGATGGAAACTGTAGTTGGTCTAACCGCTATCGCTGTTGCTCTGCTGATCGGCCTGGGCGCACTGGGTACCGCTATCGGCTTCGGCCTGCTGGGCGGCAAGTTCCTGGAAGGCGCTGCTCGCCAGCCAGAAATGGTTCCGATGCTGCAAGTCAAAATGTTCATCGTCGCCGGTCTGCTCGACGCCGTGACCATGATCGGTGTTGGTATCGCTCTGTTCTTCACCTTCGCGAACCCCTTCGTTGGTCAACTCGCTGGCTGATCTCTCGAACCTTCGAGTGGATTGGTGTGATGGACAAAGAACGAGCGAGGTGTTGGCGTGAACATTAATGCAACCCTGATTGGCCAGACCGTTGCGTTCTTCATTTTTGTGCTGTTCTGCATGAAGTTCGTGTGGCCTCCGGTCATCGCGGCTTTGCACGAACGTCAGAAGAAGATCGCTGATGGTTTGGACGCTGCCAGCCGAGCAGCTCGCGACCTGGAGTTGGCCCAAGAGAAAGTGGGTCATCAACTGCGCGAAGCGAAAGCTCAGGCAGCCGAAATCATTGAGCAGGCGAAGAAACGCGGCAACCAGATCGTCGAAGAGGCCGTTGAAAAGGCCCGTATCGACGCTGACCGTGTGAAAGTGCAGGCTCAAGCCGAGATCGAGCAGGAACTGAACGGCGTCAAAGACGCGCTGCGTGCCCAACTGGGTATGCTGGCCGTGGGCGGTGCCGAGAAGATTCTGGGCGCCACAATCGATCAAAACGCGCACGCGGAGCTGGTTAACAAACTGGCTGCTGAAATCTAAGCGAGGGCGATCATGGCAGAACTGACCACGTTGGCCCGACCTTACGCTAAGGCGGCCTTCGAGCACGCTCAGGCCCACCAGCAGCTGGCCAATTGGTCAGCCATGCTCGGCCTGGCTGCAGCGGTGGCGCAAGACGCCACCATGCAGAGCCTGCTCAAGGCCCCGCGACTGACGAGCGCAGACAAGGCCGCCACGTTCATTGACGTGTGCGGCGACAAGTTCGATGCCAAGGCACAGAATTTCATCCACGTCGTTGCCGAAAACGACCGTCTCCTGCTGTTGCCGGAGATCGCCGAGCTGTTCGACCTGTACAAGGCCGAGCAGGAAAAATCGGTCGACGTGGAAGTCACCAGTGCCTTCGCATTGAACCAAGAACAGCAAGACAAACTCGCCAAGGTTCTCAGTGCACGACTCGACCGGGAAGTGCGCCTGCAAGTTGCGGAGGATGCCAGCCTGATAGGTGGCGTCGTCATCCGCGCCGGCGACCTGGTTATCGATGGCTCGATTCGCGGCAAACTCGCGAAACTGGCCGAAGCATTGAAATCTTGAGTTTGAAGGGGCAGCAGAGCAATGCAGCAACTCAATCCTTCCGAAATAAGTGAAATCATCAAGGGTCGCATCGACAAGCTCGATGTGACTTCCCAAGCCCGTAACGAAGGCACCGTCGTCAGCGTTTCCGATGGTATCGTACGGATCCACGGTCTGGCCGACGTCATGTACGGCGAAATGATCGAGTTTCCAGGCGGCGTCTTCGGCATGGCACTCAACCTGGAGCAGGACTCCGTAGGCGCCGTGGTACTGGGCGCGTACACCAGTCTGGCCGAAGGCATGAGCGCCAAGTGCACCGGCCGCATCCTGGAAGTTCCGGTTGGCAAGGAACTGCTGGGTCGCGTCGTCGACGCACTGGGCAACCCTGTCGATGGCAAGGGTCCGCTGGGCAACACCGAGACCGACGCGGTCGAGAAGGTTGCACCGGGCGTTATCTGGCGTAAGTCGGTAGACCAGCCTGTGCAGACTGGCTACAAGGCCGTCGACGCCATGATCCCTGTCGGCCGTGGCCAGCGCGAGCTGATCATCGGCGACCGTCAGATCGGCAAGACCGCTCTGGCGATCGACGCGATCATCAACCAGAAGAACTCCGGTATCTTCTGCGTCTACGTCGCCATCGGTCAGAAGCAGTCGACCATCGCCAACGTGGTACGCAAGCTGGAAGAAAACGGCGCCCTGGCCAACACCATCGTGGTGGCTGCCAGTGCCTCGGAATCTCCTGCGCTGCAGTTCCTCGCGCCGTACTCCGGCTGCACCATGGGCGAGTTCTTCCGTGACCGCGGTGAAGACGCACTGATCGTCTATGACGATCTGTCCAAGCAAGCAGTGGCCTACCGCCAGATTTCCCTGCTGCTGCGCCGTCCACCAGGTCGTGAAGCCTACCCAGGCGACGTGTTCTATCTCCACTCCCGCTTGCTGGAGCGTGCTTCGCGCGTTTCCGAAGAGTACGTCGAGAAGTTCACCAACGGCGCAGTGACCGGCAAGACCGGCTCCCTGACCGCGTTGCCGATCATCGAAACCCAGGCTGGCGACGTTTCCGCGTTCGTTCCGACCAACGTGATTTCCATCACCGACGGTCAGATCTTCCTGGAATCGGCCATGTTCAACTCGGGCATCCGCCCTGCAGTGAACGCCGGTGTTTCGGTATCCCGCGTAGGTGGTGCCGCTCAGACCAAGATCATCAAGAAGCTGTCCGGTGGTATCCGTACCGCTCTGGCTCAGTACCGTGAACTGGCGGCATTCGCCCAGTTCGCGTCTGACCTGGACGAAGCCACCCGCAAGCAGCTCGAACACGGCCAGCGCGTGACCGAGCTGATGAAGCAGAAGCAGTACTCGCCAATGTCGATCGCCGACATGGCGCTGTCGCTGTATGCCGCCGAGCGTGGTTTCCTGACTGACGTCGAGATCGCCAAGGTTGGTAGCTTCGAGCAGGCCCTGATTGCTTACTTCAACCGCGATCACGCCGACCTGTTGGCGAAGATCAACGTGAAGGGTGACTTCAATGACGAAATCGACGCGGGCCTCAAGGCCGGTATCGAGAAGTTCAAGGCCACCCAAACCTGGTAAGCCGCAGCAGGGGCCGCAAGGCCCCTGCTTGCTAACCTGATAGGTGTTACATGGCAGGCGCAAAAGAGATTCGCAGTAAGATTGCGAGCATCAAAAGCACGCAAAAAATTACCAGCGCCATGGAAAAAGTGGCGGTCAGCAAAATGCGCAAGGCACAAATGCGCATGGCAGCCAGCCGTCCCTACGCGGAACGTATCCGCCAGGTGATTGGACATCTGGCCAACGCCAACCCGGAATACCGCCACCCGTTCATGATCGAACGCGCCGTCAAGCGCGTCGGCTATATCGTGGTGAGCAGTGACCGTGGTCTGTGCGGCGGCTTGAATACCAACCTGTTCAAGGCCCTGGTCAAGGACATGGCGGCCAATCGCGAACGCGGCGTCGAAATCGACCTGTGCGTGATCGGCAGCAAGGGTGCAGCGTTCTTTCGCAACTTCGGCGGCAACGTCGTGGCAGCGATCAGCCATCTGGGCGAAGAGCCGTCGATCAATGATCTGATCGGCAGCGTCAAGGTGATGCTGGACGCGTACCTGGAAGGCCGTATCGATCGCCTGTCCGTGGTGTCCAACAAGTTCATCAATACCATGACGCAACAACCGACGGTGGAGCAGTTGATCCCGTTGGAGGCAACCCCGGATCAAGAACTCAAGCACCACTGGGATTACCTGTACGAACCCGACGCCAAAGAGCTGCTGGAAGGCCTGATGGTGCGTTACGTGGAGTCGCAGGTGTACCAGGCGGTGGTCGAGAACAACGCTGCTGAACAAGCGGCGCGGATGATCGCGATGAAGAATGCAACCGACAACGCCGGCGACCTGATCAGCGATTTGCAGCTGATCTACAACAAGGCGCGTCAGGCTGCGATCACCCAAGAGATCTCGGAAATCGTCGGCGGCGCTGCCGCGGTTTAACGGTTCAAATATTCAGAGGATCCAGCTATGAGTAGCGGACGTATCGTTCAAATCATCGGCGCCGTTATCGACGTGGAATTTCCACGCGACAGCGTACCGAGCATCTACAACGCGCTGAAGGTACAAGGCGCTGAAACCACCCTCGAAGTCCAGCAGCAGCTGGGCGACGGCGTGGTTCGTACCATTGCCATGGGTTCCACCGAAGGCCTCAAACGCGGCCTGAACGTACTCGACAGCGGCGCAGCCATTTCCGTACCCGTTGGCAAGGCCACCCTGGGCCGGATCATGGACGTACTGGGCAACCCGATCGACGAAGCGGGCCCGATCGACACCGAAGAGCGCTGGGGCATTCACCGTCCGGCACCTTCCTTCGCGGACCAGGCAGGCGGCAACGACCTGCTGGAAACCGGCATCAAGGTCATCGACCTGGTCTGCCCGTTCGCCAAGGGCGGTAAAGTCGGTCTGTTCGGTGGTGCCGGTGTCGGCAAGACCGTGAACATGATGGAGCTGATCCGTAACATCGCCATCGAGCACAGCGGTTATTCCGTGTTCGCCGGTGTGGGCGAGCGTACCCGTGAGGGTAACGACTTCTACCACGAGATGAAGGACTCCAACGTTCTGGACAAGGTAGCCCTTGTCTACGGACAGATGAACGAGCCGCCGGGCAACCGTCTGCGCGTCGCCCTGACCGGTCTGACCATGGCCGAGAAATTCCGTGACGAAGGTAACGACGTTCTGCTGTTCGTCGACAACATCTATCGTTACACCCTGGCCGGTACCGAAGTGTCCGCACTGCTGGGCCGTATGCCATCGGCAGTAGGCTACCAGCCGACCCTGGCCGAAGAGATGGGCGTTCTGCAGGAACGCATCACTTCGACCAAGGAAGGTTCGATCACCTCGATCCAGGCGGTATACGTACCTGCGGATGACTTGACCGACCCGTCGCCTGCGACCACCTTCGCCCACTTGGACGCCACCGTCGTACTGTCCCGTGACATCGCCTCCCTGGGTATCTACCCAGCGGTCGATCCACTGGACTCGACTTCGCGCCAGCTGGACCCGAACGTGATCGGCCAGGAGCACTACGACACCGCTCGCGGCGTTCAGTATGTGCTGCAGCGCTACAAAGAGCTGAAGGACATCATTGCGATCCTGGGTATGGACGAGCTGTCGGAAACCGACAAGCAGTTGGTATCCCGCGCTCGTAAGATCCAGCGCTTCCTGTCGCAGCCGTTCTTCGTGGCTGAAGTCTTCACCGGTGCCTCGGGTAAATACGTTTCCCTGAAAGACACCATCGCAGGCTTCAAAGGCATCCTCAACGGCGACTACGACCACCTGCCGGAACAAGCGTTCTACATGGTCGGCGGCATCGAAGAAGCGATCGAGAAAGCCAAGAAACTGTAATCCTGGCGCCCGGCGACGGGCGCTAATCAGGTTGAGGCAAGTATGGCTATGACAGTCCATTGCGATATTGTCAGCGCGGAAGGAGAAATCTTTTCCGGTCTGGTCGAGATGGTGATTGCGCACGGTAACCTGGGTGATATCGGTATCGCTCCAGGCCACGCCCCGCTGATCACCGATCTCAAGCCAGGTCCGATCCGCCTGATCAAGCAGGGTGGCGAAGCCGAGGTGTTCTACATCTCTGGTGGTTTCCTCGAGGTTCAGCCGAACATGGTCAAGGTTCTTGCCGACACCGTGCAGCGTGCTGCCGACCTGGATGAAGCTTCCGCTCAGGAAGCCGTCAAGGCTGCCGAGAAGGCCCTGAACGAAAAAGGCGCAGACTTCGACTACGGATCTGCCGCCGCACGCCTGGCCGAGGCTGCAGCTCAGCTGCGCACCGTCCAGCAGATCCGCAAGAAATTCGGCGGCTGATGCGTCGACTCACTTGCGATTGAGTAAAAGGGTAGCCTCGGCTACCCTTTTTCTTTTTCAGCACTTTCTCCCCGGTCAGCCTGCTGGCCATTCTCCGGATTGGTAGCCGTTCATGTCTCTCGATATCGTCATTCTCGCCGCCGGCCAAGGCACGCGCATGCGCTCGGCCTTGCCCAAGGTGTTGCACCCGGTCGCCGGCAATTCAATGCTCGGCCATGTTATCCACAGTGCCCGCCAGCTCAAGCCGCAGAACATCCACGTGGTGATTGGCCACGGTGCGGATGCGGTACGTGAACGCCTGGCCGCTGACGACCTGAATTTCGTGCTGCAGGACAGGCAGCTGGGCACCGGCCATGCGGTCGCCCAGGCTGTGCCAGGCCTGACGGCCGACAATGTGCTGATACTTTACGGCGACGTTCCGCTGATCGAAGTGGCGACGTTGCAGCGCCTGCTGCAGAAAGTCAGTGCCGACCAGCTAGGCCTGCTCACCGTCGAGCTTGCCGATCCCACGGGCTACGGCCGCATCGTGCGCGATGCGGATGGCCAGGTACAGGCCATCGTGGAGCACAAGGACGCCAGCGATGCACAGAAAGCCATTCGCGAAGGCAACACCGGCATTCTCGCAGTGCCTGGCAAGCATCTGGCCGAGTGGCTGGCGCGCCTGTCCAACAATAATGCTCAGGGTGAGTATTACCTGACCGATGTGATCGCCATGGCTGTCAGCGATGGCTTGGTGGTGGCCACTGAAACCGCCCAGGATCCGATGGAGGTGCAGGGCGCCAATGACCGCCGTCAACTTGCGGAACTGGAGCGTCACTACCAGTTGCGCGAAGGGCGTCGGTTGATGGCCCAGGGCGTGACCTTGCGCGACCCGGCCCGCTTCGATGTGCGCGGTGAAGTCAGCGTGGGTCGGGACGTGTTGATCGATGTCAATGTGGTGCTCGAAGGGCGGGTGGTGATCGAAGACGATGTGGTCATCGGGCCCAACTGCTACATCAAGGACAGTACGCTGGGCAGAGGCGTGGTGGTCAAGGCCAACAGCCACCTCGACGGTGCAGTGCTGCACGAAGGCAGCGATGCTGGCCCCTTTGCGCGCCTGCGACCCGGCACGGTGCTGGAAGCCCGGGCGCATGTGGGTAACTTCGTCGAGCTGAAGAATGCCCGTATGGGCGAGGGCGCCAAGGCCGGTCACTTGAGTTATCTGGGCGATGCGGACATAGGTGCCAACAGCAACATCGGCGCCGGTACCATCACTTGCAACTACGACGGCGCGAACAAATGGAAAACCACCATTGGTGAGGACGTTTTCATCGGTTCCAACAATGCGCTGGTCGCACCTGTGGATATCTTGGCGGGATCGACGACTGCTGCAGGTTCGACCATCACCCAACAGGTGCCTGCAGGGCAATTGGGCGTGGCACGTGCGCGGCAGCGTAACATCGAAGGGTGGAAGCGGCCGGTGAAGGTCAAGAAGCCTTAGTTATCCACAGGTGTAGCTATTGTATAAGGCCATTCGCGGGCAGAGCCCGCTCCTACAAAATTTCAGGTAGGACCCTGTGGGAGCAGGCTCTGCCCGCGAAGAGGCCATGAGAAATACGATGACACCATTGACGAACCTTTCAGTTTAGGTTTCTATTGCCTTCGTTATCTTTCGAATCGAAACTTAGGCCATGTCAAAGCGTAATACGCCCCAACGTCGTCACAGCATCCTTGCCCTGCTCAATGAACAGGGCGAAGTGACTGTGGATAACTTGGCGAGGCATTTCGCAACGTCCGAAGTCACTATCCGCAAGGACCTTGCCGCCCTGGAAAGCCACGGCCTGCTGCTGCGTCGCTATGGCGGCGCGGTGACCATGCCGCAGGAGCTGATCGGCGAACCGAGCCAGCGCGTCTCGGCCATCAAGCAATCCATCGCCCGCGCCGCCGTCATGCGCATCAAGGAGCACGCGCGCATCATCATCGACAGTGGCAGCACCACCGCTGCGATGATTCCCGAGCTGGGCAAACAGCCGGGCCTGGTGGTCATGACCAACTCGCTGCACGTCGCCAATGCCCTGAGTGCATTGGAGCATGAGCCCGTCTTGCTGATGACCGGCGGCACTTGGGATCCGCACTCCGAATCGTTCCAGGGCCAGGTGGCCGAGCAGGTGCTGCGCTCCTATGACTTCGACCAGTTGTTCATCGGTGCCGACGGCATCGATCTGGAGCGCGGCACCACGACCTTCAATGAGTTGCTGGGCCTGAGCCGGGTGATGGCCGAAGTCGCTCGCGAAGTGATCGTCATGGTCGAGTCCGACAAGGTCGGACGCAGGATCCCCAATCTGGAGCTGCCCTGGGGCCGCATCAGCACCCTCATTACCGATGATCGCCTGCCCCTCGAAGCACGCGATCAGATTCAGGCGCGCGGGATAGATCTCGTGCTCGCCGCTACCAGCTAGGAGAAGCGAACATGTGTGGAATCGTCGGCGCCATCGCGGAGCGCAACATCACTGCCATTCTGGTCGAGGGCCTCAAGCGCCTGGAATATCGCGGTTACGACAGCGCAGGCGTAGCTGTGTTGAGCGAGGATGGCAGCGTGCAGCGCTGCCGTCGCGTCGGCAAGGTTGCCGAACTGCAGGCCGCGCTGGCGGATGAGCCTCTGCTCGGCAAGCTGGGCATCGCCCATACCCGTTGGGCCACCCACGGTGCGCCGACCGAACAGAACGCCCACCCGCACTTTTCCACTGCTGAAGTGGCAGTGGTGCATAACGGTATCATCGAGAATCACGAAGTCCTGCGCACCCAGCTCAAGGAGCTGGGCTACGTATTCACGTCGCAGACCGATACCGAAGTCATCGCGCATCTGTTGCATCACACCCTCAAGGCATTGCCCGACCTGGCCGACGCCCTCAAGGCGACGGTCAAGCAACTGCACGGCGCCTACGGCCTGGCGGCCATCAGCGTGCACCAGCCCGACCGTCTGGTGGCCGCCCGCAGCGGCAGCCCACTGGTCATCGGCCTGGGCATGGGCGAGAACTTTCTCGCCTCAGACCAGTTGGCGCTGCGGCAGGTGACCGACCGTTTCATGTACCTGGAGGAAGGTGACATTGCCGAGATCCGCCGTGAAAGCGTGCAGATCTGGGACGCCGCTGGCACACCTGTGCAACGTGAAAGCGTGCAGTATCACGAAGGCGCCGAGGCGGCCGACAAGGGCGAGTATCGCCACTTCATGATGAAAGAGATCCACGAGCAGCCCACCGTGGTACAGCGCACCCTGGAAGGTCGCCTGGGCCAGAACCAGGTGCTGGTGCAGGCCTTCGGTCCGCAGGCCGCCGAACTGTTCGCCAAGGTGCGCAATGTGCAGATCGTGGCGTGCGGCACCAGCTATCACGCCGGTATGGTTGCGCGCTATTGGCTCGAGGGCCTGGCCGGCATCCCTTGCCAGGTCGAAGTGGCCAGCGAGTTCCGCTATCGCAAGGTCGTGGTGCAGCCCGACACGCTGTTCGTTTCCATTTCACAGTCCGGTGAAACGGCCGACACCCTGGCCGCGCTGCGCAACGGCAAGCAATTGGGCTTCCTCGGAAGCCTGGCGATCTGCAACGTCGGCATCAGCTCTTTGGTGCGCGAGTCCGACCTGACCTTGCTGACCCAGGCAGGTCCGGAAATCGGTGTCGCTTCAACCAAAGCCTTCACCACTCAACTGGTTGCGTTGATGCTGCTGACGCTGTCGCTTGGTCAAGTGCACGGAACGCTGGAGGAGGGCGTAGAAGCCGAGCTGGTGGCCGAACTGCGTCGTTTGCCGACTCGCCTGGGCGAAGCCCTGGCCATGGACACCACCATCGAGCGCATCGCCGAGCTGTTCGCCGAGAAGCACCACACGCTGTTCCTGGGCCGCGGTGCGCAATTCCCGGTGGCGATGGAAGGCGCGCTGAAGCTCAAGGAAATCTCCTACATTCATGCCGAAGCCTATCCTGCCGGTGAGTTGAAGCACGGGCCGCTGGCGCTGGTGGACAAGGACATGCCCGTGGTAACCGTGGCGCCGAACAACGAGCTGCTGGAAAAGCTCAAATCCAACCTGCAGGAAGTCCGTGCCCGCGGCGGTGAGCTGGTGGTGTTCGCCGATGAGCAGGCACAACTGAGCAATGGTCCCGGCACCCATGTGGTGGCGATGCCGCACATCATCGATGCACTGGCGCCGATCCTCTACACCATTCCTTTGCAGCTGCTTTCGTACTATGTGGCGGTGCTCAAGGGTACGGACGTGGATCAGCCGCGTAACTTGGCGAAGTCGGTGACGGTGGAGTGAGGGGGGTAGGGTTGCGGGCTGTGATTTTCGAGAATAAAAGCCGTCGCAGGTGCCGGTGAGGTTTCGCATACCGGCCCTTAATAAGCCATTTCTGGCCTATAGACTCCCAAGCCCCTTTCCAGCCTCGTAGGGCGATGTAGTGGTCAACTGATACTGGTCGCTTGCTGTTCAAGTTCATCGTGCGCATTAACATGCGTACCTTGAACCCTCCGATTTGCAGGCCGTTCTCTTTCATGACCAGCATGATGCTGCGGCTACCTGCAGCGCTTCGGCTTTGCGTGAATAATTCGTTCAAACGGCTGCGCAAAAGCACCAGGCAGCGTCTGGAGTTCGACTTCTGCGACAGTACACGTAGTAGCAGGATCGAGTGACTCCAGAGACCGAGCACAACAACTCAACCCGCTCCTGTGAGTGGAATTGACCGACTAACACAAGTGCTCGTGTTGCTCTGCCATCAAGAGCGCGGTAGCCTTTTGCAAAATCGATTTCTCTCGTTCCAGGCTGTTCATTCGGGCTTCCAGTTCCCGGATTTTCTGCTACTCGGGTGGCGGCGCTCTGCTGGTCGGTGTGGCGCAGCCTCGTTCTTGCTGGAGCTGGTTGACCCACCGCTGCGGGGCCGACTCCACCAACCCAAGCGATTGGGCTGCGTCAGCGTGGCTGTAGCCTTGGTCAAGCACCAAGCGGCAGTTTTGCGCTCGAACGCGGGGGAGAAGGTAGTCATTGGCTGCCCATCGAACACCTCTATGCGTCGATCATTTTCGACCAAAAAGTCTCATGGGTCAGTAGGCCACTACATATTGTCAGAAATTGGTGACGAGGTCCCAAGCCTGAGGACGAGATTCATCAGACTGACAAAAGACACGAAAATGAGCATGTCTAGTCGGCGTTGCCCCTGTGCTAGGCCCCCTAATAAAGTATCCTACGAGTATTGACGAAGCCTGCCACGAGGCTTGAGGTAAGTAGGATGAAGGTTTTGTTTGACACCCGTAGGGTCCAGAAGCTAGGGCGCGTTTCGCTTAGCGAGCAATTGCTGAGGAATGCCGGCCTACACGAAGGCGACCAAGTAGATATTTACTTTGATGCCGCTACGAAACGCATCATTATCGAGCCAGCAGCTCAGAGCAACGACCAAGCTGCTTCGGAGAAATTGGCCCCAGGGAGGAAAGGTTGATGTCGAGCATTCAACGACGAGATGAGCGCTTCTCGGGACATGAGTCCTTCGTTTGCCGTTACGGATGGCTGCCAAAGCTACACCAAGCAATCATCAGCAATCCCCTTGCGCTGAAGGATGAAGCTCAGGCAACGATTACGTTGGGCATTGGCCGCAACATGGTCAAGTCGATTCAATTTTGGGGTGAGGCTTTCGGGATAGTCGATGGCCGCGATTCCTCTGGCCTGCAGTCCGGTCCGATTGGAAGCTTGCTGCTTTCGAAAGATGGTTGGGATCCTTTCCTCGAACAGCCTGAGTCGCTTTGGCTGCTTCACTGGTGGATTTCATCCCACGCGGAGATTGCAGTTTGGAATTTAGTATTCGGGAGCGCAACGTATTCCCGTTTTGATCGAAAGGCACTCATTGCGGGTCTCGAGCGTCAGGCATCAGCCAGTAACAAAAAGCTAGCGGCTTCCACCCTTGAGCAGCATTCAAGCATTTTTCTGCATTCGTACAAGCGGGAAGAGTCAGTCGGGGATGATACCTCCTGGTGCCCACTGCAAGATTTGGGACTTTTTGAAGAGGTCACTGCCGACGACGGCAAAACTGTTTACCTGGTAGGTAGAAATGCGCCTTTAGGTCTGTCTCCAAGAGTTTTCCTTTTTTCCTTGATTGATTACTTCGAACGTCAAACTACCAACTCTCTCAGTCTCACCAAGATTGTGCATGGTAAATTCAGTCCCGGTAGCGTTTTCAGGTTGGATAACTTTCAAGTGAGTAGCTTGATAGAAGGTGTAGAAAAAGAGTTTGGTGGCGTTGTGCGATTTATTGATACCGCTGATACCCAGCAAATTATTCTGGATACAACCCTAGCGCCCGCTTGGGCTGATTGCTTGCTGGGTGTGGGAGAAGAATCGAATGTCTAATCGACTGATAGATCACCTTGAGCTGGATTCCAAATTCCTGCGCTCCATTTCGCTGACTAGGGATTTGCGGTCACAAGATTCGCTCGATAGTTATCTGATCACTCCTGCTGTCTTGGCAGTGCTTCGCCAGATTGGCGGCGCGTTGAAGTCGGGTAGCGCACAACGCGCCTGGAAACTCATTGGGCCCTATGGTAGTGGTAAGTCGGCGTTAGGGTTGCTGCTCGCCCGGTTGTTAGAAGGGCAAAAAAGCTCTCATGCAATTTACAAACAGCTCATTGAGGCCTCTACAGAAGCCGTTGAGCTTTTCCCACAAGGGCAAAATCGCTTTGCACTGGCAATAAGCGGTTCGCGCGTATCGTTGGGTGACGCGTTAGCACAGTCTATTCTTGAAGCACTTGAGCACCTGCCAAAAAGCAAGCTGGCTACTGAGCTTAAGCGTCAGTTGGATACGAAAGCTCAGACCTATCGTGATGTACCCCTCAACGCAGCGACGAGTAGATTGCTGAATGACTTTGTTCTAATCACCAAAGGTGCTGGATGTTCCGGTGTCCTATTGCTAATTGACGAGCTTGGCAAATTCATCGAGTACGCAGCTCTAAATCCGGAAGCTGGTGATTTGATGTCTTTGCAGCAAATCGCGGAGGTCGCATCTCATTCTACGGAAGATGGTCTAATAGTCATATCTATGCTGCACCAGCATTTTGATGCTTATGCCAAAGGTGTAGGTCGGACGCTTTCCGATGAATGGCATAAGGTCTCAGCACGCTTCGATGAAGTGCCTTTTGATGAGCCGGTCGAGCGATATGCGCATTTCGCTCTTCATGCACTAGGCGCGGATGCAACCATTACTGAGTCGGTTGCCCTGAAAAAAGATGCCCGGAGCATCTACAAACAAGCAATTGATTTCAACTTCTTCCGCGGAACTGGTGAGAGTGAGCTGTTCTCTCAGGCAGAGCGCCTGTACCCGTTGCACCCAGCAGCGCTGGCTTGCTTAGCGGTCATATCTAAGCGATTTGGTCAGAGCGAGCGTTCATTTCACGCATTCATGCGTGGATATGAGTCCGGAGCACTGAGAGACTTCGCTGAGCACAATTTCGTCGAAAATTCTTCTTGGTATGGAATGAGCGAGCTTTTTAATTACCTCACGACAGGGGTAGGGCTTCGCTTCCGTGATCTTGAGGCTGAACGACGCTGGGACTTCGCTCGCTCTGTCGTAGAGCGTAATGACGCGAAGATGACGGAGTTACAGCTCAACTTGCTTAAGTCGATTGCCGTCATTGAACTGGTTGCTCAAGTCCTCCATGTCGTGTTGACCGTTGAACTCCTTAGCTTTGTTATGGGGGGAGACTTCAAAGCTATCTCTGAAGCTTTGAGTGAGCTAGCTGCCAAAAAAATCCTAGTACATCGTCATGCGAGTGATGATTATGGTTTTGCCGTCAGTCACGCTATCAACGTTGAGGCTTTGTACGAGGAAACGATGCAGCGCTCAGCTGATGAACTTATGTTCAATGGCGTTTCACAAGCCCTATCTGAAAGAAGCGTTATTGCCAGTCGTCACTATCAGCAGACAGGAACAATCCGCTCGGTAAGAGTGACTGCGGGCACGTCGGATAGAATTGCGCAGTCCATCGGTGCTCATGGTCGCCACGATGGCAGTGTGGGGCTGATATTTGCAGACGCCGAATCGTCTGCTTTAGTCGATGCTGCTGAAGAGGTAGCTCGCTCTACTGACGACGTTTTATCGCTCACCGTAATTGTCAAAGTCGGTCCGGATGAGCGTAATGCTCTCATTGAATACTCCCGCTGGCTGATGGTTCATGACCAGGTCAAGCTCCGTCTTTTGGATCCCTGGACCGAGCGCTATGTCGAGTTGAGGTTCAGCACGGCACGTGAGCGTGTTAGCCGACTGGTCTTGGCACTGCTGAACCGGCAAGCCAAAGGGTCGTCCGGTATGGAGTATTGGCATAGAGGAAAGGCGATTTCCGATAGTGGAGCAATGAACCTTAGCCAAGCCGCCTCTTGGCTGTTCGATAAGGTTTACGAGGCGGCTCCGGTGATCAATAACGAATTGATCAACAAAGAGAAGCCATCATCTGCAATCAATGCGGCTCGGCAGCGTCTATTCGACCTGCTGGATAAAAAGGTTGATTCAGAGCTGCTCGGTATCGTCGACTTTCCACCCGAACGATTGCTCTACAGCTCTCTGCTTCAATCCACTGGACTGCATCGTAAGGGCGCTGGCGGCCGTTGGTTGTTAAAGGCACCGGACGGTGATTCTCCTGCCGGCATACGTAAAGTTTGGGCGGAGCTTGATAAGCAACTGATGATTGATGGGCAGGTCACTTTTGCTGAGGTGATTTCCAGTCTGGCATTACCGCCGCTAGGGGTCCGAAGTGGGCCGGCCAGCGTGTGGTTCATGGTTTACCTTCTTATTAACAAGGAATCGTGCGCGATTTTCGAACGAGGAAGTCTGATCCTGGAGTTGACCTCCGATCATCAGCAACGGATGTTCAGAAGCCCTCACACCTTTAGCTTCCGCCGCTTCGACATTGCGGCAGAGCGCAAAGACCTGATCAAAGATTATGCAAAGGCATTTGGAGCGGTAGGTGTGCAGTTGGGGTTGAACGCATCTTACCTGGATGCTGCGCGGGAGCTGATCCGCTGGTACGGGCGTCTCCCGCAATATTCGCAAGAGACACTGCGACTTACAAACCAAACCAAAGCCCTTCGCGACGTAATCAAAAGAGCAACCGACCCGGTTTCGTTGCTCGCCGTTGATATGCCACGCGTGGTGATGGCTGGGCAGGGGAAGGACGCTAGTAGCTTCCCCGATCTGCTGGCTAAAAGCCTCACTGAGCTTGGTATGGCATACCGACGGTTGCAGGACGAGGTTAGCTTTTCCATGGCGCAGGCTTTTGAGATCACAGGCCCTCTGAAGGCCCTTCGATCGCAGCTCCAGGAAGAGTGCGCCGATACTGCGCAGTCTCTTGCCGAGGTAGATCTTAAAGCCTTCATCATGCGCTGTTCGGACATCACCCTGACTGACGACAAGTGGATGGATTCCATTGCGAGTGTTGTAGTTCATAGACCCTTAGATATCTGGAAAGACAGTGACGCTCCGATATTTGCGGAGTCCGTCCTTGAGCTATGCGGGCGCTACAAGCGCTGGCTTAGGGTCGCTATGCGTAAAGGCGAGTTTGAGCGTCAAGCGCAACGCTTCGTCGGGGTGACTTTGACTCTCCCCAGTGGCGAAGAAGCAGCGATGCTATTGACCTCTGATCATGAGACCAAGATCATGGCCAATAGCCTGCTAGAGACTCTCACTAAGCAAGTGGGCGGCAATTTGAATTTGGCCGCGTCAGCCCTTGCTCAAGCGTTGCTGCAATTGCAGCAGGGCTCCACTGAACACGATGAGAATGAGCTAAGCGATGAGCAACGAACCGCAGGTTAGACATATCCTGAGCCTCTCAGGGGGCAAAGACAGCGCAGCGCTAGCGATTTACATGCGAGATCGTGTACCCAAAATGGAATACATCTTCAGCGATACCGGCAAAGAGCTACCAGAGACTTATGACTATCTGCAGCGTCTGGAAAATTACCTCGGGAAGCCGTTGCATCGTTTGAATGCTGACCTAGGCTTCGACCACTGGTATGACATGTATGGAGGGATGATTCCCTCCAATCATCGTCGTTGGTGCACGAAGATGCTCAAGCTTAAGCCTTTTGAGGATTTTTGCGGTGACCAGCCGATAATCAATTATGTTGGGCTCCGTGCTGATGAAAATCGCACTGGGTACATCAGCCATAAGACAAACATCGAAGCGGTTTATCCGTTCCAGGAGGACGGATTAATCCTGCGGGATATTGAAGAGATTCTTCGGGTTTCTGGGGTTGGGATGCCCCCCTACACAAAGTGGGGAAGAACTCGATCTGGATGCTACTTTTGCTTCTATCAGCAAAAAATCGAATGGGTGAAGTTAAAAGAAACACACCCTGATTTGTACGATAAGGCTAAAGAGTATGAAGTGCCATTTGAAAAAACAGGCAACTTCTTTACTTGGAGTCAGGGGGAGAGCCTGGCGGAGCTTGAGCAGCCCGAGCGAATGGCTCAGATCAAACATGACCATGCATTAAGGGTCGAGCGTATGGCTCAACGAAAGGATAACTCCACCTTGATAGCCGTATTCTCAGAGCTTGATTCTACTGAAACTCCGGAAGATGACGATGATATGGGGTGTGCAATTTGTAGTATCTAACGAGTGAATACTACTTCAATTGTTTTCAAGGAGGATTACCCTTGGCGTTCAAAATTGCGGCTAGAACCTTGCTGGAGCTGGGGAAAGAACTCATCAGCTCTGATGAGGTGGCCATCTATGAACTGATAAAAAACTCAGTTGATGCTAAATCGGAAGTGATCTGCATTCGTGCCAGCATCGTTATTGCTTATTCAACCTATCAAAAAGCCTTAGATGACTTGGAGGATGGGCTAAAAACAGCCAAGGTACTATCCAATATAAGCGAAAAAGTTCTGCCTGACGCACCTGAAGAAGCCGCCGAAGATTTTTTGCACAAACTAAAAGAAGCGGTAGGGAACAAGTCGAGGTTCGAGCGTGCTTTAAGAGAGAGCTACACTCTTTATAACTGGATGGAGTTTGAGGATACTGGCCATGGCATGAGCTTTGAAGAGCTCGATGACGTCTATCTTACTGTTGGAACTCGCTCTAGAAGAAAGGAAAATATTAGCGGCTCGGCCTACCTAGGAGACAAGGGTGTGGGTCGACTGTCGGTTATGCGATTAGGGGAAAAGTTACATGTAAGAACGTCAACTGCCGGGGAGTCCAGATTTAACATTTTAGATATTGATTGGACTATGTTTGATCATGATTCGAATGACGAGATCAGCGCCGTTGATGTTGAGCCTGTTAGAGGTAAATTAAAGTCCAGCAAGCAAGATAAAGGAACAGTTATCAAAGTGTCTGGTCTCCTTGGGGATTGGACCTTGGCTCGATTTGAGGAGACATTGAATGGCCCTGTGGCACGCATGCTGGACCCATTTAAGGCTGGATACGCAAATAGCCTCATCCATGCTTACCATAATGATAAGAGATGTTTAATTCCTTCAATACCGACCAAACTTTTGAAAGCTGCTCATGCCTCTTGCACAGTACGCCTAAAATTCGAAAACGATTTGCCGGTACTGACTGGAGTGATGAACTATCATCTTAGGAATGCCCAGAGAAAGGTATCTCTAGCGGGTGTCGAAGTATATTCAGTTACCCAGAAAATAGTTGCAAAGCGCGGGAAAAAGGGCCATGCGGCTGTCGTTAGCACTCCCATCCGAGCTCAAGCTATTCGTGACCTAGGGCAGTTTGAAGTCGATGTGTATTGGTACAATCGATCGATTGTAGAGGCGGTCGCCGGACTCACTGAAAAAGCCATTGATACTAAAGAGCAAATTGGCAAGTGGTCAGGCGGCTTGATGTTATATAGGCATGGATTCCGAGTTTTGCCCTATGGTGCGCCTGATGATGACTGGCTGGAGCTCGATAAGCGAGCGTTTAGTGCGAGCGGTTTCAAGTTAAACCGACAGCAAATCATCGGCGCAGTAAAAGTAAGATCTACCCATATTGCACTAGGCGAGCAAACCAACCGAGAAGGTTTAATGCAAAGCCAAGCATCTGGAGCGCTGAAAGCCTTACTCATGTGGTTACTCCATGTTGAGTTTCGTGGGTTCATCAATGATATTGATGGCTACGAGTCTATAAAAAAGCGCGAAGCTATAGAGGCTACACACGAATTCAGGAAAATTGAACAAAGCATATATACGAACCTCGATTTTCTAAGAGCGGGTTCGGTGACGGCTAGCGGTTTGATTCAGCTGAAGCATTTAGAAAGCAATGTGAAAAAACTTGCTAATCAATGTTCCCAAATAGTTGGTAAAACAGAAAAAATTATTAGGGAGTCAGAGCAGGAGTATAGCAAGCTTTTACACTTGGCAGGTATAGGGCTTATTACGGAATTTATATTCCACGAGTTAGATCGGACATTAGAACAAGCTATTGGCACGCTAAAAGATACGCGCTCAGAATTTTCTGATAACGCAATGCTTATGTCTCTTGAGGAGCAATTAAAAACACTTCACAAGCGTGTGTCAGCATTCGATGAAATGACGGGCGAACGCAGGCAGATTAAATCAAGATTTGATATTGTTGAATTGATTGGATCAATATTGGAAAGCCATTCGGGTCAATTTGAACGAGAGTATGTGAGTATTGAGTTTAATGCACCATCTTATCCTATTGTTATTAATGCGGTTAAGGGGATGGTGATTCAGGTTTTAGAAAACATTATTTCTAACTCGATATACTGGTTGGCGTATCAAAAAGAATATGAACCTGGTTTCTCTCCGAAAATAATAATAGATGTTTCCAGCGCCGGAAAAGTTGTGGAATTTAGTGATAACGGTCCGGGTATAGATCCCGATAGAAAGGAAGTTATTTTCCAACCACTGATATCATCTAAGCCGGCAGGGCAAGGTAGAGGGTTAGGCCTTTACATCTCCAGAGAGATTGCTACTTACCATGGTTGGGACTTAACGATGAGTTCAGTAGTTGGGATACACCGTAAAGGCAGATTAAATACCTTCGTTTTGAACATGGATAAAGCAAAATGATAACTCAAAAAAGACTGGTAGGAGCCATCAAAAGCAGCGGTGTATCCAGGATCGCAATAATCGACGACGCGTTCGATGTACCGATGATTGCTGAAGGTGCATGGGGACAGTTTCTCGACTTCTTTACAAGCAAGTCTGGGATGGAAGCCTGCGTCGAGGCTAAAATTTCTGACGAAAGTCGGGATGAGGCGATAAAGTCCATCAATGAAACAGAATTTGATAACGATGATTTATTGGCTTGTGTAGCCCTATTATATAAAAACTACATGTTAAATCTCGCTACAGAATTTGACCCCGGCGGACTCTTTAAAACTAATAAAGGGGCGAATTTGACGAACGTTTTGCCTGTCATAAAGCTACTTAAAGCCTGCATGCCTGATTTGGAGATATTGACGGTCGGCTCGGTGGAAGACGGATCGCTTTTGGACTCTCGCGTTGACGTGGTTTTTGTAGATTTATTCTTGGATCCTACACTTACAGCAACTGACAATCCCGATAACGAAAAAGGAAATGCAGCCGTTCAAGCCTCACTGAACAGAATTGCTCCATTTCTAGCCAGCGCACCATCTGTAATTCTGATGTCCTCACACCTGCATAGCCTCAAAGCTACAGACTACCGAGCGAGTTTGAAGCAAGGCGTTTTTGCCAGTAGATTTACCTTTATTGCCAAAACAAAGGTTCAGATGGCAGACTCTGGTGACATTACTCTAGAGGAAGACGTCGCGGAGGCTCTGCTCGACATATTTCAGAGTTACAAGTTTTCGCGCGGATTGGATGCTTTTCTGGGATGCTGGACAGCAAGCGCGAAGTCGGCGGTCGAAACAATCGATGAACACATCTCGAACCTCGATTTGCGTGAAATAGCGTATTTGGTACAGTTTAGACTTGCGGGAGAAGGGCAAAACTTACCTGAGTATCTAGAATGGTTCTTGGGTGAGACGCTTTTGGATAAGCTGTGCGTACATATTGACGGTAACCCCGTATCTTCTAGTTTTAAAAACACGCTTTCACCCGAGATAGCAGGGCATGTTGAAAGTGCCTTTGACGGTCCTACTGACAATATTGCAAAAATGTACCACCGGGTTCGAGTGGATTCCAGTCGACCCGAACCAGGGCGTAATTTTCGGATGGGTGACTTATATATTGTAAAAGATAATGCCATCCCTAAGTCCGTTTTGGCTATCATGAACCCGGATTGCGATTTGATCTTGCGGCCAAACGGGAAGCGCGCTATTGATGAGGTTTTAATGGTAGTAGGCGATTTGCAGAAATTTGATGCTCCTCAAACTTCTGCGGGTGACTATCTGCTAGTCGATGATGTGCCTTTCAATATAAACTGGAGGTACAAAAAAGTTAGATCCTTCCCTTTTTCGGGATTTCTTGCTAGTCCAGGTTTGTCAATCGGAAATCACATGTATGCGGGTGCGCTTAAACCGCTTTACGCTCAGGAAATACAACGAAATCTTCTTCATACGTTAGGGCGCGTAGGCGTCTATGTTCCTCCAGCAATTGCAATAAGTGCGGCTGCCAAAGTCGAAATAAAATCCAAGTCTAATGTTAAGGTTGTCGTGCCCATTGGAGGAGCCGAAAAGACCGCTTGCTACTTTTTCCCGTCTCGTGGCGGTACCGACAAAGGCGTGGTCGTCTTTAAGAGAAGCTTCATAAGCGGCTTCATGACAGCAATTCAAGCTCTCCAATCTGAGCATGTTCATGAATCAGGAGTCGAAAAACTCAATGCCATGAAAGAAATTCCTGGTTACGAGCACATGTTGATATTTGTGAAGGGAATAAAAATTGGCGATGAGTTTAGCAGCGGAATCCTGGTTACTGATAAAAAGTCAATTAAGCTTTCCGAGGCTCCTTGGTGCTGGATTTCAATTTCTATTGAGGCTCCACAGGATTTAATCGGTGATGTCTAATCTCTGAAACAATATTTGACGTAGGTAGGCAACTCGTTTTTCCGCCCGTGCATTTAGATTACAGTGCGTTATTCATATAATTAGGGGCTGCTTTGCAGCCCTTTTTTTAAGGGCGCGATGATCCCCTATATTCGAAGCTCTGAGCTCATGTCGAATGCGTTGTCTAGCTGTGTATCATCAACAACGAATTCCAGCTAGCAGATGCGGAATCTCAGCTTTTAGTTCGGCAGAGTGCCCACTACTATCTCGTATCAGCCCAAATCAGTCAGGAACTCCACGTCATGCTGCCGACCGAACTTGCAAGCTATTTCGACACACTCCAAGAGGAGCGCCTTCAGGTCAGCCTGCGCCGGTTGGAAGGTGACTTCAGCTACACATGCGATAAATTCGGTAGCGATGGTGGTACATTTAACCTAATGACAGATTGTTTCCTAGACGACGATCCAACGCTATTCGAACGCGCATTACCCTGGTTGCTGGAAGCACTACAAGAAGTCACTTTCATGCGGAGCATCATGCGCTTTGAACGCAGCAGGCTCGAAATCGAATTGGAGCAACTATGCAGTGATCTGATTCTTGACTCCAGGGCAATCGAGAGTAAGAAGCGGGACCTGGAAGACCTGTGCGCTGAAGCACTGCACAAGCAGGCCCTGCAGATCTTCGACGATTACAGCTCCCTCTTGCCTGCCGCAAAAGACTTCAGTGCTCGTCAATGCAAGGAAAACTTTGCTCTCACCCGATTGCTACACATTGTGTATGAAATATACCGTACGGATAATAGAGAGCAACGCAGATACATGCGTGCACCGCAGAAAACTACTAGGCTTTACCAGTACTGCAAGGCCGCAGATGTAGACCTATTTGAGACCGACGCGCAATACAGCAAATACCATTTACGCTCGGTAACCGAAGATACCCAACTGCTCATAGGAATCCCCAACAGGATCCTAGACTCGCAACATCCGGTGCAGCTACTCATCGAACACACTCCTAGTTATGTGCTCACGCTGTTCGAACGCCTGCGTACTGAGAGTCTAATAACAGACCTAGCTCTACTGACCTGCGGCGACGTTTTAATTGAAACGGACAAACACATCTTCGTCGAACTAGGCTTCCAGGTCACTCCAATACCTTTGACGGTGGAAAATCTGCAACGGCAAGCTCCCGGGGAAGTGGCAAGTACATTACTCCGCACTAGAGCTCCAACAGCAGATAGCAAAGCAGTCCTTCCCTCAGTTTGGACCTTTTACAAGCATGGAAGTGATGACAAATGTTGGTGTTCTATCACTGACAGCAGCATGACCTTTGAAGAAATCGCTTACATCCCAGAATTGCTTGCGGACTGCGCAGTGACCCGAATGATCCATTTGGAATATTACGTGGAAGGCGGGCGTTATTTTGTTTCTCACATCGACCACGAATTCATTTTTTACACTTTGGAAGAGTACGATCTGCGCGCCAAGAACCCCTATCAGAAAGGTAACGCACGTAAGCGCCTGAAGACCTTCAAGATCGACCACTCCATCATTCCCTTCATGCTGGATGACGGCACACTCTTCGTCCACACGCTCATTGATGCCTGCTTCGACAAACCATACCTGCTCATGGACTTCCTGCTCGACCTCCTGCATCAGCGCGACTGATCCACGCCCAGTGCCGGCGCAAACCCTGGAGCGGCCCTCGTGAAGTTTTTTTCGGTAGCTAGCGGGTCTGCTTACGTTTGACGGCATACTCGGCATCGGCGAACAACATCCGTTTCATCGGGGCTCGACAGTTCGATTCGTGTCAGGCGAGTATTTCACCGGGGATGGAAGTCTTTTTGAGAGTTTCCTTAGAACAATTTCACAGCCTAATCGAAAGGAGCGGGGGTTTATCAACTGCAGTGCTTTCTGGGGCAAGGGTAAAGACCTTGTGACAATCTTTATTTTTTACAGCGGAGCCGTTCTTATGGAGATTTGAAGTTTTGTGACAAACTTTATTTTCAAAGAGCTAGCTTTATAGCGCTCTGTAGGCCTCTGAGTACGCGGGGCGCTTTGACAATCTTTATTGTTTCATCACAGCGCCGTCATCGTAGAAATCAGCCGATCCTACCCCCGGACGCCCAAGCGCACCTTCACACGCTGCCCTTGGGCTCCACACTCGCCAGGATCCGATCCAGCCGCTCCAGGATCTCCTTGTCGATCTTTTCATGCAGCCGCATGATTTCCAGCTCCGCACGCAGGTTCACCTCGAAGTCCAGGCTTGCGGCCAGGCGGTCTTTGGCCGACTGGCGGTTCTGACTCATCATGATCACCGGCGCCTGGATGGCCGCGACGGTAGAGAGCATCAGGTTGAGAAAGATGTACGGGTAAGGGTCGAAGGCCAGGCCGAAGTGATCGAGCACATCGGTATTGAGCAGCATCCAGCCGAACAGGATGATGGTAAAGGCGATGATGAACGCCCATGAGCCGCCGATCGCCGCAACCCGATCAGACAGTCTTTCGCCGAACGTTGCGACTTCGTCGGAGGCGTCACTGGCATCGCGGCTGACGGGCAGACGCTTTTTCATCTGCTCCAGAACATGTATTTCTTCAGGTTCGAGCTGATGGGGGTGTTTGCCAAGGAAGCGTTGAGCCAGCGGTTCAAGTGGGTGCTTGGTGGCCATGGGGCAGGGTCTTCAGATGGGGAGAAAGACGGACACTATCCCATGGAATTCGGCAGCGCTGAATGCTCGGATGTGCCTGTGGCACCGCGCGTTCGGTGAAATTTCACCAGTGGCCCATGCAGTCCCATGCCAGCGACATGGAGGTTTTTTTCCCGCCCAATGAGAATCCCCCTTCAGAATCGAGAATTTGTTCTTATAGTGCAGTCATGAACGACCCACGAACCACCAGCATTGTCGACCGTGTGCTGCAGGTGCTGACCTGCGTGGCCAAGGCTGGGCAACCGATTGCGGCCAAGCGCATTGCCGCGCAGGTGCAGATGCCGTTGAGCACGGTCTATCGGCACCTGGCGTCGTTGAAGAAGTGGGGTCTGCTGCAAGAACACATGACCACGGGGCTGTACGAGCCAGGCGCGACCGGCGTGCAGTTGGCGTGGGGTTTCGATCAGACCTCCAACCTGATCAGCCAGAGCCGCGACGAGATCAGTGCCCTGGCTGAGCGCACGGGAGAAAGCGTCGGCTTGTTGGTGTACAGCAACGGCCAGATGGTGTGCATCGCCATGGAGGAGAGCAGCAGCTCGCTGCGTTGCTCGTTCACCAAGGGCCGCGCCCACTCCATGATGCAGGGCGCCTCGGCCAAGAGCCTGTTGGCGTTTCTGCCCGAATCGGTGCAGCGCCAACTGCTGAAAACGCAATCGCAGGAGGGCGCCATGGACGTTGCGGCGCTGGAAAGGGAGATCACCAGGATCCGCAAGAATGGCTACGCCACCAGTGACAGTGAGGTCGATCTGGGTGTTTGGGGCGTGAGCGTCCCGCTGATTTCGGCGGACGGTGCCCTGGAAGGCACCATTACGTTGATGGCGCCGTCACTGCGCGTTGGCCCACGGGAGGCTGAATTGATCAGCCTCACCAGAAAAGCAGCCAGCCGCATCTGCAATCGCTTCTAACTGCCGCCCAATCCATGTTTCAGGTCCTGACCGGACCTACCCTTGCCGAAGGAATTCGTGATGAAAGCGTTGAAGTTATTCACCCCCCTGGCTGCCGCGCTGACGCTGATGGCTTCGCTGTGCACCTCGGCCCAGGCAGCCGATGAAGTGATGCGTGTCGGCACCGATGCGACCTTTCCACCCATGGAGTTCGTGCAGGATGGCAAGCGCACCGGCTTCGATATCGAATTGATCGAAGCCATCGGCAAGCAACTGAACAAGAAGGTCGAGTGGATCGACATCGGCTTCAAGGGGCTGATCCCCGGCTTGATTTCCAACCGCTTCGACGTGGCGGCGTCGGCCATCTACATGACCGAAGAACGGCAGAAGGTGGTCAACTTCACTGATTCCTACTATCGCGGCGGCCTCGCTGTGCTGGTCCTGAAGGATGACACCAGCATCGATAAACCCGGCGATCTGGTCGCGGGCAAGAAGGTTTCAGCCCAGGTAGGTACCAAGTCCATCGACTTTCTGAAAACCAACTACCCCGCAGTGAGCGTGGTGGAAGTGGAAAAGAACCAGGCCATGTTCGACCTGTTGGCCATTGGCCGGGTGAACGCTGCAGTGACCGGGCGCCCGGCGGCGGTGGAATATGCCAAGCGTCAGCCCAAGGTCCGCGTGCTGGACGAAGGCTTGACCACCGAACTGTACGGTTTTGCCGTTCGCAAGAATGACACCGCGCTGCAACAGCAGATGAACCAGGCGCTGAAAACCCTGCGCAGCAATGGCGAATACGCCGCACTGACCCAGAAGTGGTTCGGCACCACCAAAGAATAAACCGCCGCTGCAGGTTCGGCCGATGCTGCGACGAGCCTGCACACTTTACGCCTTCAACCGTAAGCCTCTGCGGAGTACCTCATGGATCTCGACTTTTCCCCGGTCTGGGACGGCTGGCGCGCGCTCGCCTCCGGCACCCTGACCACCATCGAAATCACCGCTGCCGCGTTGGTGCTGGGCTGTGTCCTGGGCCTGTTGATCGGGTTGGGGCGGCTGAATCCCAAGCGCACGCTGATCTACGGGCTGTGTACCACCTACCTGACGCTGGTCCGCGGCACGCCGCTGCTGGTGCAGCTGTTCATTCTGTTCTTTGGCCTGCCGCACTTCGGCATTCAGTTACCCGCTTATGTGTGCGGAATTTTCGGCCTGGGCATCTACAGTGCGGCCTATGTCTCGGAGATTGTCAGGGGTTCGATCCAGTCGGTGGAAAAGGGCCAGATGGAAGCCGCCCGCTCGCTGGGCCTGCCGCACAAACTGGCGATGCGCAAGGTGATCCTGCCCCAAGCCTTCGTGCGCATGATCCCCGCCCTGGGCAACGAATTCATCGCCTTGATCAAGAACTCGGCGCTGGTGTCACTGCTCACCATCGCCGACGTGATGCACGAAGGCGAGAAGATCATCAGCGTGTCCTACCGTTCGCTCGAAGTGTACCTGGCCATTGCCGTCATCTACCTGATGCTGACCAGCATCACCACCTTGATCCTGCGCCGCACCGAGAAAGTGCTGCGCGCCGACGGGAGAGTGTGATGAGCACCGCCATTATCGATATTCAAAACCTGAGCAAATCGTTTGGCACGCATCAGGTGCTGCACAACATCGACTTCAGCGTACAGGCCAGCCAGGTCGTGGTGGTGATCGGTCCCAGCGGGTCGGGCAAGAGCACCTTCCTGCGTTGCATGAACGGCCTGGAAACCGCCGAAGGCGGAACGCTGCGCGCGTGTGGCCATACCGTGGTGGAGCAGGGCAGGATGATGTCGGAGAGCAAACTGGACGCCCTGCGCAGCGAAGTCGGCATGGTGTTCCAGTCGTTCAACCTGTTCCCGCACCTCAGCGTGCTGGACAACATCATCCTGGCGCCCATGGCCCTGCGCGGCAGATCGCGCCAAGCGGCCGAAGAGCAGGGGCTGCGCCTGTTGAACAAGGTCGGCCTGGAGCACAAGGCGCAGGTTTACCCCGGCACTTTGTCCGGTGGGCAGAAGCAGCGCGTTGCGATTGCCCGCGCGTTGGCCATGGAGCCCAAGGTCATGCTGTTCGACGAGCCTACCTCGGCGCTGGATCCGGAGCTGGTGGGCGAGGTATTGCAGGTCATGAAAACCCTGGCGAGCGAAGGCATGACCATGATCATCGTTACCCACGAAATGGGATTTGCCCGGGAAGTGGCCGACGTGGTGGTGGTCATGGATCAAGGCGCGATTGTCGAGGCCGCGCCACCGGCGCAGCTGTTCACCGCACCGCGTGAAGCGCGGACCCGCAGTTTCCTGCACAGCGTGCTGTCGCGAGACGCAGCGCCTGTTCTCTGATTGCCTGCGCCTGACTCATTGCCCAGAGGTTCATGTGGATACACCCTTGGATTCACCCGCGCGCCAAGCCCAGAGCAGCCTGTTTGCCCACAGCGCTTTACTGCCCGATGGCTGGCAGAGCAATGTGCTGCTGAGCTGGAACGCGCTCGGCGATCTGACCAACGTGAGCATCGATGCCGTGCCCACAGACGGCACGCCGGTGGCGCGTGGCCCG
Organism: Pseudomonas sp. CFBP 13710; assembly: GCF_014842235.1. Lineage (NCBI taxonomy): Bacteria > Pseudomonadati > Pseudomonadota > Gammaproteobacteria > Pseudomonadales > Pseudomonadaceae > Pseudomonas > Pseudomonas sp. CFBP 13710. The sequence continues at coordinate 30,170 of NZ_JACYVJ010000008.1, read as the reverse complement.
GTGATCAGTGGCATGCCCAACCTGCACTCCCACACGTTCCAGCGCGCCATGGCCGGCTTGACCGAAACCCTGGGCGACCCCGCCGATTCCTTCTGGAGCTGGCGTACCCTGATGTATCGATTTGCCCAGCGCCTGCAGCCTCGGCACTTGCAGGCCATCGGTCGGCACCTGTACATCGAAATGCTCAAGGCCGGGTACACCTCGGTGTGCGAGTTTCATTACGTGCACCACGACGCTGACGGCCAGCGCTACGCGAACCCCGCCGAATTGTCCCTGCGCGTGGTGCGGGCGGCCGAAGAAGTAGGCATCGGCATGACCCTGCTTCCGGTGCTTTACCAATACGGTGGGCTAGGCCAGGCAGCACCCTTGCCGCACCAACGTCGTTTCATCAATTCACCGGAGTGGATTCTGGAGCTGCGTCAGCACCTGCAAAAAGCCATGCCGCAGAACGGCAATCGGCGTTATGGCGTCGCGCCGCATTCGTTACGTGCCGTGAGCGAAGCCTCTTTGTCGAGACTGATGGATGGCCTGGATGCCGAGGATCCGCGCGCGCCCGTGCATATCCATATTGCCGAGCAGACCCGCGAGGTCGAGGAATGCGTGGCAATCCTCGGCCAGCGACCGGTGCAGTGGTTGTTGGACCGCCAACCTTTGGACCCGCGTTGGTGCCTGGTGCACGCCACCCACATGGACGACGCTGAATACGCAGCGTTGGCGCGCAGTGGTGCCACCGTAGGGCTATGCCCAAGCACCGAAGCCAATCTTGGCGATGGTTTGTTCGACGCTCAGCGGTTTCTGACAGACAAGGGCCGTTGGGGTATCGGTTCGGACAGCAACGTAGCCGTCAACCCTTGGGCGGAGCTCCGTCTGCTGGAATACGGCCAGCGCCTGTTGCACCGTCGGCGCAATGTGCTGGCCAGCCCCGACGCGCCGGTGGTAGCGGATCGCCTGTTCGATCAATCGGTCAAGGGCGGGGCCCAGGCGACCGGCCGCTCGGTAGCCGGGCTGATGGTGGGGCAGCGTGCCGACATGGTCGTCATCGATTCAGACGCCGTGAATATCGCCCCCGGCCATCCAGCCCAGCTGTTGTCCTCGCTGGTGTTCTGCGAGCACGGCAACAATCTGGTACGTGACGTCTTCGTCGGCGGCAGGCAGGTCATCGATGACGGCCAGCACGCCCTGCAAGTGCAGGCTCTGCAAGGCTACCGCGCCACCCTGGCCGATTTACTGGAGCATACGCTATGAATCGGGAACCTACCTTCGAGCTGCATCAGGGCGTCGGCCCTCTGCTGATATCGATGCCTCACGTCGGCACCTTGCTGCCGGACGAGCTGAAAGCGCATTACAGCCTGGTCGGCCAGGCGGTGGATGACACCGATTGGCATATTCATGAGTTGTACGACTTCGCTGTCGCTCTGGGCGCGTCGACGTTGCGTCCACGTTTTTCGCGTTACGTGATCGACCTGAACCGGCCTGCCGATGGCGCCAGCCTGTATCCAGGTCAGAACACCACCGGGCTATGCCCGCTGACGACATTCGACGACGTGCCGCTGTACCAGCCGGGGCACGAACCAGACGATGCGCAAATCGCACAGCGTTTGGAGCATTACTGGCAGCCGTACCATCGAGCGTTGCAGCAGCAATTGGAACGAATCAAGGCGATCCATGGCTACGCCCTGCTGTGGGACGCGCACTCGATCCGTTCGGTCATCCCGCACCTGTTCGAGGGCCAGTTACCGGTGTTCAACTTCGGCACCGCCAACGGCAGCGCCTGCGCACCCGGCATCGGGGAGCAGCTGCTCGCCGTGGCCGAGCGGTTGGCTCCGCAGTTGCCGGCGGTACTCAATGGCCGCTTCAAAGGCGGCTACATCACTCGCCAGTACGGCCACCCGGCCCAAGGGGTTCACGCCGTACAGCTGGAGCTGGCACAGCGAGCCTACATGCAGGAAACCGCCCCCTACGGGTTGCAAGCAGACAAGGTCGAGACTCTCCAGCCGGTACTGCGTGCACTGATCGAGCGATTCATGGCGTTCAAGCCTGCCTGACATTCCTTTGGTAGCCAGATTCCGATGACCGATGCGCACGTATACCGCCCCGAAGATTACGCGTCCATGCCGTGGAAGAACGGCGGCGGCAGTACCCTGGAAATTGTCCGGCAGCGCTCCGTCGATGACAGCGGGTATGACTGGCGCCTGTCGATTGCCCAGATCAGCGCCGACGGACCCTTCTCCGTGTTCGCCGGTTATAGCCGGATCATCACCGTGCTGCACGGCGATGGCATGGTGTTGGAAGTGAACGGGGTGGAGAGCAGGGCGCTGGGTCCCATCCAGCCTATGAGTTTCGACGGTGGGGCGAAGGTACGGTGTCGGTTGCTGGGTTCACCCATTGAGGACTTCAACCTGATCTACCGCCACGATCGGATCCAGGCATCGTTGCGCTGGGTGGATTGCCATCCGGTGGTGGTGTTGAGCTCGGTGGCGGCCGAGGTGATTTTCTTCAACGCCTCTTCAGATGCTGTCCAGGTGACCGACGCGAGTGATGGACGCAGACACGAGTTAATCTCGCGGGCAACGTTGCGCTGCACCAACGCAAGCGGCCGGCGCCAGCGTTACAGCCTGGAGGGTACGGCCGCGCAGGTGTGCGTGGTTGAGCTGGACAGGGTGGGCTGAACCGCAGCGGCTGAATGTCCACCTTGTCGGGCGAACCGTCCCGCGCCTGCAACATCAGCCTTTGCAGCTTGCCCTCTGGAGGTCTGTACAGGGCTAGGAACGGCGCCTGGGTCCCTTGCAGGTCAAGCCAGCGCCTGAACTGCAAGGACAGTCACCCGATGTTCAGGCTGCGCGCAGGGCGTTGGTGTTGCCCGACGTCTCACGTTTGCTCTTCACCACCCAGCGACTCAACGGACCCTGCAACAGCCACTGCCGCGTGCGGTTGCCAATCTGCTCCTGAAAGATCACGCACAGAATGATGCACGCCAGCAGCAGCAGCGGGTAGTAAGTCAGCGACAATGGATGCCCCTTGGCCTCTGCCACGCACGCCGCCGCATTGGTGAAGCACAGGTTCACGTCGATGTTCGCCAGCATTTCCAAGCGACGGAAGACGATGAAGATCGGCGTGTGCAGGGCGAACATCGGCAGTGACGCGGCGCCCAGACGGCGGGCCCATTTGATATGCCGCTCGCTTTGCGCACTCGAGGCCATGGCGCACAGGATGATGACGCTGAGCACCATCGGCAGCAGCAAGCCATTGTGCAGCAGCACATACCAATGGCTCTCGCCTCGCCAGTTGACCTCGGCGGCGATCGCCACACCGAACCCCAGGGCAATCACCGCCATCAATTTGCGAGGCCCGCGCAGGCCGGTACCCATCAGCCGATAATCGCGAAACAGCAGGTAGGCGACGATGCCTGCTAAAAAGACCGGCAGCCGCAGCAACGGGAAGTGGTGCAGGAAGCCAATCCAGATCGAGCTGTAGTCTTCATTGAGGACCACCAGCAATGGAGGGATCAGGCAGGCGGCCCAGATGATCAGCAGCAACCCTACCTTATGTTTGGCGGCTGCCAGGCGTGGCGCAAACCAGGGGAATGTCAGGTAGAAGAAGAACAGCGCCGAGATCGACCACAGCGGGCCGTTGTAGGCCAGGTAAACCGGGTTCCAGGCCTGCAGCAGGGTAACCTGCAGCACAGCATTCACGGCTATCTGGAAATCGCTGAGTTTGTATTTGAGCAGCTCGGGCGCGGTACGCTTGAGCAGGTCATCGGAACGATACGCCACACTCAGGTCAGTGTTGCTGTCGAACAGGCCTGTCAGCGATATCAGAACCACGCAGCTGGCGAGGCCGAATATGTGGATCGGATAGAGGTTGGCAAATCGTTTGGTCATGAAGGAGACCGGCGGCTCCCGCAGTTTGTTACCGTCGAGGTAGACGTGCGCGAGGAGAAAACCGGACAACGCAAAAAAGCTGCTTGTGGCAAAGAAACCCAATTCGGTGAATTCCACCAACCCACTCAGCTGTGTGTATTCCTCGTAGAACGGCAGCGTGTGGAACATCACCAGATACACGCCCAGGAAAAACCGCAGCCATTCCAAACCGATGAATCTCTCTTTCTCTGCGTTCATGCAGGTCCACTTCCCTTTAGTAATATCGAAGCCCGCTCATGGTACACGAAGCGTTTCCAATGTTTCCTTATATGTCTAAAGGCAGGCTTCGTTGCCGATCAGCTGACAAATTCGCCTACTGCGCGCTACAGGATAGGCGAAATCAAGCGCGCCACTCGCATACCGAGCTTTTCCAAACGATGTGTCTCTTTGCTATCACGGACATCTATTTCTCGTGACTGGGCGAAATCGTCGAGCAACATCTGTTCCACTTCGCTGGTGAATGCCTTATCGACGGTCAGCAGCATGATTTCAAAATTCAAACGGAACGAGCGGTTGTCCATATTGGCACTGCCGATTGCCGTGATTTCATCGTCGACCAGCACCACTTTCTGATGCAGAAAGCCTGGGCCGTAGCGATACATTTTCACCCCGGCGCGCACTGCTTCGAACGCGAACAGGCTGGACGCGGCATAGACCACTTTGTGATCCGGGCGAGACGGCAGCAGGATACGGACATCGACACCGCGCAGTACCGCCAAGCGCAGTGCGGCAAAGACGGCCTCATCCGGTATGAAATAGGGGGTGGTGATCCAGACCCTGTCATTGGCGGCGTGGATCGACTCGACGAAAAACAACGAGCAGGTTTCATAGGGGTCGGCCGGGCCACTGGCCAGCACTTGGCACAACACGCCGTCTTCTTCGTACGCTTCGGGGAGGATCAAAGGCGGCAATTCCCGTGCTGCCCAGAACCAGTCTTCAGCAAACGACTCTTGCAGGCAGGCGATCACCGGCCCGCTGATGCTCACATGGGTATCGCGCCAGGGCGAGAGCTTGGGGTTGCCGCCCAGGTATTCGTCGCCGACGTTATGGCCACCGATGAAGCCTTTTACTCCGTCCACCACGACGATCTTGCGGTGGTTGCGGAAATTGACCTGGAACCTGTTCAACCAGCCGCTCTGGGTCGCGAATGCTTTCACATTGACGCCACCCTCGCGCAGCCGCTCGACGTATTCGCGGGGCAGGGCGTGGCTGCCCACTCGGTCGTAGAGAACGTAGACCTCGACACCCTCGGAGGCTTTTTGCAGCAGCAAGCCTTGCAGCTGCCGGCCGATATGATCGTCGTGGATGATGAAGAACTGCACCAACACCGCTCGCCGGGCCTCGCGGATGGCTGCAAAGATGGCATCGAACGTGGCGTGTCCATTGATCAGCAGGCCGACCCGGTTATTGGCCAGGCATGGCATCCGGCCAAGTTTGGGCATGGCCCTGAGTGAGGCGTATGACGTGGATTTGCGTGCGGCAAGCGCTTCCTCTATCCAGGGGCGCCAATCCATGTCGGCGATGGCGGTGTGCATCTCCTTGTTGGCATGTCGACGGGCCTTGATGTATGCGTCGAACGTGCTGCGGCCAAACACCAGATAGGGGATCAACGTGAGGTAGGGAATGAACAACAGCGATAAGGCCCAAGCAATCGAACCCTGCGCGGTGCGTACGGTAAGAACTGCATGAACGGCGGCAGCGATGCCCAACACGTGCAGCAGGCCAAATAGATACCCAAAAAAAATCGGACTGTGATAATCCATTGCACGGCGGCTCCTTGATGCGCTGTGCTAAACAGACCACGTTCAGTGGCGGTTGTCGCGTTTTTATTACCGCGCAACTCGGCACCCGTTTCGACGTCAAAGACCCATGCCCGCACTTTTCCCAACGTTCTTGAGGAGTGGAATCAGATGAGATTTAAATGGCCGATGGCTGCATTGGTAGTGGGCCTTTCGGCAACCGGGGCACAGGCGCAGATGCTCCAGCCGGGCCTATGGGAAATGACCACCAGTAACATGCAAGTCGATGGCAAGCCGCTGCCTGACATGCAGGTGATGCTGGGTCAGTTGAAGATGCTTCCACCCGAGCAAAGGGCAATGATGGAAGGCGTGCTTGCCAACCAAGGCATCACGGTGGGCGGCAATGGCATTCGCTCGTGCCTGACGCCTGAACAGGTGAAGACCAACGACATTCCGTTACAAGATGCGAAGTCCGGCTGCACGCAGAAGATCACCGAGCGCAATGGCAATGTCTGGAAATTTCAGTTCAGTTGCCCCAAGGCCCAGGGGACCGGACAAGCCCAGTTTCTCAGCGATAGAGAGTTTCTTACCACGGTCAACGGCACGTTCAATGCCTCCGGCGTCGCGCAGAAGGGCAGCATGAACACTCGCGCCGTTTGGTTGGGAAACAACTGTGGGTCAGTGAAGCCTCGCACCTGATAGCTGCAATGCGTGTTCCACGTGGAACACGCGTTTCTCGGCCATGCAATTGTTGCCTAAAGCACAATGTAATCAAGTTAGTGACGACTTATATGTTATGTTATAACAATATAAGCGATGCAGCGTTCGTTGCACCTGTCACCGATGAGGTCCGTCATGCCCAACCGTTTACCCGTCACCGTGCTGTCCGGCTTCCTGGGGGCCGGCAAGAGCACGTTGCTCAATCACATCCTGCGCAACCGGGAAGATCTGCGCGTTGCCGTGATCGTCAACGACATGAGTGAGATCAACATCGACGGCAGTGAAGTGCAGCGTAACGTCAGCCTCAACCGGGCCGAAGAAAAACTGGTCGAAATGAGCAATGGCTGCATCTGCTGCACGTTGCGCGAAGACCTGCTCGAAGAAGTGGCCAAGCTGGCTGCCGAGGGGCGTTTCGATTACCTGCTGATCGAATCGACGGGCATCTCCGAGCCGCTGCCGGTGGCCGAGACTTTTACCTTCCGCGACGAGCACGGCCAGAGCCTGGCCGATCTGGCCCGGCTCGACACCATGGTCACGGTGGTCGACGGGGTCAATTTCCTGCTCGACTATCAGGCAGCGGAAAGCTTGGCGACGCGCGGCGAAACCCTGGGAGAGGACGACGAGCGAGCCATCACTGATCTGTTGGTGGAACAGGTGGAATTTGCCGACGTCATCCTTATCAGCAAGATCGACCTCATCAGTCAGGCTGAACGCACCGAGCTGATGGCAGTACTGCACACACTCAACCCCGGCGCGCAGGTCATGCCCATGGTCATGGGGCAGGTGCCGCTGGCACGCATTCTGGACACCGGGCTGTTCGATTTCGAGCGCGCAGCGCAAGCGCCAGGCTGGCTGAAGGTGCTCAGGGGTGAGCATGTTGCGGAAACCGCAGAATACGGCATTGCATCCACGGCCTACCGCGCCCGGCGTCCGTTCCACCCACAGCGCTTCCATGACTTCATCGACAAACCCTGGACCAATGGTCGGCTGCTGCGCTCCAAAGGCTTTTTCTGGCTCGCCAGCAAACCCCAGGAAGCAGGAAGCTGGTCCCAGGCGGGTGGGTTGATGCGCTATGGCTTCGCTGGCCGCTGGTGGCGTTTCGTGCCGCAAACGCAATGGCCGCAGGATGTCGAGAGCGTGGCTGCCATCCAGCAGACCTGGCAGGCCGACACCGGAGACTGCCGCCAAGAGCTGGTATTCATTGGGCAGAAAATGGATTTCGCAGCGTTGGGCCACGCCCTGGACCAGTGTCTGCTGGATGATGAGGAACTGGCCCAGGGTGCACAGGCCTGGGTTCATTGGCCAGATCCGTTCGGCGAGTGGCACGATCAAGGCCAGCAGGCGTGATCCGGATTGCTCAGGGCAAGATCCATTGTCCCTGACTGTTTTGCTCGCAGAACGGCTTGAGGTAGGCGGCGTCGCTCGCCACACCGTAGTAGTGGATGTCCTGTTCATAGGGCATGCGCTCGACCCGAGCGCCACGGCAAATACCGTAGGCGCCTTGCGGGCACTGCGCCAGGAATTGTACTTCGACCTGCTGCCCCGGCAGGTTGGGTCGACAAAAACCTTCCTTGAACAGCTTCGGCGGTATAGTGCGATTCTGCTGGCACACTTCGACGCTTACCCGTTCTGCCTGGCTGTGCACCACGCAGGCCTCGGCCCACACCTGGGTACTGGCCAGCAGCCCCAGCAAACCCCACACACGCATCGCTCAACCTCCATAGATATCCGACCATGCTGCAGAACATCCCCACCCATGTCATCGCAGGCCCCTTGGGCGCCGGCAAGACCAGCCTGATTCGTCGTCTGCTGGCGTGCAAGCCGACAAACCAGCGTTGGGCCGTGCTGATCAACGAATTCGGCCTGGTGGGCATCGACGCCGCGCTGCTTGCCACCACCGATGATGGTATCGCAATCGGCGAAATCGCCGGAGGATGTCTGTGCTGCGTGAACGGTGCGCCGTTTCAGATCGGCCTGGGCCGTCTGCTGCGCAAAGCCCGGCCGGATCGCCTGTTCATTGAACCCTCGGGCCTGGGTCATCCGTTGCAGATCCTTTCGCAACTGAGCGAAGCGCCCTGGCGCGGCGTTCTGGCGGTGCAACCGCTGGTGATGGTGCTCGACGCGCTGACCCTTGCGAAAGGCGTCGCGCTGCCAGCTGCACAGCGCGAAGCGGCTGAAGTGGCAGGCTTGGTGATCATGAACAAGGCAACGGCGCCGCAGAGCTTGTGTATAACCTCAGGGTTACCCACAGAGCGAATGCTGTGGCTCGATATCGATCAGGTGCGGTTCGAGCAGTTACCCCTTGTGGATAATTCGGCGCCACTGGTTGTGGACAGGCTGAGGGAGCCCCCGCAAGCCATGGGTGAAATCTGGGTGGATAAGTCCCAGCCGCAATGCCAGGTGCAGGATCACCGCGATGGTTGGAGCATCGGCTGGCGATGGCAAGCCCGAACGCAGTTCGATTTGCCAGCAGTGGAGCGCGCATTGGCCCCTTGGTCTTGGCGACGGGCCAAGCTGGTTATCCACAGCCCGAATGGATGGTTTTCGAGCAACCTGCTGGCGGGGCAGTCGGTGCAGTGGAAAACCAGTGAATGGCGTCGTGATTCACGTTTGGAGCTGATATTCGATACGCCGCAGGACGCAGCCGCTCTTCAGGATAACTTGCAGCAGGCACGCGTGGACGACCCATCGCAGCGCTGACGTCGCTCAGGGACGCCAGCGCTTGTGTTCCTGACGCCACTGACTCATCTCGATGACTTCGGCACTGGTCGCGGTTTTCACTTCGAACGGGTAGGGCGCCAGCTCGATCTGCACCGCGTGTGGCCCGAATTGGGTGGCGATGCCTGCATGGCGCTGCTCGCCGGTCACCGTGAATTCGAAGTTGTACACACGCGCCAGACGCTTGCGGCCGTTGGCATCGGCCAGCCAGGAAAAACGCTTGAAGGCCACGTTGTCGTCGAGCAGTTCCAGATCGAGCTTGCTGCAATGCTGCTTGACCCGCGCCAGGGCTTTTTCACGCAGGCCATGGTTGTGCCACAGCCAAGCCGCACCTGCGGCCATCAACATCAGGATGAACATATTGCCAAGGGTCAACATCGAAGTGCGCTCCAACCGGTTGCTCGCAGCTTAACTGTGTCTCCGGTCTGTCGTACAGGCTGCATTTCGCGCGATACTGCGCGCCATGAAGTCCTGTCACCGGTCCGGAATCCTTGCATGAAACGTACACCACACCTGCTCGCCATCCAGTCCCATGTCGTGTTCGGCCACGCCGGCAACAGCGCGGCGGTTTTTCCGATGCAGCGGGTGGGGGTCAAGGTCTGGCCACTGAATACGGTGCAGTTTTCCAATCACACTCAGTATGGCCAGTGGACGGGAGAAGTGTTGGCGCCGCAACACATTCCCGCACTGGTCGAAGGGATTGCGACGATTGGCGAATTGGGCAACTGCGATGCCGTGCTCAGTGGCTATCTGGGCAGCGCCGCGCAGGGGCGAGCGATCCTGGGCGTGGTACGTCGGGTCAAGGCGGCCAATCCCAAGGCCCTGTATCTGTGCGACCCGGTGATGGGGCATGCGGAAAAAGGCTGCGTGGTGCCGGCCGAGGTCAGCGACTTTCTGCTCGATGAAGCCGTTGCCGCTGCCGACGTACTGTGTCCCAACCAGCTGGAGCTCGACAGCTTCAGCGGGCGCAAGGCCCAATCCCTGCCGGACTGCGTGGCCATGGCGCGGGCGTTGCTGGCGCGCGGGCCCAAGGCGGTGCTGGTCAAGCACCTGGCCTATCCGGGCAAATCGGCCGAAGACTTCGAAATGCTTCTGGTCACTGCCGCGGGCAGCTGGCACCTGCGTCGTCCGCTGCTGGCGTTTCCGCGCCAACCGGTCGGTGTGGGTGACCTGACCAGTGGCTTGTTCCTCGCCCGGCTGCTGCTGGGCGATGATTGGCTGGCCGCTTTCGAATTCACTGCGGCGGCGGTGCATGAAGTACTGCTGGAAACCCAGGCCTGTGCCAGCTACGAGCTGGAACTGGTACGTGCCCAGGACCGCATCGTGCACCCGCGCCTGCGTTTCGACGCCGTGGCGCTTTAAATCGGCTCGTCCTTGAGATCGCGGTAGCGCTTTTCCAGCTCCTGGCGAATCTGTCGACGTTGCTGTGCCTGGATGAAGCGCCGCGTGCCTTCGGCATCCTGCGGCTGCAGGGGCGGTACGCTGGCCGGCTTGCGCTGGTCATCCACTGCCACCATGGTGAAGAAACAGCTGTTGGTGTGGCGCACGGAGCGTTCGCGGATGTTCTCGGTGACCACCTTGATGCCCACTTCCATCGAAGTATTGCCGGTGTAATTGACCGAAGCCAGGAACGTCACCAGTTCGCCGACATGCACCGGCTCGCGGAAGATCACCTGATCCACCGACAAGGTCACCACATACCGGCCGGCATAGCGGCTGGCGCAGGCGTAAGCCACTTCGTCGAGGTATTTGAGCAGGGTTCCTCCGTGCACATTGCCGGAAAAATTGGCCATGTCGGGGGTCATCAGCACCGTCATCGACAGCTGGGCGTTTCCAGGTTCCATAGTGAACTCACGGTTGGTTGGCAGAAGTGCAGGGGCGTCGCCTATATTGGCGTTTGCCGCTTTCAAAAGGTTGCATCCAGAAGCGGACGCCGAACGGACGGGCGCCGTCACGTCTATCGTGCCATTACGCAGGGCATAGCGGCGATCTGTTTCCGCATATTGCATCGACGTTCGCCTGCAATGGCCGGTGTTAATCTGCCTTTCTGAAACAATTGGTACAGCAATTCTGAATAGCAATGGAGGCTATCACCGTGCATGCCATCAGTTTTATCCAGGACCTGGCGGTGATCATGCTGGTAGCCGGCGTGGTGACGATTCTGTTTCACCGGCTACGGCAACCCGTGGTGCTGGGCTACATCGTTGCCGGCTTCATCATCGGCCCCCATACGCCGCCGTTCGGCTTGATCCACGACGAAGACACCATCAAGACCCTGGCCGAACTGGGCGTGATCTTTCTGATGTTCAGCCTGGGCCTGGAATTCAGCCTGCGCAAACTGTTCAAGGTCGGTGCCACGGCCTTTATCGCTGCGTTCCTGGAAATCGTGCTGATGATCTGGATCGGCTACGAAATCGGCCGCTGGTTCGATTGGGGCACCATGGACTCGCTGTTCCTCGGGGCTATCCTGGCAATCTCCTCGACCACCATCATCGTCAAGGCGCTCAACGACCTGAAGATGAAGAACGAGCGCTTCGCCCAGTTGATCTTCGGCGTGCTGATCGTCGAGGATATTCTAGGTATCGGTATCATCGCCCTGCTGTCGGGGATCGCCGTCAGCGGCGCGGTCAGTTCGGGCGAGGTGTTCTCGACGGTCGGCAAGCTCTCGCTGTTCATGGTCATTGCCCTGGTCGTGGGCATCCTGGTGGTGCCCCGGCTGCTGGCCTATGTGGCCACCTTCGAAAGCAACGAGATGCTGCTGGTGACCGTGCTGGGCCTGTGCTTCGGCTTTTGCCTGCTGGTGGTCAAGCTTGAATACAGCATGGTGCTCGGGGCTTTCCTGATCGGGGCGATCATGGCCGAGTCGCGGCAATTGCTGAAGATCGAGCGTCTGATCGAACCCATCCGCGACATGTTCAGCGCGATCTTCTTCGTCGCCATCGGCCTCATGCTCGACCCCGCCATCCTGCTCGACTATGCCTGGCCGATTGCAGTCATCACCGTCGCCGTGGTGCTCGGCAAGATCGTCTCTTGCGGGCTGGGCGCGTTCATTGCCGGCAACGATGGCAAGACATCGCTGCGGGTGGGCATGGGCTTGTCGCAGATCGGCGAGTTCTCGTTCATCATCGCCGCGCTGGGCATGACCCTGCAGGTCACCAGCGATTTTCTCTATCCCGTTGCCGTGGCCGTGTCGGTGCTGACCACGCTGTCCACGCCGTACCTGATCCGGGCAGCCGATCCCTTGTCGCATCGCCTCGGCGCTATCGTGCCGCAACGTGTCGCACGCGTGCTGGGCATGTACGGGGAATGGCTGCGCAGCATCCAGCCGCGCGGGCAGGGCGCCATGCTGGCATCGATGATCCGCAAGATCCTCCTGCAGGTAGGGGTCAACCTGGCGCTGGTGATCGGTATCTTTCTGGCTGGCGCCTATTTTGCCGAACGTATCGGCGGTCACCTGACGACTTGGGTGGCCGAGCCCGGCGGGCAGAAGGCGTTGATCTGGGGCGCAGCCTTGCTGCTGTCGCTGCCGTTTTTGATCGCCGCCTATCGCAAGCTCAAGGCACTGTCGATGCTGCTGGCGGAAATGGGCGTGAAGCCGGAAATGGCTGGCAGGCATACCCAGCGGGTGCGGCGCGTCATCGCCGAAGTCATTCCGCTGCTGTCGCTGCTGGTGATTTTCGTGCTGCTGGCGGCACTGTCGGCGAGCATATTGCCGACCATGGAATTACTGCTGTTGATTGCGGTGGTTGCAGCTGCAGTGGTGGCCGTGTTGTGGCGCTGGTTCATTCGCGTGCATACGCGGATGCAGGTGGCTTTGCTGGAAACCCTGGATAACAACGTCGAGCATTGAATTTGGGTAGGCAGGTTTGGCCTTTTCGCGGGTAGAACCCGCTCCCACAGGGTTGGCGGCGCGCCGTCGAGCTGTGAAAAGGTCACACCTGCCTCTACCGATCAGCTTTCCAGCCAGACGTCTCGTACCCAGTGCCAGACCGACTCCCAGCTTTCCTCGGTCACCAGCTCTTCCTCGCCCGACCACAGCACCACGGTGCCGTCTTCTTCGACACAGTAGTAGTCCTCGCCGTCCTGACAGATCGGGATCAGCTCGCGTGGTACGCCGATGTCCCAGGCGCTGGCGGCGACCTCCGGCAGATACGTATGCGATTGCGGGTCGGTCACGGTGACCGGTTCCAGGCTGCCATACACGACGTCGCTGACGGTGAGCAGATACTCCTTGAAGACGAACGGAATATTGATGAACAACTGCTCTTCGATCTCGACCAGCAGGTCTTCGTCTGGCAGTTCCAGGGGAACCGGTACCGGCTCATTGGCTTCTCGGAGCTGCTCGATCACTTCTTCCACGATGTTTTCCTCTGACCAGAATACGCGCTGCGGTTTATACCTTAGCTGGAAATGGATGCAACGTTCAAAATGCAAAAGCCCCGACCAGGGCCGGGGCTTTGCAAAGCGTGACGTGTATCAGTTCTGGCGGATACCCGCGACCAGCCAAGGCTGATTTTCGCCCTGGGCGCGTTCCATGTTCCAGCTTTCGCTGAAGGGTTCGCCCTTGTCGAAGCGCGAGGTCTTCGATACGCCGACGAATGTCAGGGTAGCGATGGTTTTCTCGGCGCGATCATCGACACCTTCCAACTGCACTTGCAGATCGTCGATGTAGGTGGACTGGAAGCCATCACCCAGCTCGGCACGTTCCTGCTTCAACGATTGCAGCATCTGCGGGGTGACGAACTCGGCGATCTTGTCCATTTCGTTGGCATCCCAGTGCTGCTGCAGCGACTGGAAGTGGCTGCGGGCTGCGTTCAGGAAGCTTTCTTCGTTGAACCAGGCCGGCGCGTTGATCACCGGACGGGCTGCGGAAGCACCGCTGGCGCCACCGAAGATCGACGGTTGGGCAGGTGCCTGGTCGATCGCTTCACGCTGGTACGGAGCACCGGCGCCGGCCATTTGCGGGCCCTGCTGCTGCTTGCGACGGCGAGCGGCGATGAAGCGGAAGATCAGGAAGGCGATGACCGCCATGATCAGGAAGTCGAAGATCTGCATGCCCTGGAAGCCATCGCCCATGAACATGGACGCCAGCAGGCCACCGGCGGCGAGGCCGGCCAGAGGGCCCAACCAGCGCGAGGCACCGCTGGCGGCTGGGGCTGCACGGCCTGGGACGGCTGCTGCGGCACCTGGGGTGGTGGGCGCGGCCTGGCGAGTCTGGTGAGTCGGGGCTGCGCCCATGCTCTTGCCGCCGCCGAAGCGTTTGGCACTGGCATCGAGGCTCATGGTCAGGCCGATGCACAGGGCCAGGGCCATGCTGAGAAAACGTTGCATAGGTTCATTCCGTTAGGTGGATTGCACGCGAGTCATGTTGCACAGGTGCGCTGTACATAGCTAGTGACAACATGTTTCGAGCTTTTGCGTAAATGCGAAGCGCGGCGTAGGAAAATTCGTTGCTCCTTGGAAAGGCCGTGTCGGCTTTTTCGCGGCCGCCGGGCACCGCGACAAAGCCCTGCAGCCAGTGGCTACACTGGCTCGAGCTTCGCGTACCCCAGCATCAACCACTTGCTGCCCTCGGCGAAGTTGACCTGCACCCGCGCCTGCGCGCCGGAGCCTTCGAAGTTGAGGATCACGCCTTCGCCAAACACAGAGTGCTGCACGCGCTGGCCCAGGTTGAACTGGGTTTCCGGAATGTTGGCCGCACCGAACAGGCTGCTCGAGTTCTGCGCCTGGCCACCGCCGAAAGGACGACTCACGCTGTTGGACAAGCGCACTTCCTGGATCAGCCCGGCGGGCACCTCGCGCACGAAGCGCGACACCTTGTTGTAGGTCTCGCTGCCGTAGAGGCGGCGCGTTTCGGCGTAGGTCATCACCAACTGCTGCATGGCCCGGGTGATGCCGACATAGGCCAGGCGCCGCTCTTCCTCGAGACGGCCTGGCTCTTCCAGGCTCATCTTGTGCGGGAACAGGCCTTCTTCCATGCCCACCAGGAACACGTAGGGAAACTCCAGGCCCTTGGCGCTGTGCAGGGTCATCAGCTGCACGCTGTCCTCGTGCTCCTCGGCCTGGGTGTCGCCGGCCTCGAGCGAGGCATGGCCCAGGAATGCCGCCAGCGGCGTCAGGTCGGCTTCTGCCTCGCCGTTTTCGAAGTTGCGCGCAGCGCTGACCAGTTCCTCGAGGTTTTCCACCCGTGCCTGGCCTTTTTCGCCCTTTTCTTCCTGGTGGTAGATGATCAGGCCGGACTGCTCGATGACCGTCTGGGTCATCAGGTGCAACGGCATCTGCATGACCTTGGCGGCGAGGTTCTCGATCAGCTCGATGAACGCGCTTAGGGCATTGGCGGCGCGCCCGGTCAGGCCCTTGTTGGCCACCAGTTGGCGGCCGGCTTCCCACATCGACACTTCGGCATGACGGGCATGCTGACGGATGGCTTCGACGGTCTTCTCGCCCAGGCCGCGTGGCGGGACGTTGATCACCCGCTCCAGGGCGGCATCGTTGCCGCGCCCTTCGAGCAGGCGTAGGTACGCCATGGCGTTCTTGATTTCGGCGCGTTCGAAGAAGCGCTGCCCGCCATAGATGCGATAAGGGATACGCTCGCGCAACAGCGCCTCTTCCAGCACCCGCGACTGGGCGTTGGAACGGTAGAGAATGGCGATGTCGCTGCGCGCCAGGCCGGTCTTGAGCGCGCTCTCGATGGTTTCGACCACATAGCGCGCCTCGTCGTGTTCGTTGAACGCGGCGTACAGGCTGATCGGCTCGCCATCGCCGCCATCGGTCCACAGCTCCTTGCCCAGACGCCCGCTGTTGTTGGCGATCAGGGCGTTGGCGGCCTTGAGGATGCCGGCGGTGGAGCGGTAGTTCTGTTCCAGACGAATCAGCTGCGAATCAGGGAAATCGGCGGAATACTGGTGAATGTTTTCGATCTTGGCGCCGCGCCAGCCGTAGATCGACTGGTCGTCGTCGCCTACCACCATCAGGCTGTCGCCACCTTGTGCCAGCAACCGCAGCCAGGCGTACTGCACGGCGTTGGTGTCCTGGAATTCGTCGACCAGCACATGGCGGAAACGGCGCTGATAGTGCGCCAGCAGGCCAGGGTTGTCGCGCCACAGGTCGAGGGCGCGCAGCAGCAGTTCGGAGAAGTCGATCACCCCCGCCCGCGCGCAGGCCGCCTCGTACGCTTCGTAGATCGAGCGCATGGTCGCCAGGAACAGGTCGCCACCGGGCTGGATGTGCTGCGGGCGCAGACCTTCGTCCTTCTGCCCGTTGATGAACCACTGCGCCTGGCGCACCGGCCACTTCTGCTCGTCCAGGCCCAGCTCGCGCATGACCCGCTTGACCAGGCGCTGCTGGTCGTCGCTGTCGAGGATCTGGAAGTTCTGGTTCAGGCCAGCTTCCTGCCAGTGCGCGCGCAGCAGGCGATGGGCCAGGCCGTGGAAGGTGCCGACCCACATGCCGGCCGGGTTGATGCCCATCAGCTGCTCGATGCGCTGGCGCATCTCGGCGGCCGCCTTGTTGGTGAACGTCACCGACAGCAGCGAGTGCGGCGAGGCGTTTTCGACCTGGATCAGCCAGGCGATACGGTGCACCAGCACTCGGGTTTTACCGGAACCAGCACCGGCCAGGACCAACTGACGGCCGACGGAGGCCGCTACGGCCTGGCGTTGGGCATCGTTGAGGGAGTTCAGCAGAAGGGAGAGGTCATCGCGCATCCGGGCATTTTAGGGTGCGCGATGGAGTTGGGGCAAACAAGAGTTGCGCGTCTTTGGATAAATACCTGCAGAGTCGGACATAAGGTGCAAGTGCGCCGCCTGTGCTTGTGTATTCTGGCTCGACGGATGGCACCTCACGACAAGCACATTGCCCATGACGCCGAACCTCAACCCGCTGGACTCGCCCCTGGAGCAGCAGGCCCTGCAGGAGCGCTACGCCGCGCAACTGGCCGCCGAGCGCACGCGCCTGCTGTACCAGGGCTCATTGCTGCCGACCTTGCTGATGCTGCTCAACGGCGGCCTGTGTGCCTGGCTGCTATGGACTCCGCAGCATTACCTGGGGGTCAGCATCGGGTTGCTGTGGCTGTTGCTGCTGGTGGCCGGACGAGTCATCCAGGTGGCGGCGTTCGATGCGGCCATGCCGGACCGGCAGGCCCAGGCCCACTGGCGGCGCATGTTCATCTTCGGCTCGGCCGTCAGCGGCGCGACCCTGGCGGCGGCGGCCATCATGCTGGTGTCCGAAGACAACCTCATCCAACAGGCCTGGGTGTTCGGCCTGCTCGGCGCGGCGACGCTGTCGGCCAGCGTGGCCTACGCCGTCAGCCTGCCGGCCTTTCTTGCCTATACCTTGCCGTGCCTGCTGCCGCCCACCGCCTACCTGTTCGTATGGAACGACGGCGCCCAGCGCGGCTGGGGCTGGTTCGGGCTGATTTTCCTGGGAGCATTGCTGGTGGTCGCCTGGCAGGTCAATCGGCTGACCAACCGCAGCCTGTTGCGGCGCTTTCGCAACCAGGAGCTGATCGAGACCCTGCAGTTGGCGCAAAGCCGCAGCGAGCGCCTGAACCAGGCCCTGACCACCAAAGTTGGCCAGCGCCGCGAGGCCCAGCAGCAATTGGCTCAAGCCCATGCGGAGCTGGAAAATCGCGTGCAGCAGCGCAGTCGTGAACTGGATCAGGCCAACCAGGCGCTGGGCAAGAGCGAGCAGCGTCTGGCCCTGGCGTTGGAGGCGAGCGGTTTGGGTCTGTGGGACTGGAACCTGAGCACTGACGAGGTCTACCACACCCAACTCAAGGAGCTGTTCGGCCTGGAGCCGGAATTCATGCAGGCAATGCTCAAGCAACTGCGCCCGCGCATGCACCCGGAGGACGTGCCGCGGGTGAAGCGCGCCATGATCGACCACCTCAAGGGTCGCAGCGACGACTACCTGGTGCAGTACCGGATCCGCCACCATGAAGGCCACTGGTTGTGGATCGAAGACCACGGTCGGGCCGTGGAGCGTGCGGCGGATGGCAGTGTCCTGCGCATGGTTGGCACCCGCCGCGACGCCAGCCGCGACATCGCCCTGAGCGGCCAGCTGGAGCTGGCGGGGTTGGTGTTCGACCATTCCAGCGAGGGCATCCTGGTGCTCGATGCTCATTGCAAAGTACTGACGTCGAATCCGGCATTCAGCCGTATTACCGGGCTGGCTGCGGATCAGCTCTGCGGGCGATCCTGGTGGCAACTGCCTTGCAGTCGCGATGCGCGCAGGTGCGAGGCGTCGATTCGGCATGCCATGGACATCGAGGGTTCATGGCAGGGAGCGCTGACCGAGACGCGACTGAATGGGGAGCAGTATGGTCAATGGCTACAACTGATCGGCGTGCGAAATGCCCGAGGTGAAGTTCACCAGACCATCGTTCTGGTCACCGACGTGTCGGCGCGTACCGGTGACCACCGCTAGCCTGGGCCGGGGTACGCGCAGGTGAGACTCATGGGTACCGATGACATTCGCAAAGGGCCGGATTTGGCGGCCGATCATCCTTGCTGAGACGTTTAACTGGGCGATCACAGAGGCCTGTAGTATAACTGCAGACTAGCTACATCCCGGCCCTTCGACCCCTTTAGCGGAAGCTGTCCCTTGAACCTGCTGCAACACATCGACCAGTCTCGCCACCTGCTGCGCAAATCCGAACTCAAGGTTGCCGAGCATGTGCTGCTGGACCCTGCGGCGGTGATGCACAGCTCCATGGCCGACCTGGCGCACAGCGTGGGCATCAGCGAGCCGACCATCGTGCGTTTCTGTCGGGCGATCGGCTGCACCGGTTTCCAGGACCTCAAACTCAAGCTGGCGCAAAGCCTGGCGGCGGGGGCGAGTTTCGGTCAGTTCGCCATCCACGAAGACGACTCGGTGGCCGACTACAGCCTGAAGATCTTCGACACCACCCTGCATACCCTGATGGAGGTGCGCGAGAAGCTCGACCCCGAAGCCCTGCAGCGGGCGATCAGCGCCATGGTCACCGCACAGCGTGTCGAGTTCTATGGTTTCGGCGCATCCGGCGCAGTGGCCGCCGATGCCCAGCACAAGTTCTTCCGTCTGCTGCTGACGGCGGCGGCTTACTCGGACCCGCACATGCAGGCCATGTCGGCAGTGACACTGAAGCCGACCGACGTGGCCGTGTGCATCTCCCAATCCGGGCGCTCGAAGGACCTGCTGATCACCGCCAACCTGGTGCGTGAAACCGGCGCCACCCTGATTTCGCTGTGCCCGGGGCAGACGCCGCTGGCGGAACTGGCGACGGTCAACCTGGCGGTCGACGTGCATGAAGACACCGAGATCTACACCCCGCTGGCCTCCCGCATCGCCCACCTGGTGGTGATCGACGTACTGGCCATGGGCGTGGCAATGGCCCGCGGCCCAGACCTGGTCAATCACCTGAAGAGCGTCAAGCGCAGTCTGCGCAGCCTGCGCCTGTCGCCCAAGTCGTTGAAGGCCCACGAGGCTCACGAGGACTGAGCGACCGCTGCGGTTTAACCCGATGTTCACCGCCTCGTCGCCAAACCTTCACATAGCCACGCCACCCTGTACTCCCGAACTCGAACTGGGAGACACGCAATGGCTCGTTACTTCGATGGCTCGCAACCGCAGGGCAACAGCGCGACCCGTACCAAACGTCAGCAGGAAGATCAGCGCCGCATGGAGTTTCGCCGTGCGATCGAGAGCTATTCCGAGCAGCGTCGCTTGCTCCAGGAAATCGGCGACGATGCCGAGCTCAATTACTGGCAGGCGGCATCGGCGGGTTCCCGCCAAAGCGCTCGACCAGCGCCTTGATCTGCGCACGTTCGGCGCGGATGAATGCGGCAAAGGCCAACGCCACCGGCGACTGACGCCGTGCCTTGGCCTGCACCACGCACCAACTGCGCTGCAACGGCAGCTCTTCCACACGCAATTCGCACAACGTGCCTGTGGATAACTCCCTGGCGACGGCGTGGCGTGTCAGCAGTGCCAGCCCCAGCCCCGCAATCACGCATTCGCGCTGAGCCTCGGCGGAAGACACTTCCAGCGTCTGCGCAAAATGCACGCGCTTCTCCTTGAAATATTCCTCGCACGCTCGTCGTGTGCCCGAACCCTGTTCGCGTACCAGCAACGTATAGGCTTGCAGCTCCTGCAGGTTCACCCGTTCCTGCTGGCACAGCGGGTGCTCGGGCGGAGCCACCGCCACGATCGGGTTGTTGAGGAAGGGCATAAAGTCCAGCCCCATGTCCTGCGGCACCATCGACATGATGGTCACGTCGTCGCGGTTGTCACTCAAACGGCGAATGACCTGCGCACGGTTGACCACCGTGAGCTGCAGATTGACTTCCGGATGCAGCGTGCGGAAGGCGGCGAACAGGTGTGGCGTGAAATATTTGGCACTGGATTCGACCGCCAGCTTGAGTTGCCCCTGCAGCGAGCCCTGCAGGTCGGACAGCTGCATGTCGAGGTTTTCCAGGCGGCCGAAGATGTCCCGGCTGGCGGCCTGCAGCGCTTGCGCTGCCTCGGTCAGGTAGAGCTTCTTGCCCACATAGTCGAATAAGGGCTGGCCCACCAGCTCTTCCAGCTGACGAATCTGCAAGCTGACTGCCGGTTGAGTCAGCGACATTTCTTCTGCCGCGCGGCTGTAGGAGCGCAGGTCGCACACTTCGTTGAACACTTGCAGCTGACGCAACGTCAGGCGCATCAATGACTTACGCATTTCTCAATCCGATGTGCGGTGGGCAGTTCCTCAAATATAAGCTTTTACTAATATGTAACCCAACAAAGATTTATTTTTATTAATCCTCATGCCGCGCTAGCTTGCAGGGGCAACCAGGAAACAACTGGTTACCCAAAGGGTCGGCCACGCACCGACCCGAATGGATTCATCGGTCGAGGAAATTCCAAGTGATAAAAAAGATCCTGATCGCCAACCGAGGTGAGATTGCCGTACGTATCGTACGAGCCTGCGCCGAAATGGGCATTCGTTCGGTCGCGATCTACTCCGAAGCCGATCGCCACGCGCTGCACGTCAAGCGCGCCGACGAAGCCCACAGCATCGGTGCCGAGCCCCTGGCCGGTTACCTGAACCCACGCAAGCTGGTGAACCTGGCGGTGGAAACCGGCTGCGATGCCTTGCACCCGGGCTATGGCTTTCTTTCCGAGAACGCCGAGCTGGCGGATATCTGCGCCGAGCGAGGGGTGAAGTTCATCGGCCCGTCTGCCGAAGTCATCCGCCGCATGGGTGACAAGACCGAAGCCCGGCGCAGCATGATCAAGGCGGGCGTGCCGGTCACGCCCGGCACCGAGGGCAACGTGGCCGACATCCGCGAAGCGCTGGAGGAGGGCGAACGCATCGGCTATCCGGTCATGCTCAAGGCCACTTCCGGTGGCGGCGGGCGCGGCATTCGTCGCTGCAACAGCCGCGAGGAGCTGGAGCAGGCGTTCCCGCGGGTGATTTCCGAAGCGACCAAGGCTTTCGGTTCGGCCGAAGTGTTCCTGGAAAAATGCATCGTCAATCCCAAGCACATCGAAGCACAGATTCTGGGTGACAGCTTCGGCAATGTGGTGCACCTGTTCGAGCGCGACTGCTCGATTCAGCGGCGTAACCAGAAGCTCATCGAGATCGCGCCCAGCCCGCAGCTGACCCCCGAGCAGCGCGCCTACATCGGCGACCTGTCGGTGCGAGCGGCCAAGGCGGTGGGTTACGAGAACGCCGGCACCGTGGAATTCCTGCTCGCCGAGGGCGAGGTGTATTTCATGGAGATGAACACCCGGGTGCAGGTCGAACACACCATCACCGAGGAAATCACCGGCATCGACATCGTCCGTGAGCAGATCCGCATCGCCTCGGGGCTGGCCCTTTCGGTAAAGCAGGAAGACATCGTGCACCGCGGCTTTGCCCTGCAGTTCCGCATCAATGCCGAGGATCCGAAGAACAATTTCCTGCCCAGCTTCGGCAAGATCACCCGCTACTACGCGCCTGGTGGGCCGGGCGTACGCACCGACACGGCGATCTATACCGGCTACACCATTCCGCCGTTCTACGATTCCATGTGCCTGAAGCTGGTGGTCTGGGCGCTGACTTGGGAAGAGGCCATGGACCGCGGCCTGCGTGCGCTGGATGACATGCGCCTGCAAGGCATCAAGACCACCGCGGCGTACTACCAGGAAATCCTGCGCAACCCCGAGTTTCGCAGTGGCCAGTTCAACACCAGTTTCGTCGACAGCCACCCTGAGCTGACCCAGTACTCGATCAAGCGCAAACCCGAAGAGCTGGCCCTGGCCATCGCCGCCGCCATCGCCGCCCACGCCGGCCTGTGAGGAACACAACAATGTCCAATACGCCTGTTTCCAAGCGAATATTCGTTACCGACACCATCCTGCGCGACGCCCACCAGTCCTTGCTGGCAACGCGCATGCGCACCGAAGACATGCTGCCTATCTGCGACAAGCTCGACCGGGTGGGCTACTGGTCGCTGGAAGTATGGGGCGGCGCCACCTTCGATGCCTGCGTGCGCTTTCTCAAGGAAGACCCGTGGGAACGCCTGCGCAAGCTGCGCGAGGCGCTGCCGAACACGCGTCTGCAGATGCTCCTGCGCGGGCAGAACCTGCTCGGCTACCGGCATTACAGCGATGACGTGGTGCGGGCCTTCGTGGCCAAGGCGGCCGACAACGGTATCGACGTGTTTCGCATCTTCGATGCCATGAACGACGTGCGGAACCTGCGCGTGGCCATCGAGGCCGTGAAGGCAGCCGGCAAACACGCCCAGGGTACCATCGCCTATACCACCAGCCCGGTGCATACCGTGGCCGCGTTCGTGGCCCAGGCCAAACAGATGGAAGCCATGGGCTGCGACTCGGTAGCGATCAAGGACATGGCCGGCTTGCTGACACCTTATGCGACCGGCGAGCTGGTCAGGGCGTTGAAGGCCGAGCAGTCGCTGCCTGTGTTCATCCACAGCCACGACACGGCAGGCCTGGCCGCGATGTGCCAGCTCAAGGCCGTGGAAAATGGCGCCGATCACATCGACACCGCCATCTCGAGCTTCGCCTGGGGCACCAGCCATCCGGGCACCGAGTCGATGGTCGCGGCGCTCAAGGGCAGCGAATTCGATACCGGCCTGAGCCTGGAACTGCTGCAGGAAATCGGCCTGTATTTCTACGCCGTGCGCAAGAAATACCACCAGTTCGAAAGCGAATTCACCGCGGTCGATACCCGCGTGCAGGTCAACCAGGTGCCGGGCGGGATGATTTCCAACCTGGCCAACCAGCTCAAGGAGCAGGGCGCGCTGAACCGTATGAACGAGGTGCTGGCCGAGATCCCCAAGGTGCGCGAAGACCTCGGCTTCCCGCCACTGGTCACGCCCACCTCGCAGATCGTCGGTACCCAGGCATTCTTCAACGTGTTGGCCGGCGAGCGCTACAAGACCATCACCAACGAAGTGAAGTTGTACCTGCAAGGCGGCTATGGCCAGGCGCCGGGTAAGGTCAACGAACAACTGCGGCGCCAGGCGATCGGCAGCGAGGAGGTCATCGACGTACGTCCCGCCGACCTGCTCAAGCCGGAGATGGACAAGCTGCGCAAGGACATCGGCGAGCTGGCGCAGTCGGAGGAGGATGTACTGACGTTTGCGATGTTCCCCGACATCGGGCGCAAGTTCCTCGAAGAGCGTGCCGCCGGCACGCTGGTGCCCGAGGTGTTGCTGCCGATCCCCGAGGCCGGAGCGCAGGTTGCGCGCAGCGGTGAAGGGGTACCGACCGAGTTCGTCATCGATGTGCACGGCGAGAGCTATCGAGTCGACATCACCGGTGTCGGGGTCAAGGCCGAAGGCAAGCGGCACTTCTACCTGTCCATCGACGGCATGCCTGAAGAGGTGGTGTTCGAGCCGTTGAACGAGTTCGTCGGCAGCGGTATCGGCAAACGCAAGCAGGCCAGCGAACCCGGCCATGTCAGCACCGCCATGCCCGGCAATATCGTCGATGTGCTGGTCAAGCTGGGTGACTCGGTCAAGGCCGGCCAGGCGCTGTTGATCACCGAGGCGATGAAGATGGAAACCGAGGTCCAGGCCGGTGTGGCAGGCAAGGTCACGGCGATCCACGTGGCCAAGGGCGACCGCGTGAACCCCGGCGAGATACTGA
Source organism: Pseudomonas sp. CFBP 13710 (assembly GCF_014842235.1). Taxonomy (NCBI): domain Bacteria; kingdom Pseudomonadati; phylum Pseudomonadota; class Gammaproteobacteria; order Pseudomonadales; family Pseudomonadaceae; genus Pseudomonas; species Pseudomonas sp. CFBP 13710. Next base: position 5,953 of record NZ_JACYVJ010000008.1, on the reverse strand, counting down.
TCGAGATCGAGGGCTGATCTCAGGTTTCAAGGTTTTCCTCTGGGGGCCGGGTGGCCCCCTTTTTTTTGTCCACCCGGCAGCCGCGAGACTGATCAGAAGCGCATCTGCCACTGGCCGACCACAGCATGGTTGCGACTGTTGCTACCCAGCTCGCCGGTGTAACCGATGCCGACGCTCTGCCGCGCACTGACACCCAGGTCCAGGCCGGCTTCGACCATCAGGCTGTCGCGGTCCAGGGCGCTGCCTTCGACACTGAACGCATTGCCACCACTGGCAAACGCCTGCCGGGTGCTGTTGTCGACGTCTCCATAGGCATGACGCCAGCCCAGGCTGCCACGCGGGGTCAGGCTCATGCCGTTGTCCAGTTGGCTCAAGTGAGCCAGGCGCACGCCGAAGGTGCTGGTGAAGTTGTCCTGTGTCTGGGCGTCCACGGCGAGGGCGGCGGCTCCGCCTTTTTCGCGGTAGCCGTCGCGGCTGTAGCGCTGGTAGCCCAGGTTGGCGAAGGGTTCGGCGCTGAGCCGGCCGCTGCCCAGGTCGTATCCCAGTTCGGCGAAGGCTTGCTGGCTGTCGGCGTCGTAGTCGCCGCGCAAACGGTCACTGAAGCCGGCGAAGTCGACACTGCGCTTGCTGTTGCCATCATGCTGGCTGTAGGCCGCACCCAGGCGCAGGGCCAGCGGACCGTTCTGGCGCAGGGCGTAGATGCCTGCGTGCCAGCTGTCGATTTTGCCGTCCACGCCGGATGCGTCCAGGTCGGTACGCGAATAACCGCCCAGCAGGCCCACGCGCCAGTCCGGGGTCAGTGCCCAGTCGGTGCCCAGCACGGCGCCCGAAGTCCGCTGTTCGAGGCCATCGCTGCCGTGTTCGCCATCAAGCTTGCCGTAGCTGCCCAGTGCCTGGACCCAGACACGGCCCTGTGCGTTGGGGTCGTTGAGGTTGCGGGCCTGGTCGGGTATGCCGCTGGCGGCCAGCACCGGCGTGTCTTGTGCGCCCAGGCCCACCAGCAGGCCGCTGCCGCTGCCCATCTGGCGCATGGCCGAGAGCATGCTGCTGCCGACCTGGGTGGTACCGGCCAGGGTTGCGGCAGCCAGGTTGGCGTTGCTGCTGCCAGCCAGTTGCTCGATGGCCGCCCCTGCGCTGGCGGTGCTGGTGCCGAGCAGGGCGTTGTACAGGGTGCCGCTGCTTGCGGCAGCCAGGCTGCGGGCGGCATTGCCGCCATTGGTGGTGCTGGCGAAGTCGGCGAAGGCGATGTCGTTGCGGGTGTAGTCGAGGTCGACCGCGGTCGCGCCGTAGCTCAGGGTCGGGGTCAGAAAGGCGTAGTCGCTCGTCACCGTACCGAAGCGACCGTTCACGCTGCCCGCCTGCAGCACGGTGTAGCGGCTTTGCCAGGGGTATTCGCCACTGCTCGGCACAACGGCCAGGGTGGCGCCGTCGAGATTGGCCGCGCCTGCGACCTGCAGCGGCGCACTGCTGCCATCGGCGTTCACGCCATACGCCAGGGTTGCGCCGCGTGCCAGTGTCAGGTCGCCGTTGACCAAGGCAGTGCCCAGTTGGCTGTTGCTCGACAAGGTGCCGTTGACGAGCAGGTTGCCCACTGCGCCACCGCCGGCGTAGACGCCGCCCGGGTCAACGCTGAGGTTGCCGGCAATACTGCCCTGGTTGATCAGCGTGGCGCCGTTGGCAATGCGACTGTCGGCGCTGAAGTCGCCGATGCTGGTGAGGGTCCAGGTGCCGCTCTGCACTTCCAGGGTTTCGAAGTGGCGGCTGTTGCCGAAACTGCCGCCGGCGTTGCCCTCCAGGATCACACGATCGCGGCCGCTGCCGCCGTCGACCACACCGTTGAAGCGACCACCGCTAAGTACGGTCAAACGGTCATCGCCTGCGCCCATTTGCAGGGCCTGTCCATTGCTGCCGCCGATGGAGCCGGCGTTGATGACGGTGTCGGCGAAGGCGCCATTGAGCTGCACGCCGAAGCCGTTGAGCCCGCTGATGCTGCCATGGTTCTCCAGATAGGTGGCGCCATGGGCCGAGCCATTGCTGCCATCGTCGATCAGGATGGCATTGTCGGCGCCGCTGATGGTGGCGCCTGCCGCATTGAAAATATAACCGCCGCCCATGGCGATGCCTTCGCTGGCATTGAGGGGATCGCCTGGCTTGGCACCGGATGCACCGGTGCCGCGAATGGTGCCGTAGTTCTCGATATGGCCGATGTAGTCGATGTCCACACCGTCGCCGTCACCCACGGCCTGCAGGCCGGACACATCGCCGGAGATCAGGCCATGGTTGATGACCGTGCCGTTGCCGTCCGAACCGTAGCCCGAGCCATTGCGGCCTATCAGCGTGCCTTCGTTGTACAGCAGCGCACCTTCGTCCGTGGTCAGGCCGTGGCGGCCGCCGCTGATCAAGCCATGGTTGTACACGGACACGCCAGTGGCCGCCGCCACGTCGATACCGTCGTACTTGTCGTCGAGGCTGAAGGTGTCGCCTGTGGATATCTCGCCGTGGTTGATGATCGTTGCATTGATACCGGTTTTCATCGCGTCGTTCTTTTCGCTGCGGATCAACCCGCCGGCGCGGTTGTCGAGGGTGGTGGCGATGCCAGCGCTTTCCAGGGCTTCCAGATCGATAGCGCGCTTGTTCAGCGAGCGCAGCGTGCCACTGTTGTCGATGGCGATGGCGCCACGGCTGAAATCGTCCTTGATGCGAAAGGCATCGGACGAGCCTTGAATCAGCGCACCCGCGCGATTGATCAGGGTGTAGTTGCGCATTGCGCCGCTACTGGAGCTGTCGATGGCTCGATCGGCAGTGGAGATCAGCCGGCCCGAGTTATCCACAACCACGCCAGTACCCGCTGCCGAACCCTTGAGCTTGATCGCCTCGGCACTGGCCGTGATGCTCCCAGCCTTGCTCACCGTCAGGCGATCGGTATCGCTCAGGCTTTGCGTCGCCTGGATGGCGGTATCGATCTGCAGGTCTTTGGCGAAGGCCGCCGACATCGGCGTGCCCGGGGCGAGCAGAGCGATGGCAAGGGCGAGGCGGTGCGGAGAGTACGGCATGAGCGGACGACCTGATTGCAGTGAGGTCGTCCTGTATAGCCCCTGGTCTTTACAGAATTATTTAAACGCCGACGCGAAACTGTTCCAAGGGTTTGCGCTGGCCGGAAGAAGGCTGGTTGTCTACCGCCAGCCAGCCCTCGAACGCTGCCTCGATTGCCGGCCACTCGCTGTGGGTGATGGAAAAGTACGCCGTGTCACGGTTGCGACCCTTGACTACCATGTGCTGGCGGAACACGCCTTCGAGGCTGAAACCGACGCGTTCGGCGGCGCGGCGCGAACGTTTGTTGGCGTTGTCGCACTTCCATTCGACCCGGCGATAGCCCTGACCGAATGCCAGCTTGAGCGCCAGGTAGATCGCCTCCGTGCCCTTGGGCGTGCGCTGCATGGAGGCGGCAAAGGCCACGTGGCCCACTTCCAGGCGTCCGTGCGCCGGCACGATGGACATCAGGCTGAGGATGCCTTCGGCTTTGCCGGTGTGCTGGTCGACCACGCAGAAGCCCAGCGGATCGTTGCTGATGGCATAGCCGTCGAGCCAGATGTAGAACAGCTCCAGGTCGTTGAAGGGACCGTAGGGCAGGTAGTCCCACAGCTGCGCGTCGGACTGCGGCCCCTGCAGGGCTTCCCAGAGGTCTTCACCATGGCGCTTGGGATCGAGTTTCTCCAGGCGGATGAAGCGACCGTTCATGGTGGTCGCCACGGGTGCCTTTACGGGCTTCCAGTCGGATGCGGAGGCGGATGTGGGCATGGCAGCTCCTAGAGTGGCTTGCGAAATTGGATGAAACCGGGCTGCTCGGCGATATTCCGGTACAGCCCGATGGCGGTGCTGTTGGTTTCATGGGTGAGCCAGTGGACCTTGGCGCAACCGGCGGTCTTGGCGGTTGCGTAGACGAACTCGATCAACTGGCGACCCACGCCCCCACCGCGTACCGAAGCATCCACCAGCAGATCCTGCAGGTAGCAGGAGTTTTCAATGGTCCAGCACGAGCGGTGATAGATGTAGTGAACCATGCCGATGGCCACGCCGTCGCGCCAGGCAAGCGCCGCGTGCATGGGTTCGGCGTCGTCGAGCATGCGCTGCCAGGTGACCTGGGTCACGGCGTCGGGAATCTCGGTCTGGTAGAAAAGCTGGTAGGCCCGCCAGAGGTTCAGCCAGGCAAGATGGTCGGCTGCGGTAACAGGACGAATGGCGAGGTCGGACATGGTCGTGCTCCGGTGGGTCGTGACGGTCATCTTGGCATCTTGTGCGAGCGAGTGCATCCAACAGCACTCGGAAGATTATCCACACAGGTATCCACAGGGTTATACCCCCGGTTATGCACAGGTTTATCCACAGATCGCCCTAAGCGTCTGGTATTACATACAGTGAAATGGCTTGCTCAGCCGCGGTTGGACAGTTTCTGACCGGCGCGTCGAGGGAACGTTGCAAGAAGGTTGTTCACAAAATCCTGCGGGTGCCTGGCACCGATCACCTGCGGCCTGAAGTCGCTCTGGTCGCAGAGACGCATCAACACCTGGCTTTAGGTTTTATACTGCTGCGCTGTCTTGTCTCTCTATTCGGATGCTGCCATGAGTTCGACCTTTTCTGTTGCCCCACGGCGTGCACTGGGTGCGCCGCTGGTGGCGATCTCTCTGCTGGTGCTCGGCGGGGTGTTTCTCGCCGCTGCGGTGGGTTCGCGCCAGGTGCTGTTGTGGGCGGTCGGTGCGGCCCTGGGTCTGACGCTTTATCACGCAGCCTTCGGCTTCACGTCTGCCTGGCGGGTGTTCATCCGTGATCGCCGAGGCGCAGGGCTGCGGGCGCAGATGGTCATGCTGACGCTGGCGGTGCTGCTGTTCTTTCCGGTTCTGGGTGCAGGCAGCCTGTTCGGCCAGCCGGTGGTGGGGCTGGTCGCGCCCGCCGGTTTGTCGGTGGTGTTCGGTGCCTTCATTTTCGGCATCGGCATGCAGTTGGGTGGCGGTTGCGCGTCGGGGACGCTGTTCACCGTCGGTGGTGGCAACGCACGCATGCTGGTGACCCTGCTGTTCTTCATCTGTGGCTCACTGATCGCGACCCACCATGTGGACTGGTGGTTTGCCTTGCCATCGTTGCCGGCGATCTCGATCGTCAAGAGCCTGGGCGTGGTGCCGGCGCTGTTGCTGAGCCTGGGCGTGTTCGCGCTGATCGCGTGGGTGACGGTGGGCCTGGAACGGCGTCGGCATGGTGCGCTGGAAACACCCGACGTGCGGGCGACGCCTGGTTCGAACAGGTTCCTGCGCGGGCCGTGGCCCCTGGTGTGGGGAGCAGTCGCGCTGGCGCTGCTGAACTTCGCCACGCTGGCGCTGGCCGGTCGGCCTTGGGGCATCACGTCGGCGTTCGCCCTGTGGGGGGCGAAAGTGGCCAGTGGGTTGGGCGTGGACGTGGGCAGTTGGGCGTTCTGGCAAACCGCATCCAACGCCAAGGCGCTGGCTGCGCCGGTGTGGGAGGACATCACCAGCGTCATGGACATCGGTATCGTGCTGGGTGCACTGCTGGCGGCGGGGTTGGCCGGGCATTTCGCGCCCAGCTTGAAGATCCCGCGCCGGTCACTGATCGCGGCCGTGATTGGCGGGTTGTTACTGGGCTATGGGTCGCGCCTGGCTTATGGCTGCAACATCGGTGCGTATTTCAGCGGCATTGCCTCTGGCAGCCTGCATGGCTGGCTGTGGCTGGTCGCCGCCTTCATCGGCAACAGCGTTGGCGTTCGCCTGCGTCCGTTGTTCTTTCCCAACGAAGCGCGCGTGGAACGCCTGACCGGCTGCTGAGTGACAGTGACACCGCGGCGCCTGCTTCGCGGCCGATGACCGCTCCTACGGGATCATGCAAGCTTCGTAGGAGCGGTCCGTGGCCGCGAAGGGCGCGCCGCAGTCTGTCTGATACACCGCAG